>JAVEVA010000081.1:0-13246 GCA_034005275.1 Thauera sp. | reverse complement strand
GCAGCGTACTTCGTTCGATTTGTTCGGCCTGATCCTGCTCGGCTGCAGCTTGCTGGCCGGCATGCTGGCAGTCAGCGTGCTCGGCAGCCCGACGGCCGAGGAGGGCGGCTGGCAGTTGAGTGCAGTCGCCGGGCTGGGCATGCTCGCGGTGCTCAGCGGCGCAGCCTTCATTGGCCACATTCGGCGCAGCACGGCACCGTTCATCGCTCCGCAGCTGATCTACGGCCAGTATTTCGGCACCATCAACCTGATCAATCTGATTTTCAGCGGTTTCATCATCGGCGGCACGGCGCTGATGCCGCTGTATGCTGCCAGCCGCTACGGCATCAGCGCAGTCGGTGCCGGCAGTCTGCTCACTGCGCAAGGTCTGGCTGCAGTGAGCACTTCGCTGCTGGCGGTCTTCCTGCTGCGTCGCAGCGGCTACCGGCTGCCGCTGTACCTCGGCAGCGTGCTCACCTGCGCAGGTCTGGCGCTGGTGGCCTTGCCGCCGCAGTTCGGTCTTTCGCCCTGGATGTGGCTGGCAAGTGCGACCTTTCTGGTGGGGGCCGGCAATGGCGCGATCAATCCGGCGATGCGCAATGCCGGCCTGCAGCTGGCGCCGGAGTCAGCGTCGATGATCGCTGCCTTGCGCACCTTGTCGCTGCAGATCGGCTCGATCACCATGGTGTCGGTGGTCACTGCGATTCTTGCTCATCAGCAGGAGGTCGGCGCTGTGCTGGGCTGGATCTACGCCACGCTGGCGCTGATCCGTCTCGTTGCGATGGTGTTGATTCGCTACATTCCCGAGCAGCGTGGCGCCTGGTAGTGTGCCGCCAGCCGGGCGTCACGGGCGAAGCGGGCTGCTAGAATGCCGTTTCCCGTCAGTTGAGGAAGTTTGCTGCCATGATTTTTGTCCTGTCGCCGGCAAAGGCGCTCGATTACGACACTCCGCCCGCCACCGCTCAGTACAGCCAGCCCGATCTGCTGGCCGAAGCAACCGAGCTGATCAGCGTGCTGCGCAACTACTCGCCGGCGCAAGTGGCCGAGCTGATGTCGCTGTCGGACAAGCTCGCCAGCCTCAATGCCGCCCGTTTCGAAGCCTGGGCGCCGCCGTTCACGCTGGACAATGCCAAGCAGGCAGTGCTGGCTTTCAACGGCGATGTTTACGAAGGTCTCGACGCCGCTTCGCTCAGCGAAACCGAGCTGCTGTGGGCACAGGATCATCTGCGCATTCTCTCCGGCCTGTACGGCGTGCTGCGTCCGCTTGATCTGATGCAGGCTTATCGTCTCGAAATGGGCACCCGGCTGAGCACCGCGCGCGGCCGCAATCTGTACGAGTTCTGGGGCGACCGCATCACCGACCAGCTCAATCGGCTGTTGCAGGCCGACCGGGCGCAGGGCGGTGAAGGGCTGCTGCTCAATCTGGCTTCGGAAGAGTATTTCAAGTCCGTCCAGCCGCATCGTTTGCAGGGACGGCTGCTCGAAGTCCGTTTCGAGGACTGGAAAACCGATCGTTACAAGGTGATCAGCTTTCACGCCAAGCGCGCGCGCGGGCTGATGGCCCGCCATCTGATCCAGCAGCGCGTCAAGGACGAAGAAGGGGTGAGAGCCTTTGCTGCCGAAGGCTATCTGTACGAGCCGGCGGCTTCAAGCGCCGAGCGGCTGGTATTCCGCCGTCGGCGCTGATGCGCCCGGCGTCCTCGCGGGCCGATAATCCGGCGGTGACATCCCGAGATCAGCTCTGTGATCCAGTTTGGACGAATTTTTCCCCACCGCCTGCTCGTTTTCGCAAAATTGAACACAAACAACAGCCAGTGTCTGCACACTGGCCCCACATCAGGAGGAAGACAACATGGGTCTGGAACTGACCGGTTTTGACGGCAAAGTGGCGCTGGTGACAGGCGCCGGGCGTATGCGCAGCATTGGCCGGCCAATTGCGCTTGCCCTCGCACGCGCGGGCTGTGATCTGGTGCTCACCGGAACCGGCAAGCCAATGAGCCAGTATCCGGCTGACGAGCGGGCCGCCGGCTGGCGTGACATCGAATCCGTGGCCGATGAGGTCCGCGCTCTTGGCCGGCGTGCGCTGACGGTGGTCTCCGATGTCAGCGATGCGGCGGCCGTGGAGGCGCTCGCTGACCGGGTGGTCGCGGAGATGGGGCGGATCGATTTCCTCATCAACAACGCCGGGTCGACCCGCGGTGCCGATCGCCAGCACGTGCTCAAGCTGCCGGTGAGTGAATGGGAGCGGGTGATCGACACCAATCTGAACGGCAGCTTCTACATGGCGCGCGCTTTTGCGCGGCCGATGGCTGACAGCGGCGCCGGTGGAGCGATCATCAATATCTCCACCCTCGGCACCCGCCTGCTCGCCGCCGGTACTGCGGCGTATGCGAGCTCCAAGCTGGCGATCAACGGTCTGACGACCATTCTGGCCGGCGAGCTCGGTCAATACGGCATTCGTGTCAACGGCGTCTGCCCCGGCCTCATCGACACCAGTCGGCTGGACGACATGGGGCGTGAGGAAGCCTGGCAAGGCCTGGTCAAGGCCTTCATTCCGCTCGGCCGCGCCGGCACCGGCGAGGATATCGCCCACATGGTCGCTTTTCTGTGCAGCGAGCAGGGCAGCTGGATCAGCGGCCAGAACATCTACGTTGATGGCGGTTATACCAATGTGCCGCTGATGGCTGGCTGAACCGGGCTACGATTCCATCACCGGTCAGTCATTGAGCACGCTGGGGTTGATGATGATGCGCGCATCGACCACCGCGTAGCCCTCAGGGTAGGCGATCACCGGGTTGAGATCGAGTTCGGAGATCTGCGGGTAGGCGCTGACGATGCTCGATACCTTGAGCAGCAGTTCGACCAGTGCGGTCTTGTCGACGCCGGCCGCACCACGCACGCCGCTGAGGATCTTGCGCCCCTTGAGTTGCTCGACCATCGCTTCAGCATCAAGATGCGACAGCGGAATGGCACGGAAAGCGACGTCTTCGAGAATTTCGACGAAAATGCCGCCGAGGCCGAACATCAGCACCGGGCCGAAAATCGGGTCGCGTACCATGCCGATGATGATTTCCTGACCTTTGCCGACCATCGGCGTGAGCTGCACGCCGCGGATGTCGGCGTCCGGCGCATAGGCGTGGCAACTGTCCATGATTTCGGCAAAAGCTTCGCGCAAGGCAGCTTCGCCACGCAGGTTGAGCTTGACGCCGCCCGCGTCGGATTTGTGCAGGATGTCTTTCGACACCACTTTCATCACCAGCGGCTGCTCGCCAAAGTGCGCCATCGCCGCTGCCAGCTCATCGGGTTCGCTGACCACGCTTTCGTCGCCAATCTGGACGCCGTGTTCGCGCAACAGGCTGCGTGCTTCGAATTCGTAGGGGTTACGGCCTTCGTGCTGGGCGCGACTGAACATCGCCTGCATCGCCGGGCTGGCGTCGACGCCGGCTTGCAGCGGCTGGCCGCACTGATGTTCCAGATAGATGCCGCGTTCGGCCAGTGCCTGCAAGACCTTCACGGCGTGTTCGATCGAACTGTAGACCGGCAAGCCGGCTTCATGCATGCGGCGCAGGGCAGGGGGTTTCACCGGAGTGTACAGGCTGTACACCACCAGCGGCTTGTCGCTGCGCCGGCTCAATTCCACCATCGCTTCGGTGGCGCGCATTTCGCCACCGAGCAGGGATTCGGCGTAGCGGATGTGATAGCCGCCAAACATGCCGATCAGCATCAAGGCATCGACCTGCTCATCATCGGCAAGAATTTCCAGGCAACGGGCGAGCACTTCCGGGTCCGCATCCGAGCTGCCGGCGACATCAACCGGATTGGCCAGCGAAG
Source organism: Thauera sp. (assembly GCA_034005275.1). Classification (GTDB taxonomy): domain Bacteria; phylum Pseudomonadota; class Gammaproteobacteria; order Burkholderiales; family Rhodocyclaceae; genus Thauera. Next base: position 9,436 of record JAVEVA010000081.1, on the reverse strand, counting down.
CCTGCGGCAGCAGGATTTCGGCCAGACGCTTGCGGGTCGCTTCGCTCAGCGGCGCAAGTTCGAGGCCGGCATCACTGAGCCGGTCAGCAGTGATCGTGCCCTGACCACCCCCATCGGCGAGCACTGCCACGCGGCGACCACGCGCCGGTGGCAACAGCGCCAGTCCTTCGGCCACCGGCAGGATCTGGTCGGAATGGCGCACCACGCTGACGCCGGTCTGCTTGAGCACATCGACGGTCATCTCGTAGCTGCCGGCCAGCGAGCCGGTGTGTGAAGCGGCACTTTGCTTGCCGATTTCGGTGGCGCCCGATTTATACACCACCACCGGCTTGAGCGCGGTCACTTCGCGGGCGACCTGCAGGAAACGCTGGCCGTCGCGAAAACCTTCGACGTAGAGCGTGGCGACGCGGGTGTGTTCGTCTTCGCCCAGATAACGCAGATAGTCATTGAAGCCGATATCGGTCTGGTTGCCGGGACCGACGTAGGTCGAAAAGCCGACCTGACCGTTGTATTCCGCTTCAAGCACCAGGGCGAGCAGCATGTTGCCCGACTGCGAGATGAAGCCGATGTTGCCGGGCCTGACGTTGCGCAGATCGAGTGGGTTGACCTGTTTGTGCAGGTTGAACATGCCCGAAGTGTTGGGACCGATGATGCGCACCCCGCCACTGCGCGCGGCATCGAGGATCTGTTGCTCCAGGTGCGCACCTTCGGCGCCGGTTTCACGGAAACCGGTCGCCAGGATCGCCACCCCTTTCACCCCTTTGCGCGCGCAATCGAGCATGATCGCCGGCACACTCGCCGCCGGCGTACACACGATGGCGAGATCGACCGGACCGGGAACATCATCCAGACTGGCGCAGGTGGGAATGCCGAGAATGTCGCTCACCCGCGGATTGACTGGATAAAGGCGACCGCGGTAATGACCTTTGATCAGACCGAGAATCGCCTTGTAACCGCGCTTGGTCGGATCCTGCGAAGCACCGATGATGGCGATCGAGTCGGGGGCCAGAAAGTCGTGCAGCGGACTGGATTTGCCGGTGGTGCTTGTGCCGGAAGTGTGGTTGTCCATTTCACTCTCCTGTGAACACCGGCGCACGTTTTTCGGCAAACGCATCAATGCCTTCCTGCCAGTCGCGGGTGGTGCCGGTAAACATCATCCCTTCCAGCTCGGCATGCAGGCAGGCATCGAAAGTGCGCTCGGCAGACAGATTGAGCTGTTCCTTGGCGAGTTCCATCGAAAACGGTGCATTGCCTGTCAGGCGGCGGGCAAACTGGTGGGCAGCATCGATGAAGCCTTCCGCCGGCAGGGCGCGATTGGCGAGGCCGATGCGCAGCGCTTCTGCGGCGCCGATGCGTTCGCCGAGGAAGATCAGTTCGCGCGCCTTGGCCAGGCCGACCAGCCGTGGCAGCAGCCAGGTGATGCCGCCACCGAGGAAATTGCCCATCGACAGCTCGGGGAAGCCGATCTCGGCACCTTCGGCGATGAGCAGGAAATCTGCGGCGAGCGCCAGTTCGGCGCCGGCGCCAAGCGCATAGCCATTGACTGCGGCAACCACCGGCTTATTGAGGCGGACGATGCGCGCGCAGACATCCTGCTCGCCCTTGAGGTATTGGCGACGGTCGAAAGCGGTGCGTCCGGCCTGATGGGCTTTCAGATCAGCGCCGACACAGAAAGCCCGTCCTTCGCCGGTGAGCACGATAACGCGCACTGCGCGGTCGGCTGCGGCACGATCGAGTGCAGCATTCAGTTCGTCATAAAGCTGCTGGATGACGGCGTTGAGACGCTGCGGCCGGTTGAGACGAATCTCGGCGACGCCGTCAACGACGCGATAGAGGATGCATGGTTCGGTGGACATGGCTGCTGAGGGCGGCCGCAAGCGTGCGGCAGGATGATGAGCGACTGCTGCAGTGTCGTCCATCCGGCAGAATTGCTCAAGTTTGATCAAAATTTCAAATGATCGAATTGAGCAAATTCGCAAACTGTGTCAGAGTTTTGCCGAGACAGGCCTCGCAGGCAGGGATGTTCGACCTGATTTGTCCGACCTGCTTCAGACTCCGACCGGAAAGAGGATCCCAAGTGAAGCTTCTCCTCGCTTTTGCCCGTTTTGTCGATCGCATCAATGAAGGGATCGGCCGCGCTGCAGCCTGGCTGGTGCTGCTGGCAGTGATTGTCAGCACGCTCAATGCATTGGCGCGCTACGCGCTCAACATCGGCTCCAACGCCTTTCTCGAATTGCAGTGGTATCTCTACTCGGCGGTGTTTCTGCTTGGTGCAGCGTGGACCTTGCGCCGCAATGAGCACATCCGCATTGATGTGGTCATCGGTCGCTTCTCGCCGCGAGCACAGGCCTGGGTCGATATCCTCGGCGGCGTGCTGTTCCTGTTGCCGCTGTGCATTCTCATCCTGTGGGCCGGCATCCCTTACGCCCTTGATGCCATCCGCTCTGGTGAAGTGTCTTCCAATGCGGGCGGCCTCATCCTGTGGCCGGCTCGACTGCTGATTCCCGTTTCGTTTGCTCTGTTGCTTGCCCAAGGAGTGTCGGAAATCATCAAGCGGATCGCCTTTCTGCTCGGCATGATCGAAGCAAGCGAATTCCAGCGCGGCGGCCAGCAGAACAGCAACACGGCCAATGAGGAAGCGTCATCTGGCCCGGGCGACGCCCAGCCTGACGCACGATGATGAGTGTGAGGATCTGCTGATGCCACTCGAATTTCTGGTTCCGATCATCGGCGACAGCATGGCGCCGATCATGTTCGCCTGCCTGATGGTGTTCCTGCTGTCAGGTTATCCGGTGGCGTTTTCCCTCGCTGCCAATGGCCTGCTGTTTGCCCTGATCGGCATCGGCATGGGCCTGTTTGCGCCGGAGTTTCTGCAGGCTTTGCCCAATCGCATCTTCGGCATCATGGCCAATGACACCATGCTGGCGATCCCTTTTTTCACCTTCATGGGGCTGATTCTCGAACGCTCGGGGATGGCGGAAGACCTGCTCGACACCATCGGTCAATTGTTCGGACCGATGCGTGGCGGGCTGGCGATTGCGGTGGTGCTGGTCGGCGCGTTGCTGGCGGCCACGACCGGGGTGGTGGCGGCTTCGGTGATTTCGATGGGATTGATTTCGCTGCCGATCATGCTGCGCTACGGCTATGACCGCTCGCTCGCTACCGGGGTGATCGCCGCTTCGGGGACGCTGGCGCAAATCATTCCGCCTTCGCTGGTGCTGATCGTGATGGCTGACCAGATCGGTCGCTCGGTGGGGGCGATGTATCTGGGGGCGATGATTCCCGGCCTCATGCTCGCCGGTTTTTACGTGCTGTACGTCGTGGCGATCGCCCTCGTCAAGCCGCAGCTGGCGCCCGCCTTGCCGCTGTCGGCACGCAGCGTCCATGGCATGGCTTTGCTGCTGCGTTGCCTGGTGGTGCTGGTGCCGCCGCTGATGCTCATCTTTCTGGTGCTCGGCACCATTTTCCTTGGCATCGCCACCCCGACCGAAGGCGGGGCGATGGGCGCTTCCGGGGCGGTGCTGCTGGCACTGGCCAAGCGCAAGCTGAACGGCAAGCTGCTGCTGCAGGCGATTGAATCCACCGCCAAGCTGTCGTCCTTCGTGATGTTCATCCTCATCGGTGCCACGGTGTTCGGGCTGGTGTTCCGTGGTGTGGATGGCGATCTGTGGGTCAAGGATCTGCTGACTTCGCTGCCTGGTGGCCAGGTCGGCTTCCTGCTGGCAGTGAACCTGCTGTTCTTCGTGCTGGCCTTCTTCCTCGATTTCTTCGAGCTGGCCTTCATTCTGGTGCCGCTGGTGGCGCCGGTGGCCGATTCGCTCGGTATCGATCTGGTGTGGTTCGGCGTGCTGCTGGCGGTCAACATGCAGACTTCCTTCATGCATCCACCTTTCGGCTTTGCGCTGTTCTACCTGCGTTCGGTGGCGCCCGTGCGGCGTTACCGCGATCAGGTCACCGGGCAGGAAATTGCCCCGGTAACGACTACCCAGATCTACCTTGGCTCGATTCCCTTTGTCATCATCCAGCTGGTGATGGTCGGTCTCATCATCCTCTTTCCGCAGCTGGTGACGGTGGACAAGGTGGAAATCATGGAAGACACCCCGTTGCAGATCGAGCTGCCGGGTGGCGATGCCGGCTTTGACAATCCTTATCAGGACAACGAAGCAACCGGTTTTTTCAGCAGTGACAGCAGCGAAGCAGGCGGTTTTGATCCGGGAGAGCTGAACTTTTCCACGGATGAATGACAATGAATACTCACTGAGCTTCACCAGTCTCGAAAGCATTTCGAGCGCATTCCATGGCAGCAGACCATTCAAGGAGGAGGCAGTATGGAACGTCGTGATTTTTTGAAGAAAGCCAGTCTGGGCGCCGCAGCGGGTTCAGGGATGGTGCTGGCGGCACCGGCAATCGCCCAGAGCGAACCGACCATCAAATGGCGGCTGGCATCGAGTTTTCCCAAGACGCTGGATGTGCTGTTCGGCGGCACCGAAGTGTTCTGTGACCGACTGCGTCAGCTCACCGACGGCAAGTTCGACATCCGTGCTTTCCCGGCTGGTGAAATCGTCCCCGGCCTGCAGGTGCTCGATGCGGTGCAGGCGGGAACGGTCGAAGTCTGTCACACCGCGCCGTATTACTTCTTCGGCAAGAACGAAGCGTTTGCCTTTGACTGCGCAGTGCCGTTCGGGATGAGTGCCCGTGCGCACAACGCCTGGATGTATTACGGCGGCGGCATGGAAGCGATGCGCGAGTTCTACGCCGGCTATGGGGTGGTGAACTTCCTCGCCGGCAACTCCGGTTGCCAGATGGGCGGCTGGTTCCGCAAGCCGATCGAGACGGCTGCGGATCTCAAGGGGCTCAAGATGCGCATCGGCGGCTTTGCCGGCCGCGTGCTGGAGCGCCTCGGCCTGGTGCCGCAGCAGATTGCTGCCGGTGACATCTATCCGGCGCTGGAAAAAGGCACGATTGATGCGGCGGAATGGATTGGTCCGGCCGATGACGAAAAGCTCGGACTGAACAAGGTTGCGCCGCACTACTACTATCCGGGCTGGTGGGAAGGCAGTACCGCGTTCTCTTTCCTGGTGAATCGCGCGCAGTGGGACAAGTTGCCGAAAACTTACCAGGCGGCGTTTGAAGTTGCTGCTGGCGAAGCCAACGTGCGCATCATGGCCGACTACGACGCGCGCAACCCGCCGGCACTGGGGCGGCTGATCAAGGGCGGCGCCAAGCTGCATGCCTTCTCCCGCGACATCATGGAAGGCAGCTTTGCTGCGGCCAACGCAGTGATGGAAGAAACTTCGAGCAAGAATCCCGACTTCAAGAAAATCTACGAGCCGTGGAAACGCTTCCGCAATGACCAGTTCCAGTGGTTCCGCGTCGCCGAACAGGCGTATGCCCAGTTCACCTTCGGCAAGCAGTTCAGCGGCAAGTAACAAAGCAGGGCAATCGCATAGAAGCGTCTTTTGATTCGTTGTGGGCTCGGGGCCATGCCCCGAGCAGGCGCTCGTTGCAGCACCAGCGCCTGCAAGCCGGGACATGGCCCCGGCACCACAAGAGAAGCCTGCGATCAAAGAAGGATGAAGGAATGCAGGAGGCATTCATGCGATCACCCTGCCGTTCTACCTGGCTGCGCTGTGCTCGGCTAAACTGACGAGCCCGCCGCCAGCAGCTTTTCCCATCGTCCGGTATGAAGGTTTCTTGTACGCTTTCTTCTTCTGCTCCTTTCTTTGCACAGGGCGACTTTGATCACTGGTGGACTCGGCAGGGCGAATGGGTCGAAGAAGCCAATCAGCGGCGTGGCGGCAGCAGCGGTGTGCAGATCCTGCCTGCGCTCGTTGAAGGTGGTCCGCTGCTTTACAGCAAACGTCAGACCGGCCATCTCTACCGCAGCCTGCGTCATCCGCGCGGACGGCCGACCATCCTGCGCGAACTCGATGCTTATCAGGCACTTGCCGGGCTCGGCATCCGGGTGCCGGTACTGGTGTTTGCCGGAGCCCGTCATCAGCAGGGCGAGTGGCAGGCGCTGCTGGTGACCGAAGCGCTCACCGGCTTTGTCAGTCTCGACCAGTGGTATGCCACCCACCCTGATGCGTTGCTGCGCAGCAGGGTGATCGCGCAGACGGCGAGCATGCTGGCAAGCTTGCACCGCGCGCGCTGGCAGCATGGCTGCTGCTATCCCAAACATATTTTTGTCCGCACTGGCACCGACACTCGCAACGAAGAGGTTGTCGAAGTGGCCTTGCTTGATCTGGAAAAATGTCGCCGTCGCTGGCGACCGGCAAGCGCCGCCGCCCGCGACATGGATCAGCTGAGCCGGCGCTGGCAGACGCTGCCTGCTGCCGATCTGCAGTCCCTGAAGGCGCAGCATCAGGCTTTGCTGGCGGACTGATTCAGCCAGGCTACCCGAGGGTTTCAAGCACCGCTTGCGCACAGCGCGTGCCGGAGCGCACGGCAGATTCCAGCGTGGCCGGATAAGGCGAGGCGAGGTAGTCGCCGGCCAGCCACAAGCCAGGCAAAGGCGTGTGAATATCCGGCCGTTTGAGGCCAGGGTGGCAAGCGATGGTGGCGCGTTTTTCGACAATCACCTGTGACCAGCGCAAGCTGCCCAGACTGCGCCCGAGCTGGGGCGCAAGCTGACGTTCGAGCTGGGCGTGCACGATGGCAACCAAGTCCTCATGGCTTTGACCCGGCTCCGGCTGCCAGGCGCTGATCACGCAGGCAATCAGCCCGGCCGGGCCACCGAGCTGCGCGCGGTCGAAAGCCCATTGCGCCGGGGCGTCGGTCTGGTTGTCGGTCTGGTCGCTCGACAGACCGATCATCGCCGCCGGCAGGCGCAAGTCCGGATCCAGTGCCAGATAGACGGAGGTGATCGGCTCGTGGGGCAGGGCAGCAATTTCATCCGCCAGCTGTGCACACTGGCCGGTTGAGTGCAGCAGGCGTGCTGCGTGCGGTGCGGCGGTGGCAATCACCACCTGGCGCCAGGGCTGGCTGCCCGGATCGCCGTCGAGGGTGAAGTCGCCCTGGTGATAGTGAAGGGCGGTGATGGCATTGCCGGTGCGCAGCTTGCCCCGACGCACGGCGAGATAGCGTGCTGCCGGCACTGGAAACAGCTCGGACAGGTCGATACGCGGTAGCAGCAGCTCGCTGTCTCGCGCCGAACCGAGCAGACTGTCACGCAGCACATTGGCAAACACCTGTGCGGAAGCCTGGGCCGGCGGAGTGTTGAGCGCTGCCAGACAGAGCGGCTCCCACACCAAGGTGCTCAGGCGAGCGGTCTGAGCGGCAGCGTGCAGCATTTCACGCACCGTCATCATCTCGTCCAGCGCGAAATTTCGTGCTTTCAGCCAGCGCAGCAGACGGGGCAGGGCGAGCCGGTCAGCCAGGCTGAGACCGCGCGCGCGCAGCAGCCCCCAGGCCAGATTGAACGGCGCCGGCAACGCGGCGGCCTGCAGCTGCAACTCACCGGGAACATGCAAGGTCAGCGGCAGCTGGCTGAGGGCTTTGGCCGAACAGCCAGTGAGGCGCAGCAAACGGGTGAGTTCGTGATAAGCGCCAATCAGGATGTGCTGACCGTTGTCGATCGGCCAGTCACGTTCCTTGTTCACCAGCCGGGCACGGCCGCCAAGGATGGTGGAACGTTCGAACACCGTGACGTGCACGCCGGCGCGGGCGAGTTCGACCGCACAGGCCAGTCCGGCATAGCCAGCGCCAATCACCGCCACCGCTGGAAAAGCCACCGTTCAGCCCTTGAACCAGGTGGCGCCGGCAATCCACACCTTGCGCAAGGGCGTAAGCGAAGTGCGGCGGTCAAGCACCTTGAAGTCATCGGCGGCAATTTCGCGCAGCAGGGCGCGGTAAATCGCCGCCATGATCAGCCCCGGACGCTGGGCCTTGCGATCGACGGCGGGCAATTGCGCCAGTGCCTGATCGTAGAAATTTTCCGCGCGTTCAGCCTGGAAGCGCATCAGCTCGACAAACTCCGGGCTGTACTCGGCGGCGAGAATCTGCCTGGCCGGCACATTGAAACGCTGCAATTCATCGACTGGCAGATAAATCCGTCCGCGCCGTGCATCTTCACCGACATCGCGGATGATGTTGGTCAGCTGCAGGGCAAGGCCGAGATCGTGGGCGTATTTCAGCGTCTGGCGATCTTCATGACCGAATACTTCCACCGTCAACAACCCGACTGCGCTGGCGACGCGGTAGCAGTACAGCTGCAGGCTCTTGAAATCGAGATAACGGGTTTGAGTCAGGTCCATCGCCATGCCGTCGATGATTTCGAGGAACAGCTCCTCGGCAAGCTGATAAAGCGGAATGATGTCCTGCAAGGCCTGACCGACCGGGTGGGTCGCTTTGCCGGCCCAGGTGCGTGCCACTTCCTGCCGCCACCAGTCGAGCGTGGCCTGCGCGAGCGAAGGATCGCGGCACTCATCGACCACATCGTCGACTTCACGGCAGAAGGCATAGAGCGCATTCATCGCCTGACGTTTGTCGGGCGGCAGGAACATGAAGCTGTAGTGGAAGCTGGAACCGCTACGGGCAGTCTTGTCAGCGCAATATTCGTGCGGATTCATGGGGCGGGCAGGGCAGGCCGAAACAGGCAAAGCGCGTAGTGTAGCGGTTCACCGTCGATCGCGCCGTGTTGCCGGGCACCCAAGCCACCCAGGCTCATGCACCAGGGCGTGAACTTCCCGCAGACAATGCGATAATGCGCTGTTTCCAGATGCAGGAGCAGGTCTTGATCCTCGTTACCGGCGGCGCGGGTTTCATTGGCGCAAATTTCATTCTTGACTGGCTGGCGGCCAATGACGAAGCGGTGGTCAATCTCGATCTGCTCACTTATGCCGGCAATGCCGAAACACTCGCGGCAGTGGAAGCGGATGCGCGCTACACCTTTGTTCATGGCGACATCTGTGACCGGGCGCTGGTCGATCAGCTGCTCGCTGCCCACCAGCCGCGTGCCATCGTTCATTTCGCTGCCGAAAGCCACGTCGACCGTTCCATCCACGGCCCGGGTGCCTTCATGCGCACCAATATCGACGGCACTTTTACCTTGCTGGAAGCGAGTCGGGCTTATCTGGCTGGTCTGGATGAAGCTGGGCGGAGCGCGTTTCGCTTCCTGCATGTCAGCACCGACGAAGTGTATGGCTCGCTGTCAGCCAGCGATCCGGCCTTTGTCGAAACCAAAACGTATGAACCCAATAGTCCGTATTCGGCAAGCAAGGCGGCCAGCGACCATCTGGTACGTGCCTGGCATCACACTTACGGCTTGCCGGTGCTGACCACCAATTGCTCCAACAATTACGGGCCTTACCAGTTTCCCGAAAAACTCATTCCGCTGATGATCGTCAATGCGCTCGCTGGCAAGGCGCTACCGATCTATGGCGATGGGCAGAACGTGCGTGACTGGCTGTACGTCAGCGATCACTGCCGCGCCATC
>JAVEVA010000080.1:0-13413 GCA_034005275.1 Thauera sp. | reverse complement strand
GATGTGCTTGGCTCGCTTTGGATCACCCGCAACGGCCTGCGTTGACCAGGCCGAAGACTTGAGTCCACAATCGAGTCCATTCCGTGACGCCTGGATCGGAAAAAACGTTCGTAATAAACGAGTTAGCGACCGGGTGCTGTTCCCTTCACCCGCTCCACTTCGACTTTCCAGGGGCTTACACCGAGCGCCAGGGAACGTCGCAAGTCATTGTCAGGATTGAAGATTTTCAGACAATCTTCATCCACTGACATCCAGCAAAATCCACTCCCAGCCGGTTCGAACTGGTATATTGAGTGGCCAACTGGATTGATTCGCGAAATGTGTCGCTTTTTGCCCCACAACGCGAACCGAATGTAATTTTTCAGCGATGGATCAGGCTGGTTCCGTGCCTACGTACAGAAGCCTCAACATGCGTTTGGACGATACGCAGGACTCCATTACCGCGCCAGCAAATCAACGTAGGCTTGATAGCTGTAGCTGCGGTTCTTCTTCTGGCCCGTCACTTCGACCACGATGCCCAGTTGTTCCAGCATCTGCACCGCCGCATTCGCAGTCGGGAACGTGGTTTGAAGCTGCTGGCGGGCGCGCTCCACGGTGAAGCGCGGCATCATCGGCAACAGCTCGAACAACCGGTAGCTGGCCGGATTGGCCTTGGGTGATTGCAGCAGCTTGCGGCGGTCGGCGGCGATCAGGCTGGCGACAGCAATGATGCTTTGCTCGGCCTGCGCCGCCGAGACCGCCACACCCTCCAGAAAGAACGATACCCACGATTCCCAGTCGCCCTCGGTACGGATGATCGACAGGCGGCGGTAATACTCGGCCTGATGCTGCTTCAGGTAGCCGCTGAGGTACATCAGCGGTTCGTTCAGCAGTTGCCAGTGCTCCAGCAAGGCAGCGATCAGCAAACGCCCAATGCGCCCATTGCCGTCCAGAAATGGGTGGATGGTCTCGAACTGCGCATGGATCAACGCAATCTTGACCAAAGGCGGCAGTTCGTCCCGCCCGTCCTGTCTGTCGTGGATGAACCTCTCCAAATTGGAGAGCAGTTCCGGCACCCGCTCCGGCGGGGGCGGCACGAACACCGCATTGCCAGGCCGTGTCCCGCCGATCCAGTTCTGCGATTGCCGTAACTCGCCCGGCTGCTTGCCCGTGCCGCGTGCGCCGTCGAGCAGCAGTCGGTGTGCATTGCACAGCAGGCGCACGCTGATCGGCAGGCCATTCGGGTCGCGCACCTGCTCCTGCACCAGCCGAAATGCCCGCAGGTAGTTGGTCACCTCGGCCACGTCGTCTGTGTTGCTGACCTTGAAGCCTGCCTCCTCGTCGAAAAGATCGGTCAGCGTGGCCTGCGTCCCCTCTATCTGCGAGGTGAGCAGGGCCTCCTTGCGCACGGCGCTGTAGAGCAGCCAGTCCACCGACGGCGCCAGCCCCGACACGCCAGACAAGCGAGCCAGCGCCAGTTCCGCCTGGCGGTTCAGGGCTGTATGGGAGTCCGCTGCCAACGGGGGCTCGGTGGGCGGCAGCGGATGCGGCACGAAGGCTCGCACCGGCTCGCCCAACGTAGTGGAGATGGCGTAAGTGCCTGTGCTGCGTTTCATTGCAAGCCTGCTTTCATCGGAAGGCATCATATTAAAGCACTGTTTAACAACATCAAAGGGTATGAAAGCGGACTTTGATACCGCTCCACGATGACGGGCAGTGCCCGGCTCTCGCCCGAAAAACCGGGCAACGCCCAGTTCGCATTCCCGGCTGACCGAGCCCCGAGGTGCCGCCAAGGTATCGGCATCGCAACGAACGAGCCGATGTCATACCTGCAATCTCTCCATCCCGGCGTCTGGCCGTGAACCTCACTTCGGGCAGTTTCAAGAAATACCTGTAGCAGCTCGACGGCGAACACAGTCGGCTCGGCCAGCAGATGGCTGAATGTGCTCTTGCCGAAGAGCGTGGGACCAGCTGTGTACAGCAGTGAGGCCAGCGCGTAGTTCTGACCATCTGCATAGAAATCCTGTCCGCGCTCGTAGTAAGCGGTCAGCTTGATCCGTACCCCAGCGATCGCGCGTATAGCGATAAATTTCGTCAAGCCGCCAGGATGCCGCTTCCTGGATCAGGATCCTGGACACGCCCTCAGCCCTGGTTGCGTGCGATCACGTCGGCCGCAGTGAGAGGACGGTAGGACGCCTCCGGTGCCGCGAACGCGTGGGCGAGCTCAGCCTTCAGCCGGTCGAAGGCTTGCTGTTCCTTGCGCTCCTTGTCACGGCGGATCAGGTCGCGCATGTATTCACTGACGTTCTCGTAGTTGCCATGCTCGCCGACGTTGGCGGCGACGAAATCGCTGAGCGATCCACTGAGGCGAACCGTCATGGTTGTGGTCGTAGTCCGAGACATGCCTGGCTCCCCTTGCAATCGATGTATTCAATATAATCAAAAATGAATACTCAGACAATCAAATGGCAAGTCTTCCCCTGTCGGCAAACACCTTTGCTACGGCTGACAAAGCATGACAACGGAGATATGGCGGCCAACAATCGTCCTCAAGCCGCAGGCAGATCCTCATGGTGATCGGCGACGCCACGCTTCCAGTAGGCTGACAGGCGCAGGCGCTTGCCGGTGATACCTTTGGCCAGCAGAACCTGACGTGCGGCAGCCATCAGGCTGTGTTCGCCGCCGCCCCAGACCCAGACCGAGTCGGTGGGCAAATCCAGCCCTTCCAGGCTTTGGAGCAGAGACGAGGTGAATTGGCAGTCCAGCGTGGCCTTGCTGTGCCAGTCCCGAGCATCACGCATGTCGGCGACTTGCACGCACACAATGGCTTTCGCTTCGGCAGGCAGTTCCTGCAGGCGGCGCTCGATGGCGGGCATGGCGCTTTCGTCACCCAACAGAACGTGTCCATCGACTTCACCGGTGAACACCATGCTGCCGCGAGGGCCGGCGAGGCCGATCCAGCTACCCAGCGACGCGCGGCGCGCCCAGTCTGCGGCCGGGCCTGTGCCGTGGAGGGCAAAGTCCAGCAGCAGGGTCTGCTGCCCGGCATCGTAGTGCAGCGGGGTGTAGTCACGCATGGTCGGTTTGGGTCCTTCAATGTGCGGACGGCCATCGACGATTTGCGGCAGGCTCGGCTTTTCCTGTCCGGGCATCGGCAGGATCAGTTTCACATGGTCATCAAAACCGGCACTGTGAAAACCTGCCAGTTCAGGGCCGCCCAAGGTCAGACGGACAAAACCGGGGCTGAGCTGCTCACGTGCGAGCAATTGCACATGGCGGGCGGCAAACGGGTGGCGCACGCGTTCGAGCTGAAAGGGGAGAGAAGTGTTGTTGGTCATTTTTTCACTTCAATTAGTTGTCGAAGTCAACAGATTGCTTGAGCTTGTTGATGAAGTCAACTAATATTTCGCCATGAGCACCTTGCCCACCCACTCAGCAGAAATTTTCGACACGCTGCACGACCTTCTGCAGCTTTCTCGCGCTCGGACATTGCAGGAATTGAGCCAAAGCCAGCCACAGCTGAGCTTTGGCCAATGGCGCTTGCTGCAGCTCATTGGCTCACACACGTGCACGCAAAAGGAACTGGTGGAGCGCAGCTTGATGGACAAGGCCCAGCTCACACGCATGTTGGCCGACATGGAGGACAAAAGCTGGTTGCTGCGTCAGACCAGCCAGAGCGATCGCCGGGTGCGCGAGCTGCGTCTGAGCGACGCCGGCCTCGCCCTTTACCAAAACCTGCGCCACCAACGTGCGGCGCAGGCGCAAGCTCTGCTGCAGGACTGTCCGCCTGCCATGCAAGCGCAATTATTGGCGCTGCTCAAACAGGCTCAGGCCAGCGCTCGCGCCCATGACCTTGCCAGCAGAGGGCGTGCATGAATGTTTCCCCGCCGCACCGGGTGATCTAGCTGCCTGCTGTGCCGGGGACTTCTGCCGCAGCCGGCGAGCGCCCGCCGCGCGTCGCCAGCCAGCACAGGATGGAGCCGGCGCAGACCAGCAGCGCGCCTTGCCAGAAGGTGAAGGGCAGGGCGGTGCGCAGGATCAGCGCGGCGAGTGCGGCGGAAAAGACCGGAATGAAGTAGGAAGCGCCAGCGAGCACGGTCACTTTGCCGTGCAGGATGCCGACGTTCCAGGCAGCGTAGCCCATCCCCATCGCAATCGCCGCCAGCGCCAGGCTGCCGGAAGCTGCCCAGCTGAACTGCAGGGGAGGGGCGCCGGTGAGCAGGTACTGCAGCCACAGCACGACCGCGACCAGGATGAAGAACAAGGTGACGGCGTTCTTGCCGTTGGCGATGCGCGCGGTGACGGTGCAATAGGCGGCCCAGATGACCGCACCGACAAAAGCGAGGCCGTAGCTGAGCGGGTTGGCCTGTACGTTGTGCCACATGCCCGGCAGATCGAAGCCCTGGTCACCACCCAGAATCCAGCTGATGCCGAGCATCGACAGCAGAAAACCAGGGTAGATCAACAGGTTGGCACGCTGCTGGTTGAACAGGATGGCGCCGGCAATGGTGAAGGTCGGCCAGAGGTAGTTGACCATGCCGACTTCGATTGCCTGGCGCGGAGTCTGCGCAAAACCGATCGACAACGCGAGGCATAGTTCATAGCTGACGAACAGCAGCGTGCCCCAGAGCAGGTAGCGGCGCGGAAATTCGCTCAGGCGTGGCCAGCCCAGGGTGGCGAGCAGCAGCGCCGATGCGGCGGTGTAGATCAGCGCAGCGCCGCCGACGGCGCCGAAGTGGTTGCTGACTTCGCGGATCAGACCGACGATGGCGCTCCACAGCAGCACCGCGAGCAGTCCGATCAAGGTGGCTTTGTTCTGGCTTGGGTGTTTCACGGATGGCTTGGCAGGCAAATCAAAATGGCAGGATGGCGCAAGCGCTTCAGTCCTTGTCCCAGGAAATGAATGCCCAGCGCATCGGTGCCGGCTTTGCGCCGCAGCGTTCATACCAGCTGCGCAGGCCGTTGAGCTCGTCGGCATTGAGCTCACCCAGCGACCAGGCAACGCGGCGGGCACAGTCGTCGAAATCAACCGTGCCGGCGAGGCGGCCAGGTTGCTCGATGTAGTCAAGACGGGGATGGATGCCCATCTGGTGCAGGATGTTGAGGATGTAGAGAGAGTCCGGCAAGGAGGGCAGGTCACGGCCGATGGCCTGCAGCACGGCGGCATCGATGAAGTGGCCACCGACGAGATGGGTCAGATAGACGCGCTGCCGAGCCTTGTCATTGAGCTTGTGCAGCGCAGCTTCCATGTCGGCGACCGTGCTGGAGCGCGAGGCCACGACGATATCGCACACCGGTACTGCTGACCAGTCGTCTTCCCAGGCCAGCTGCAAGGTTTCGACCTGCGCCAGGCCAAGTTGTGCAGCCCGATCGCGCAAGGCGTCGAGCATGCCAGCGCTGAAATCAAGACCGATGACTCGCTGCAGCTGGCTGGCAAGCGGCAGACAGATGGTGCCGGGGCCGCAGCCGACATCAAGCAGCGACTGGGCGCCATCGAGATTCATCCGGCGGATGAATTCATCGGCATAGTTGCTGCTGTCCATCCTGCTGCCCAGTTCGGCTGCGCGGCTGTCCCACACTGCGGCAGGCTTCGGCTTGCGCGCGGCAGCGGCGTAATGCTCACGGTAGAGCTGGCCGAAATCGATGTTGGCAAGACTCATGAAAAATTCTCCTTGGCGCCAGGTTGGGACAGGATACGAAATTGGCGGCAGGTGGTGGACACTGCACTGGGGCCACTGCGGCGGGTGGCCACCAGACTCCTGCACGCCAGAACGATGCGATCAGGATGCGGCAGTCCGTTTGCGTGCCGCATACCACAGGCTGGCAAAGACCGCGCACACCAGGATGGTCGCCACCACCGCCAGCGACACCATCACCGGAATCTGAATCCAGTCGACGATCAGCATTTTGACGCCAATGAAGATCAGGATGGCGGCGAGGCCGAACTTGAGCAGTTCGAAACGATCACCCAGATCGGCAAGCAGGAAATACATCGCGCGCAGGCCGAGGATGGCGAACAGATTGGAAGTGAGAACGATGAAAGGATCGGTGGTGATCGCGAAAATGGCCGGAATGCTGTCGACTGCGAAAATCACATCGGAAATTTCCACCAGCACCAGCGCCAGCAGCAGCGGAGTCATCATGCGCACTCCATCACGGACGACCAGGAAACGTTCGCCGACGAGCTGGTCGGTGACCGGGTAATGCTTGTGGATCCAGCGGATCAACGGATTGTTGTTGAGATCCGGGTCATGTTCGGCAAACCACACCATCTTGATCCCGGTGATCACCAGGAAGGCGCCAAACAGGTAGAGGATCCAGTGAAATTCGCTGATCAGCCAGCTGCCGGCGAAAATCATCACCGTGCGCAGGACGATTGCGCCGGCAATGCCGTACAGCAGCACCCGGCGCTGCAGTTCGAGCGGGATGGCGAAGAAGCTGAAGATCATCATCCAGACGAAGACGTTATCGACTGCGAGCGATTTTTCCACCAGATAGCCGGTGACAAAAGCCAGCGTCTGCTCATTGGCAACGATCCGCCCCTGGCTGCTGTCCAGATACCACCACAGGCCACCGGCAAACAGCATCGCCAGACTGACCCACACCAGCGACCAGGCAGCCGCTTCCTTCATCGTGACGCGGTGCTGCTTGCCGCCGCCAAAGGCAAACAGGTCAATCAGCAGCATCACCGCGACAATGGCGGCAAAAGCCGCCCACAACCACCAGGTTCCAATCGATTCCATCGCATGCTCCGTACAAGAACGAAAAAAGGTCTGTTCCCGCAGGACACAGACCTTTGCTGAAATCGACGCGCAGACCTTGCCCACAGGGCAAGGTCTTGCTTGCAACGGCCGAGGCCGTTGCCCCCGGTACCGGGAGGCGGTTTGAAAACCACGCTGCCGTGATGACGATACCGGGGCGGAAAGCTACTCCCCTTGAAGGGCGCAAGCATACTGATGACTGCTTTGCCGGTCAATGGGCAGGGCAATCGCATGAATGTTGCTGTCGTTTTTGATCAAGAATGAAACCAGCTTCGGTTTTGCCCGAGCGCGACCGCTCAGGAAAGAAGTGTCTTTCGATTGGTCGTGGGCTCGGGGCCATCGAAAAACCTGCCATCAAACAAGGATGGAGGAGTGCTGAAGTGAAGCCAGCGCTTGCTTTTCCTTCCGTCATTCCCACTCAGGCGGGAATCCAGCTTGTTTGCCATCGCCTCGACGGTTGTGGATACCACCTGCCAGAACATCGATAATGACAAATAAATTGTCGACTGCTATGCTTTGATGACATCTGGAAGTTCTGTATCCTCGTCAGAGGAGCCCGTCATCATGGTCAACGCCGACGAATACGACAGTCCGTGGAAAGAAGCGATCGAACATGCGTTTCCGGAGTTCATCGCCTTTTATTTTCCTGTCGCCCATCGCCAGATCGACTGGGGGCGTGGCCACCAGTTCAAACACACCGAGCTGCGCCAGGTGGTACGTGATGCCGAACTGGGGCGCCGGCAGG
Organism: Thauera sp.; assembly: GCA_034005275.1. GTDB lineage: Bacteria > Pseudomonadota > Gammaproteobacteria > Burkholderiales > Rhodocyclaceae > Thauera. Next base: position 5,928 of record JAVEVA010000080.1, on the reverse strand, counting down.
CGGATGCACTGGTGGAGGTGATGCTCAAGGAAGGTGAGCTGCGCTGGATCTACGTCCACATCGAAATACAGGGCGAGCGCCAGCGCGAATTTGCCCAGCGCATGTTCACTTACAACTACCGACTGTTCGACCGTTACCAGCGGCCGATTGCCAGCATGGCGGTGCTGGCCGACGGTGATGCGCAGTGGAAACCGGTCCGGTTCGGCTTTGAAGTGCTGGGCTGCCGGCATGAGCTGGAATTTCCGGTGGCAAAATTGCTCGAATACCGTGACAGCGTCGCTGAACTGGAGCGGCAGGAGGAGCCGAATCCGTTTGCCTTGGTCACTGCCGCACATTTGCGCACCCGCCAGACCCGCCATGATCCGCAGGCACGCTACCGCGCCAAGCTGGCGCTGGTGCGCTTGTTGTACCGCCACCGCTGGTCGCGTCAGCGCATTCTCGATCTGTTTGCCGTGCTCGACTGGATGATGCGGCTACCCGAAGGTCTTGAGCAGCAGTTATGGCAAGATATCACTGAAATTGAAGGAGAAACGGACATGCGCTACGTGACCAGTATTGAACGGCTTGCTGCTGAACGGGGTCGTGAGCAGGGGATTTTGCTGGGGATTGAACAAGGTATCGAGCAAGGGATTGAGCAGGGAATTCAAAAAGGGATTGCACGGGGGGTTGAGCAAGGGCTCGGCCGAGGCAAGGTTGAGGTGCTTGCACGTTTGCTCGGCAAGCGTTTCGGCGAGCTCAGTGCGGCGCAACGCGAGCAGTTGGATCATGCCAGTCCTGAGCAGCTCGATACCTGGGCGGAGCGTTTGCTGGATGCGACGAGCATGGACGAGGTGCTCAGGGAGTGTTGAAGGGCTACTGACGTATATGCTCAGACAAGAAACAAGCAGACCCTGTTTGGAACAAAAAAACAACAACGACATTCATGTCGGTCGCCCTGGTCAATCAGCTGGCCGCTGAGGTGACAGCAGAGGCAGGGCATCGCATACCCAGCGATAAGCGATACGTTCCTGTTCAAGACGCAGCCGTGGCTGGATGCGATCGTGACGCAGTTCATCGTAGAGCGCACTTTCTTCGGCGTTGAGGCGATGCAGGTCGTTGAGTTGGCGTTGTTCGGCGACTTCTTCGCCCCATTGAGCCTGATGTGCGAACAGGGTGTGGCGATCCATCAGACAGGACTGCACCTCGGGAAAGTGCGCACGCAGGCGGTCGAGAATGGCAAAGCCGTGGGTGTCGATATCCCCCCAGTAATGCAGCTCGCAGTGTTGCAGCCAGTGGGCGCGAGCGAGTGCGCTCCAGCCGTAGCCGGCGCCGAAAATGACCAGTGCGCGGTGGCGTGGCGGGAAAGCGAGAAAGTTGATTTCGTTTTCGGTGATGAAGACCTGCCGGACAGGCAGGGCAAGGCTGGCAAAGCTGTCGCCATCCAGCGTCAGATCGGACAGTCCGCTGCAGCCGGGCAGATTGGGCAGCTGCGGGTCGAGCAGGCGCAGACGGATGCGCGCAGGCTTGTCCCGGAAACCATAACGGCGGGCAAAGCCGGCCAGGCCGCTGGCGCTGTGTTCAATACTGGTCGCAGGCATCACCAGGTCGAAGCAGCGGGCAAGAATCGCACGGTGAGTCTCGATGAACTTGCTGTCCACCCCGGGGAGGTCGACCTGGCGCAGGTAGATGTCCGGACGTGGATGCGCCTGCAGCCAGGCGACCACTGCCAGCACGCGCGGCCAGTGTTCAGCGAGACTGAGGATTTGCAGCGGTGCGTGTTGCAGCAAAGGCAACAAGCTCGCTTGGGCGCTCGCCGTCTGTTGCCACAGTTCGCGGAAGCGACGGGCTTCGGCGCTTTTGCCAAGGAAGGCGAGCGCGTCATCCACGCTGTCCACCCAGACCGCATCTGGCAGGCGCTGGCGCCCCTGAACCCGGTGTGCCCGTTCACGCCATTCGATGCGCAGACGGGGCAGGGCGTCGAGCTCGGCAATCCAGTGACGCACGGCTTCGAAATGTTCGCTGACATCAATCGCCGTTGGGGATTTGAGACTGAGACGCAGCGGCCAGCCCGAAGGCGGCTCGGCGACTGCAGCGCGCAGCAGCTCGCCACGCTGCCACAGGCGTTCGAGCTGGCGACGCAGGTCGGCAGGGCGGCTCCACTTCATGGCTGGGCGGCAGCGTCAGCTTTGGCTGCGTGGTATTGCTCGATGCTCAGGCTGCGCAGGCGGGATTCGCGCCCGCCTTCGTTGTGCACGAAACCGACACTGGCGACATACGGCTCGATGATGTGGATTTTCTGCAGCGGCGTGACGATGAGCAATTGCAGGCCGAGCTGGCGGAACAGTTCGAGGCCGTACTGGGCGGATTCATCCGAGCCCCGGCCGAAGGCTTCATCGATGACCACGAAGCGGAAGGAACGCGAACGCACTGCGCCCCATTCCAGACCGAACTGATAGGCCAGGCTGGCCGCGAGCACGGTATACGCCAGTTTTTCTTTCTGGCCACCGGATTTGCCGCCAGAATCGGCATAGTGTTCGTATTCGGCGTCGTCTTCGCGCCAGCGTTCGCTGGCCGAAAACAGGAACCAGTTGCGCACGTCGGTCACTTTGCGCATCCAGCGCCGGTCAGTTTCGGCCAGGCCTTCACGGCCACGAAAACGGTCGATGATGGCTTTGACCTGGAGGAACTTGGCTTCCGAGTACTGTTCGTCTTCACTGCCGCTCAAGGCGCCATCGGTGCAGGCGCGCAGATCCTGCTGGAAGTCGCGCACTTCGGCATCCGGGGTGGGCTGGGCAAGCAGGCGGATATAACGTCCGGGGCTGTAGTCGATCAGCTGCAGCGAATGATTGATGACCTCGACTCGTTCGCGGATGGTTTCACGCTCGCGGGCAAGCTGGGCGTTGAAATTGGCGATTTCGTTGATGGTGTTGACGTTGAGCAGTTCCTTGAAGCGCTGCTCGAAACGGGGCAGGTCATCGTGCTGCAGGCTGGAGAGCAGGCGTTGGAATTCTGGCAGCGCCGCGAGACTGACATCGATTTCAGCGGTTTCGCTTTTGAACAATTCCTTGAAACCGCGCATCGCATTGATGATGCGTTCGCTCAGCCGTGTCAGGCGGCGATTTTCGCTGTCGATGCGCGTTTGCAGCCAGCTGCGCATTTCCTGCTCGCGGTTGTCGCTCGATTCGACGCTGAGCTGGTGTTCGCCGAGGGCGACTTTGCGCCAGTCATCCAGCCTCGCCAGCAGCGTCGGCGCCAGCGCAGCGGCGTGCTCCAGCTCACGGGCCTGAGTCTGCTGGGTGTGGGTGATTTCCTGCTTGTTGCGCAGCGCTCCGCGACGTTCTCCGCTCTGTTCCAGATCCGCTTCGATTTGCCCCAGTTGCTGGCGAACCTTGTCCAGCTGCTGTTCGAGTTCACGCAAGGTGTCCGAAGCAGCTTTCAGGCGTTCCCGCTCGGTCTGCAGCCGGGCAATCTCGCGTGCGCTGTCCTGCCAGTTGATCTCGTGGTAATGGCTGAAGACTTCGAGTTTGGCCACCACTTCGAGCTGCGCCTGGCATTGGCGGCGTTGCTGCTGGCTGGCAGCGATGCGCTGCGCGATGTCGCCCAGTTGCTGTTCGAGCCGGCTGCGCTGGTCACGCAAGGTGCGCAACTTGTCGGCATTGCTCCAGCCCAGTACATAACGGCTGCGATCGTCGAGACGGTGGCGGTCGTCCTTTTCATGACGACCACCGGGATCCTTGAGCTGACCGGCGCGGGTGATGGCGCGGACTTCACGACGGAACTGCTCGGTGTGTTCACAGCAGGCGAAATCGAAACGCTGCTGCAGCTGACGTTCAAGCCAGTCGTAGTGCGGGGTGTCTGGCCGGATCAGCAGTTTGCGCACCAGCGATTGCGGGTGCAGGCTGGGCAGCGGCGCGGTTTTGCTGCTGCGCAGGTGGAAATAGACCAGCCGCGCGCCCAGATGCTGACGCTCGACCCAATCGCTCGCCGCCTTGTAGTGCGCTTCCGGTATCAGCAGGGAAAGGGCAAAGCCATGAAGCAGACGTTCGGCGACGCCTTCCCAGTCGCGCTCGTCCTCCCGCACCTGGATCAGTTCGCCGGCAAACGGCAGTGCATCCTCCGCGAGATCGAGGGCGGCACACAGCGCTTCACGGATGCGGATCTGGGCGGCATGGATATTGCTTTTGCGCTGCGCCAGACTGTCGATTTCGCTGCTGAGCTTGCGGTGTTGTTCGCGCCCCTGGCGCAGCAGATATTCCTGCTCGCGTTCCGTGTTCTCGTCATCGGTCAGCTGCTCACGCAATGCTTCGGCACGCGCGCCAATCGACTGATGGAGGGCAAGGAAGCTGGCTTCGTCGCTGGGGGAAGGCTGGCCAATTTGCGCCAGCAGCCTGGCATGGGTGTCCGCCTTGTGCTGGCGCTGTTGCTTGACGCTTTCCAGCTGGGCGATTTCGCTGGCAAGTTGCTGCAGGCGCTCGCCGCCTTGCGCCCGGATCGCCGCTTCCAGTTCCGATTGCTGCTTGAGCCAGTTGCTGCGCTCCAGCTTGCGGCGCTCGATGTGGGCATCGACACGGTTGGCTTCTTGCGTGAGCAGTTCCTGTCGTCGTTCGAGCAGCACTGCTTTCAGGCCGGCGAAATAAGGGTGCAAGGCATCACGACCGCTGCTCAGCTGGGCGGCAATGGTGGTGACTTCTCCATGTTGCCGGCCATCTTCAAGCAAGGGGATGAGCAGGGCGATTTGCTGCTTGGCTTTCAGCACCGCCTGATGAGCGCGGTCGAGATCGTTGAAATGGCCAAGCAAGGCTTCGATGCGTTCGCCGACTTCAAACGGTTCCAGCATGTGGCTGCGCACGAAGTCGGTGAGATTGCCGACCGATTTCATCGACACGGTCTGATGAAACAACTCAAGCGCCTGTTCATGTTCAATGCCGAAACGGCGCCGGAACCAGGCGCCATAAGGCGGAAAGCTGTTGTGCAGCTCGCAGCCGAGTTTGCGCAATCGCTTGCGCAAGGTGTTGATGTCGCTGCCGAAGGCCGAGAAGTGGCCGGTGATCGACAACGCCTGTTCGGCGGCGACAAACAGGCGCTCCGGTTGCCCCTGGGCATCACGGAACCAGAACACCTGTGCCAAGCTAATGGTCTGCTGATAGCCCGGGTTGTGAAACACGCCGAGGATGACGCTGTAGCAGGAGGGCTCACGCAAGGCGACCGGACGCGAGCTGCCGGTGCTTTCATTGCGTTCGCTCTTGTAGTGACCAAGCACGTAAGAGCGTAGCGAGCGCTCGCGGTTTTCTGCGCCGGCCGCCTTGTTGTAGGCGATGCGCTGGGCGGGTACCAGCAGGGTAGTGATCGCATCGACCAGCGTTGATTTGCCTGAGCCGATGTCGCCAGTGAGCAGACCATTGTTGCCATCCAGCTGGTAGCGCCACACCTGGCGGTCGAAAGTGCCCCAATTGAGCACTTCCAGCCGCTGCAGGCGGAAGCCGACCTGCTGTGAATCCGGCGAAGGGGTGGCCTGCTCGCCAGGCTCAGTGTGCTCAGTGAGCTCAGTGGGTGCCATGGGCTCGGTAAGTTCAGCGGCCTTGCTCATGGCGCAGACGGCTCTCCATCTTCGCTTGCTGACAGGGCAGTGCGGTAGCTTTCCAGGCGAGCATCGAAATCCGCCAGCCACTGGGCGTCGACAAAGGCTTTCAGGATGCGTCGTACTTCATAGTGCGCTGGCTGCTGAAGCGTGCCGGCTGCCGGTTTGAGTTTGCGCAGAAAGCCGAGCTCGACCACTTTGCCGATGGTGGTGTCGAGTTGGTCGATCAGACGTGCTTCGTTGCTGCCTTGTGGCAGGAAGACCTGCATCAGCTCGGCAATCTCGCCACGGGTGAGCACCAGCCGGGTCTCGCCGCCACTGGCATCGGTTTCGGCCATCCGTTTGCGCAGCAAGGCGAGCATGAGGCTGAC
>JAVEVA010000079.1:0-13618 GCA_034005275.1 Thauera sp. | reverse complement strand
GCGCTGTACCGCGAGCTGCAGCCGTTCTGGGATGCGGAAGCGAAGGCGCGGGTGCGCAGCGGGCGCCAGCCGCTGGATTTTGCCCAGTTGCAGGCGATTGATGACCATGCGGCGCATCTGGCGAATGTCGAGCGGCTGGCGCGCAGCGGCGAGCCGGCGATCGTGATTGCGGCCAGCGGGATGTGTGCCGGCGGGCGGGTGGTGGGCTATCTGAAAGCGATGCTGGGCGATGCCCGCCACAATGTGCTGCTGGTCGGCTATCAGGCGCGTGGCACGCCGGGACATGCGATCCAGACTTACGGGCCACGGGGAGATGGCTATGTCGAGCTGGAAGGCAGGCGTTATCCGATTCGTGCCGGGGTGGACAGTCTGGCGGGATATTCGGCGCATGCGGATCGTGATGATCTGACGCGTTTCATCACCCGCATGCGCCATCTGCCAGCGGAGGTGCGGCTGGTGCATGGCGAGCGGGCGGTGCGGGCGAGCTTTGCCGAACATCTGCGCACGGTGACCGGAGGCAAGGTGAAGGTGGTGGCGTGAGGTGGTGGTGTGAGCAGCCAGCAGCGCCCGGCACTAACGCCCATGGTGCGCCGTCTCCACCCCTGAGCATGAAAGAGACTGAAAACGAGGACCGGTGCACGATGCGTAGCCCGGATAAGCGCAGCGCATCCGGGGAGAATCACGTTTCATCCCTCAGAGTGGCGATGGGACTCCCCTCTGGCAGCCGGATGAAATCATGATTTTTTGCCATACCCATCCCGGATGCGCTGCGCTTATCCGAGCTACGAAGTCGGCTCTTTCACGAGCAGCCAGCAGCGCCCGGCACTAACGCCATGGTGCGCCGTCTCCACCCCTGAGCATGGAAGAGACTGAAAACGAGGACCGGTGCACGATGCGTAGCCCGGATAAGCGCCAGCGCATCCGGGGAGAATCACGTTTCGTCCCTCAGAATGGCGATGGGACTGCCCTCTGGCAGCCGGATGAAATCATGATTTTTTGCCATACCCATCCCGGATGCGCTGCGCTTATCCGGGCTACGAAGTCGGCTCTTTCACGTTAACGGCCCAGGGCGTCGAGCAATTTCTGGTGGATGCCGCCAAAGCCGCCGTTGCTCATGACGAGGATGTGGTCGCCGTCGACGGCGCTGGCGACGATGGTGGCGACGAGGCGGTCGAGCTGATCGTCGCAGTGGGCGCGGACGCCGAGCGGCGCAAGCGCGGCGGCGACATCCCAGCCGAGCTGGTTGACGTAGCAGAACACGGCATCGGCTTCGGCGAGGCTGGCAGGCAGCTGGGCTTTCATCACGCCGAGCTTCATGGTGTTGGAGCGCGGTTCGAGCACCGCAAGGATGCGCCCGCCGGGTTCGCGGCGGCGCAGACCACCGACGGTGAGCGCGATCGCAGTCGGATGGTGGGCGAAATCGTCGTAGACGCGCACGCCGCGCACGCAACCGCGCAGTTCGAGCCGGCGCTTGATGCCGCGGAAACGGCGCAGGCTGTCGATCGCTTGCGCCGGCGGCACGCCGACATGGCGCGCGGCAGCGAGCGCAGCGAGCGCGTTTTCGCGGTTGTGGCTGCCGGCCATCGGCAATTCCACCCGCCCCAGTTCCTCGCCGGCGAGGCTGAACACCGCTTCCGCGTCGGAGCGACCGCTGCTCACGCTCCACTGCGCGGAATCGTTGAAAAACTCCTGCTCCGACCAGCAGCCACGTTCGAGCACTCGGGCGAGGCTCGCTTCGCGGCGATTGACGATGAGGCGGCCGCTGGCAGGAACGGTGCGCACCAGATGATGGAACTGGGTTTCGATCGCCGCCAGGTCGGCAAAGATGTCGGCGTGGTCGAATTCGAGGTTGTTGAGGATCGCAGTGCGCGGGCGGTAATGGACGAACTTGGAACGCTTGTCGCAGAAGGCGGTGTCGTATTCATCGGCTTCGATGACGAAGAACGGCGATGCGCCGAGCCGGGCGGAAATACCGAAATTTTCCGCCACGCCGCCGATGAGGAAGCCGGGCTGCAGACCGGCGTCTTCCAGCATCCAGGCCAGCAGCGCAGTGGTGGTGGTCTTGCCATGGGTGCCGGCCACCGCCAGCACCCAGCGCCCGGCGAGGATGTGTTCGGCGAGCCACTGCGGACCGGAAACATAGGGCAGACCGCGATCAAGGATGGCCTCGAGCAACGGATTGCCGCGCGAGACCGCGTTGCCGATGACGAACATGTCGGGCGCAAAGCCCGGGGTGGCAAGCTGGCCGGCAGCATAGCCTTCGATGAGCTCAATGCCCTGCTCTTCGAGCTGGGTGCTCATCGGCGGATAGACGTTGGCATCACAGCCGGTGACGCGATGGCCGGCTGCCCGGGCGAGCAGCGCCAGCCCACCCATGAAAGTGCCGCAGATGCCGAGAATATGAATGTGCATGAAAACCGGTCCTGAGACGGCCGAGGCCGCAAGATGAAAACTGTTCGGGTAAAATTGGCCGGCATTTTACCTGACCCCGCCCTGCCCCACTCCACCCCCCACTCCATGTCCTACGCCAATTCCACCACCAGCCTGCGGCGCCAGATTGCCGTTCTTGCCGCTCGCATGATGGCCGAAGACGGCATCAGCGACTTCGGTTTCGCCAAGCGCAAGGCGGCGCGCCAGCTGCGCGTGCCCGGCAATGAGGTGTTGCCGACCAATGCCGAGATCGAGACCGAGCTGCGCACCTGGCAGACGCTTTATCAGGATGAGGAGCACGAAGCCCGCCTGCTGGAGATGCGCAGCCATGCGCTCGAAGTGATGCAGTTGCTGGCCGATTTCCGCCCTTATCTGACCGGTGCGGTGCTCGACGGCACGGCCGGGCGCTATACCGAGATCGACATCGCGCTGTATGCCGAAAGTGCCAAGGATGTGGAAATTTTCTTTCTCAACCACAACATTCCCTACCAGCACCGCGAACCGCGCCGGCCGGCGCCGCATGCGCCGGAAGCGATTCTGAGCTTTGACTGGGAAGACAGTCCGGTCCGGCTGTCGATCTACCCGGCCGGCGCCGAGCGCAGCAACCGTCGCAGCGAGAGCCGTGCCCGTGCTGCCCAGGTCGAAGCCCTGCTGAACGCAAGCTGAAAATCGGCGCAAACCCGGCTGCTGGCGAGCATCGATCCGGTTTGACGGGCGCTCGGAACTGGAGCGAAACGCAGTCCATTGCAACAAAGATATGGACAAATTGTATCGAACTACTGCAAACTTGCGCCCATGAAGCACATAACACGCACGCCGGCAGTTCATCCGCGACGCCTTGCCGTGCCTGCGCCTGCGCGCCGCTCCGGCGGCCGCGCTGCTCTGCCCGTTGCCCATTCTGGCTGCCAGCCTGACGCTGGCGGCCTGTTTCCGCTTCGCCCCGCCTGCCCTGCCCGCCTCCGGCCGACTCCATGGCCTGTGCCTGGCGATCAGGACAGTCTGCACGCCCGGCGCGTGCTGGCGAAGATCAACTTCAGCACCGCCTGCGAACTGCCCGACCGGCATTGATTCCAGGCACGGAGAATCACCATCATGGATTTGCGCAAGCTCAAGAAGCTCATCGACCTCGTTCAGGAGTCCGGGATCTCGGAACTCGAAGTCACCGAAGGCGAAGAAAAAGTCCGTATTGCCAAGCATCTGAGCGCCCCGGCGGGCGTGACCCACTATGCACCAATGCCGATGCCGGCGGCAAGCATGGCGGTTGAAGCGGCCGCTGCAGCCCCGGCGGAAGACCCGGCTGACAAGCTGCCAGCCGGCGACGTGGTGAAATCGCCGATGGTCGGCACTTTCTACCGCGCCAGCGCGCCAGGCGCCAAGCCGATGGTCGAAGTCGGTCAGATGGTGAGCGATGGCGATCGTCTGTGCATCATCGAAGCGATGAAGCTGATGAACGAAATCGAGTCGGAGTTCTCCGGCGAAGTGAAAGCCATTCTGGTCGAAAACGGCCAGCCGGTCGAATACGGCCAGCCCCTGTTCATCATCGGCTGAACGCGCATGTTCGAGAAGATCCTCATTGCCAACCGGGGCGAAATCGCCCTGCGCATCCTGCGCGGCTGCCGCGAGATGGGCATCAAGGTGGTTGCCGTCCATTCGGAAGCCGATACCGAAGCCAAGTATGTCCGCCTCGCCGATGAATCGGTGTGCATCGGCCCGGCCTCTTCGACCCAGAGCTATCTCAACATTCCGGCGATCATTTCCGCCGCCGAAGTCACCGACGCCCAGGCGATTCATCCCGGCTATGGCTTCCTGTCCGAGAACGCCGACTTTGCCGAACGGGTGGAGCAATCCGGCTTCGTGTTCATCGGTCCGCGCGCCGACACCATTCGCCTGATGGGCGACAAGGTTTCGGCCAAGGATGCGATGAAGGCAGCCGGCGTGCCCTGCGTGCCCGGCTCGGAAGGCGCGCTGAGCGAAGATCCGCACGAGATCATCCGCACTGCACGCCAGATCGGCTATCCGGTGATCATCAAGGCAGCAGGCGGCGGCGGCGGTCGCGGCATGCGGGTGGTGCACACCGAAGCGGCGCTGCTCAATGCGGTGACCACCACGCGCACCGAAGCGCAGGCGGCCTTCGGCAATCCGACTGTCTACATGGAGAAGTTCCTCGAGAATCCGCGCCATGTGGAAATCCAGATTCTGGCCGACAGTCAGGGCCATGCGGTCTATCTCGGAGAACGTGACTGCTCGATGCAGCGCCGTCACCAGAAGGTGATCGAGGAAGCGCCCGCGCCCGGCATCGCCCGCGCCGACATCGCCCGCATCGGCGAACGCTGCGCCGAAGCCTGCCGCCAGATCGGCTACCGTGGCGCCGGCACTTTCGAGTTCCTCTACGAAAACGGCGAGTTCTATTTCATCGAGATGAACACCCGCCTGCAGGTCGAACATCCGGTGACCGAATTCATCACCGGCATCGATCTGGTGCAGGCGCAGATCCGCGTCGCGGCCGGCGAACCGCTGTGGCTCAAGCAGGAGGACATCCACTTTCACGGCCATGCGATCGAATGCCGCATCAATGCGGAAGATCCGTTCAAGTTCACCCCTTCACCGGGGCGGATCACCAGCTGGCATGCACCGGGCGGACCGGGAGTGCGCGTCGACTCGCACGTCTATAACGGCTACACCGTGCCGGCCCACTACGATTCGATGATCGGCAAGCTGATCACTTACGCCGACACGCGCGATCAGGCGATTCGCCGCATGCGCATTGCCCTCGCCGAAACCCTGGTCGAAGGCATCAAGACCAATGTCGCCCTGCACCAGACCCTGATGCAGGACCCGCGCTTCATCGAAGGCGGCACCAGCATCCACTACCTCGAGCAGATGCTCGATGGTCTCAAAGAAGTGCGAGGCTGACACCCGGATGTGGCATTCGCTGAGCATCGAAGCACCGGCCGGACAGGCTGAAGCACTTTCCGACGCGCTGATGGAAGCCGGCGCGCTGTCGGTGAGCATCGAGGATGCCGACGCCGGCACCGAGGCGGAAACGCCGCAGTTCGGCGAACCCGGCCATCTGCCCACTTCACTGTGGGAACGCAGCCGGGTGATCGCCCTGCTCGATGGCGAGCTCGATGGGCGGGCGATCGACACTTTGCTCGCCAGCGCCGCCGCAGCGGCCGGGCTGCACAGCCTGCCGCCGCATCAGCTGGCCGAGGTGGCGGAAGAAAACTGGGTGCAGCTCACCCAGAGCCAGTTCGAGCCGATCCGCATCAACCAACGACTGTGGATCGTGCCGTCCTGGCATCGCGCACCGGACCCGGCAGCGATCAACATCGAACTGGATCCGGGGATGGCCTTCGGCACCGGCGCCCATCCGACCACCGCGCTGTGTCTCGAATGGCTGTGCGCCGAAGCTGGCCCCGGGCGCAGCGTGCTCGACTACGGTTGCGGCTCGGGGATTCTGGCCATCGCCGCCGCCAAACTGGGCGCAGCACCGATTCTCGGCGTCGATATCGACCCCAAGGCGGTGGAAGCGGCGGCGAGCAATGCGCAGCGCAACGAGGTGGCGATCGACTGGCAGCTGTCGACCATCACGGTGGAAGGCGTGTTCGATCTGGTGGTGGCCAACATCCTCACCAACCCGCTGTGCGTGCTGGCACCGGCGATTGCTGCCCGGGTCGCACCGGGAGGCAAGGTGGCGCTGTCAGGCGTGCTGCTCAGCCAGGCCGAACAGGTGATCGAAGCCTGGGCGCCTTATCTCTCCCTTCAGCTCGGCGCCAGCACAGATGGCTGGGCGAGGCTTGAAGGCCAACGCCCGCCCGCCTGATGCTGACCCGCTGCCCAGCCTGCCAGACGGCGTTCCGCCTCAGCGCGGAACAGCTTGCCGCACGCGGCGGCAAGGTACGCTGCGGCCATTGTTTTCATCCTTTCAACGCCCACGAACATGCACTCGGCGCGAAGCCGCCCGAGCCGGCTGCGCCTGAACGGGAGGCGAGCGCCACACCAGCGGCCGAGCTCTTCATTCTCGAAGAAAAGCCTGCTCCGCTGCCAGCAGCACTGGAAATGCCGCAAGCAGCACCGGCTTTCAGCAGTGTGGACAAGGGGCCGGACTTCAGCCTGCCGGAAACCCTCGCCGCCGAGCCGGCGAAGCTGCCGGAAGTGGTGCGCAGCGGCCGTCGTGCGACCGCTGCGGCCTCGTCAGGAAGCTCGGTCGCACTCAGCACGCAAGCAGCACCGCCACTGCTCGATGATTTCGACGAAGACAAGCTGGCTTTCGCCTACGACCCTGAGCGCGCCCTGCGCACCGACGGACGGGCGCCAGCCACTGCGTCCGACTTCGCCACCCAGCTGGCCGCCAGATTCGCCACCGAAGTCGGCGACGCTGAGCTCGGCGCGGACGAGAAGAGCGGCGCGTCGCTGCCTGTCGAGGATCGTGGCCACACACTGGCTCGCACCGTCGATGACAGCCGCGCGGACAGCGAACTGCCAGTAGCGGACGACGGACAAGATGCGCCGCAAGCCGCCCACGTCAATCTGCACGAACTCGATGCGCGCTACGGACGTCCACCCGCTCGCCCACGTCGCAGCACGCAATGGCTGCTCGGCACCGGCATCGTGCTGCTCGGTCTGGCCCTTGCCGGCCAGTTGCTTTACCTCTATCGCGGCGAACTCGCCCGCCAGCTGCCCGGCTTGCGGCCGCTGCTCGAACTGGCCTGCCAGCCGCTCGGCTGCGAAGTGCCGCTGGCACGGGTGGCAAGCGCGCTGGCGCTGGAAAGTTCGGATCTGGAATCCGAACCCGGCAAACCCGGCCATTTCCGGCTCCATTTCAGCCTGAGCAATCGCGCTGACCATGAACAGGCCTGGCCGCATGTCGAGCTCACCCTGACCGACGCCCGCGACATGCCGGTCGCCCGCCGTGTACTGCCCCCGGCCGAGTGGCTGCCAGCAAAGGAAAACGCTGCGGCGTTCGCCAGCCGACGCAGCCTGAGCGCCCTCATCCGCTTCCAGGCCGAAGAACTCGCCCCGACCGGCTACCGGGTTTATCTGTTCTATCCCTGAAGCGCGACCACAAGAACCGGTGGTGCGGCAGGCGGCAATGGGGACGTTCCGACGCGGGTCTGGCGAGGATGCGTAGGGGCAGGCCTTGTGCCTGCCCGGGTGACGGGGCTGGGGCGGACAGGGCGACCACAAGGGTCGCCCCTACGGAGCGGTGGGGCGGTGCCGGGTCAGCGGGTGACGCGGGTGGTGGCGCCGTCGCGCAAGACGCGGACCCGTTCGCCGGAACGGAAGTTTTCGCCGCCGTCGGCCTGGACGACTGCCAGATGCTGGCCGTTGTCGAGGCGCACGGTGACTTCGATGCCAGTCTGGCGGGTGACGCCTTCTTCGACTGCTGCGCCAGCGACGCCACCGGCCACTGCGCCGAGCACGGCGGCAATCGAGGAGCCGCGGCCACCGCCGACCGTGCTGCCGGCAACACCGCCGACCACTGCGCCGGCACCGGCGCCGACCGGGCTCTTGGTGCCTTCGATCTTCACCACCCGCACGCTCTGCACGGTGCCGAAATCGACATTCATCGCCCGCCGTGCCTGGCCGCGCGAGTAATCATCACCGCCCAGGCCGGCGGCGCAGCCACCGAGCGTGAGGACGGCAAGCAGGGCGAGCGCACCAGCGCGCCAGCGCGAGGAAAGCGGATTTACCATGGCTGTTCTCCAAAGGCTTCACGATAACGCGCAGCAATTTCGTCACGCGTCGGGACGTGGTTCTGGCCGCCGCGATAAGCGACCTTGATCGCGCCCAGTACGGCCGCCAGGCGGGCAGCCTTGTCCAGCTCCCAATCATTGATCAGGCCATAGAGCAGACCAGCGCGATAGGCATCGCCGCAACCAGTGGGGTCGACCACCGCATCGGCACGGGCGGCGGCAATCTGCTGCACCTTGCCCTGCTGGTGCAGGCGGGCGCCTTCGGCGCCGAGGGTGACGATCAGGCCATCGACCATGGCGGCCAGCTCGGCTTCGCTGCGCCCGGTGCGTTCGCTCATCAGGCTGGCTTCATAGGAGTTGAGCGTGCACCAGGTCGCCAGGCGCAGCGCTTCGAGCAATTCTTCGGCGCTGAGGATCGGCATCGCCTGACCGGGATCGAAGATGAACGGGACGCCGGCCGAGGCCAGACCGCGCATGTGATACATCATCCCGTCCCGGCCGTCGGGCGACACGATGGCCAGCCTGGCTTCGCTGACGGTGGAGGCATCATTGAGATGGGAATGCTGCATCGCTCCCGGGTGGAAAGCAGTGATCTGGTTGTCGTCGAGGTCGGTGGTGATGAAGGCCTGGGCGGTGAAGGTGCCGGGGACTTCGCGCACATAGTCCTGACGCAGGCCGAGCTTCTGCAGACGATAGCGATAGGGCGCGGCATCTTCTCCCACCGTGGCCATGATCAGCGGATCGGAGCCGAGCAGCTTGAGCGAATAGGCGATGTTGCCCGCGCAGCCGCCGAACTCGCGCCGCATGTCCGGCACCAGGAAGGAGACATTGAGGATGTGCACCTGGTCAGGCAGGATGTGATTCTTGAAGCGATCACGGAACACCATGATCGAATCGTAGGCCACCGAACCACAGACGAGAATGGACATAGGAAAATACCCGCAGGAAGTGAATGAAAGATGCCTCCATTATACGAGGCCGCCGCAGTTTCTTGCTCCCCACGGGCACGCGATAGCCTTGCCGCCGCTGCTCAGGCTGAACGCGCTTTTTCCAGCATCATTTCGGCGGTCTTTTCGGCGATGGCGATGATGGTCGCATTGGGGTCGCCAGTGGTGATGCGCGGCATCACCGAAGCGTCGCAGACACGCAGACCTTCGAGACCGTGCACTTCGAGGCGGTCATTGACCACCGCCAGTTCATCCGGCCCCATGCGGCAGGTGCCGACCGCTTCGTAGTTGACTTCCACCGTGCGGCGCAGGAAGTCCTCGATCACCGCATCTTCATCAATCGCCGGACCGGGCAGCACTTCCTCACCACGGTAGGCCTGATAGGCCTTGCCGCCGAGAATGCCGCGCGAGATGCGGATACCGCGACGCAGCGCGTCGACGTCACGTTCGGCGCTGAGGTAGTTGGCGTCGATCACCGGCTGGGCAAAAGGATCGGCTGACGCCAGGGTGAGCTGACCGCGACTTTCCGGCCGGGTGAGGATGATCAGATTGGTGATGCCGTGGCCGCTCTTGATCGACGGATCACCAATGAGCAGGGCGGGGATGAAGTAGTACTTGAGGTCGAGCTGTTGGTGACCGGGGGCGCCGGAGCGCAGATAGGCAATCGCATCGATGCCGTTGTTGCCCAGCGGTCCCTTGCGGGTGAACACATAACTCAAGCCGGCCTGGATCATCGCCAGCGGACTGCGGAAGAACTTGTAATAGGTGATCGGCTGCGGACAGCGCATCGCCACCTGGGTGCCGACGTGGTCATGCAGGTTCTGCCCCACCCCTTTCAGCTCGTGCATCGGCGTGACACCGACCGCGCGCAGGTGCTCGGGGTCACCGATCCCGGACAGCATCAGCAGCTGGGCGGACTGGAAAGTGCCGGCGCTGCTCACCACTTCGCGACGGGCAGTGGCGCGCTGCAGGCTGCCATCGAGGCGGTATTCGATGCCGCTGGCGCGCCGACCGTCGAACAGGATGCGGGTGACGTGGGCACCGGTGACCACGGTAAGGTTGCTGCGCTTCTGCGCCGGACGCAGATAGGTGACTGCGGTACTCATCCGCCGCCCCTTGTGGATGGTGTGCTCACCCGGTCCGAAACCTTCGGCGATGGCGCCGTTGTGGTCGTCGTTGTAAGGATAGCCGGCATCACGTGCCGCTTCGATCCAGGCGCGGGTCGCCGGGTTGTTGAGCCCCATGCGGGTGACCTTGAGCGGACCATCGCCACCGTGATAGGCATCGGCACCGTGCAGGTTGCCTTCTGCACGCCGGTAGTAAGGCAGCAAATCCTCGTAGGACCAGCCCTGGTTGCCGGCAGCAGCCCAACCGTCGAGAATTTCACGCGCCCCCCGGCTGTAGCACATGCCGTTGATCGAGCTGCTGCCGCCGAGCACCTTGCCGCGGGCATCATTGAGCACCCGGCCGCCGAGGTGTTGCTGCGGCGCGGTGCGGTAATACCAGGCATGCTTGCCGGTCTGCAGCACGGCGAGGAAGCCGCCGGGAATGTGGATCAGCGGACTGCGATCCTTGCCACCGGCTTCGATCAGCAGCACCCGGTAGCGCGGATCAGCGGAAAGGCGGTTGGCCAGCACACAGCCGGCCGAACCGGCACCGATGACGATGAAATCAAACTGATTGTCGGCAGACATGAGGAACTTCCTTGATTGATTGGCAGTATGTAAGTTGGCAGTACCCTGCTCCGCCGCAGACGCTCGTGGAGGCGGGACATCATAACCGGAATATTAACACAACATAAGTTGCATTAATTGCCGAACTGAGGTCAACTACGCTTTTTTACCTGTACAGGAGCGCCCACCATGCTGACCGAAGAACAAGCTGCCGCCTATGGTTTCTCTCTTGCCGTACGGAGCGGCGATCTGCTGTTCTGTTCCGGCCAGGTCGGCACCGAAGCCGATGGCAGCACCCCGACCGACCCCGCCCGCCAGTTCGAGCTGGCTTTCGCCGGCCTGGGCAAGGTGCTGGCCAGCCATGGTCTGGCACCGGCCGACCTTGTCGACCTGACCAGCTTTCACGTCGGCTACCCGGCCAACATGGAGGCATTCGCAATCGCCAAGGCCCGTTTCCTCGCCGGAGGGCTGCCAGCGTGGACGGCGGTCGGCGTCGCGGCACTCGGTCATCCGGAGACTCTGGTCGAAGTGAAGGCGATCGCCCGCTTCAAGGGCTGAGTATCGCCCCTGCGGTGCGCCTCGCAGGGGAAAAAGAGCGTCTGGGCAAGCGCCATGCGGACTTTCCCCGCGAGGGGAGAGGGGGAGTTCCGCCCCTGGAAGTTACGACAGCGGTATTGTTGTGATTGCCCTGGATTTTGCGCTTCTCCGCGGCTGCACCCCGGATGCGCCGCCCGGGCGGTGGCTTTTGGCGGAATCATCCCGGATGCGCTGCGCTTATCCGGGCTACGGGTGGTGGAGAATCGATTACAGTGGCAGTCTGTTTTCGTCCTGCCCGCGCCATGTCCGTTTTTCGTCACGCCCTGCCGGCCCAGCTTGCCGGTCTTGCCGCCGCTGCGCTGGCGCTGTATGCCGGCCTGCTGCCGGCTGCAGGCTGGGCGCTGGCGGTGCAGGCGCTGGTCGCCGCGCTGTGCGCCCATGCGCTGGGCAGTGCGCGCTGGTGGTTGCTGATTCACCTTGCCTTTGTGCCGGCGCTGGTGCTCGGTCTCAAGCTCAGTCAGGGCCTGGCGATTTCACCGCACTGGTTCCTGCTCGTCTTCCTCGCCCTGCTGCTGGTGTATGGCCATACCCATCGCAGCCAGGTGCCGCTTTATCTGAGCAATCGGGCAAGCGCCCGAGCGCTTGCCCGATTACTGCCCGCCCGGCCCGTGGCGCTGCTCGACATCGGCGCCGGCATCGGCAGCGTGCTGCGCGTACTGGCCGCCGAACGCCCGGACTGTCGGTTCACCGGCATCGAACTGGCGCTTGCCCCCTGGCTGCTGGGGCGCATGCTGGCCAAGGGTCAGCCGAATCTGGCCTGGGAGCGCGGCGATTTCTTCCAGCCTTCGTGGGCGGGCTTCGATGTGGTGTACGCCTTCCTGTCGCCAGTGCCGATGGCGGCGGTATGGCGCAAAGCCTGTGCCGAGCTGGCACCGGGCAGCCTGCTGGTCAGCAACAGCTTTGCGATTCCCGATCTTGCCCCCGAGCAGACCATCCTGGTCGATGACCGCCGCCATACCCGCTTGCTGGTCTACCGCATTCCGGCGCACACTGTGGTGCCGAAACGGCAGAAATAGCGGGAGGAATGCGCGCTTATCGGCCGCTTGCCACGACCGCTCCGGCAGGATAATCCCTGTCATGAGGTCACTTTCCGACCGCAAGCAAGAAATGGGTGGATTCATGGCTGAAATCATTTGCGTGATTGGCAACAAGGGCGGCACGGGCAAGACGACCCTGTCACACATGCTCTGCCAGGGCTTGGGACTGCTCGGCCAGCGTGCCGCTTGTGTACTGACTGATACCGCGCGCGAACCGCTGCTGCCCACCGGGCGACGCTACATTACCGCCGATGCGCGCACCCCGGAAGCGCTCGACAAGGTGGTGGCCAAGCTGCGGGCGCTCGACAACTGGATCGGCGTCATCGACGGTGGCGGCAACCGCACCGAGGTCGACCGCAAGCTGTACCCGCTGGCCGACATCGTCCTGCTGCCGTTTCGCGAGTCCCACGAGGACATCCGCACCGTCATTCGCGACCTGGAGATGTTTCCGCGCGCCTACGCCCTGCCTTCGCAATGGCCGACCAATGCCTGGCAGCGCGAAGCGGCGGATCGCAACGTCGCCCAGTTGATGGGGGATTACCGTCATCGCCTGCTGCGCCCGGTCAATGCGCTGTCGGCGTCGAAGCTGCTGCTGCACAAGCAGATTCCCGATCAGCTGCCGACCCCGCTGGCCAACGCCTGCCGCGCCTTTGCCCGCCAGATCCTGCATGTGCTCGAGATCGATCTTGCCGAGCCGCAAGAGGAAGATCACGAACTGGAGCAGGACGAGGACCACAGCCTGCAGGCACTGAGCGAAGTCGAGCCGCTGGCCGACGCCGATCGTCCGCTGCGTTTCAGCAGCGGCGTACGCAGCTTGCCCTGAGCGGACAGGGCGACCACAGGGCGACCGCAGGACGACCACGAGGGTCGCCCCGGCGAAGTCTCGTCGGGGTGGCGGAATGTACGGGTCGGGCTGCGAGGACGGGGAAAGAAGGCAGCACGGCCGGGTTGATTGCGCTAAGATGAGGCTCACTTTCCAGCTTTTTTCAGGAGTTGCCCATGGCGCAGGATCAGAATGCACAAGACCCCCTGGAGTTCGTCCGCGGGATGTGGAACAACATGGGTTTTTCGCTGCCCGGGATGGTGACGCCGACGCTGGATGTCGATGAGCTGGACAAGCGCATCACCGACATGAAAGCGGTCGAAGGCTGGCTGAAGATGAATCTCAACATGCTGCAGATGTCGATTCAGGGTCTGGAACTGCAGCGCGCCACCCTTGCTGCGGTGAAGGCGATGGG
>JAVEVA010000078.1:0-13719 GCA_034005275.1 Thauera sp. | reverse complement strand
CCACCGCCTGACGGATGCCGGCGCGGGCTACCGTGCGTTCGATCCACTCCCGCAAGGCTGCGCTGCGGTAATACGGCAGACTGAGCGCTTCGCCGCTGAGCAGGCCGCGCAGGCTGCCGATACGCGCCAGCAAGGGCTTGAGTTCCAGTGCGCAGACGTCCTCACACCATTCGCCCAGCCGCGCAACATGCTGCTGATCATCGGGATGATCGACGAAAGTGCCCAGATACACCCGATGATGCTGGGCGAGTTTGCGCAGGATGTTGAAGGAACGCACCTTGTCGCCCTTGTTGGGCGGATAGGGAATGCGATGTACCAGATAGAGCAGCGGTGGCAGCAGCGAACGTTCGGTCTCCATCGCGCCGCCCTCAGCCCAGATTGCGCACGATGTGCGGCCCGATGAAGTTGGCGACGCCGATTGGCAGTTTTTTCCACGCAGCAATGAAGATGCGGAACTTGGGATTGTTCGGATTGTTTTCCGGGATGGCGTCACGCTTGTAGAGACGGAACTCGTAGGACAGCGGCTGCGGCTCGAAACCCCAGTTCTTCTTGAAACTCCATGGTCCGGTGCCGACCTTGCTGCGGCCGTAGTCGAACAGTTTGCAGCCGCGTTCGCAGGCGCGGCGCATCAGCTCCCAGTATTTGAAATCATTGGCGGCCAGGTTGCGCGCGCCGGTGTCGTCGCCCGCGTAGTAAGGCAGCACTTCGTCACGGAAATAGAAGCTGAGCACGCTCGACAGCAGGCGGCCATCGGCATCGGTGACGGTGAGCACTTCGCACTGTTCGCCAAAAACTGCTTTCAGGCGCTGGAAGAATTTCTTCGGCAGCGCCGGCGTGCCATGACGGAGCACGTTGTCAGCGTAGAGGCTGAAAAAACGGTCGACGTTGGCGTCGATGTGGCTGACGAGATTGTTCTTGATCCCCTTGCGCACCATCGCCCGCTGCTTGCGCGGAATGGCGAGCATGTTGGCTTCGACTTCGGGGAGGATTTCCTTGCGGAAAGTAACGTAGAGCTCGTGCTGACGCGGCCAGTCGTCATGTCGGGGGACAAGATTGCGGTATTCGAGGTGTTCGACGCCCAGCTTGCCTGCCAGCGCATCGGCTTCCGCTTCCAGGGCGCTGATGGCCTCGCTCTCTTCTTCTGCAGCGGCAATGCCGCCATAGACGCAGAACGGCAGCGAGCTGAGTGAATGGCCGAACAGCCGGCTGTTGACTTCAGCCAGCGGCAGCACGGCGACGATTTCGCCGTCGCGCTCGGCATAGAGGAAGAAAGTGCGGTGGCGGAAGACTTCGCGCACGATGCCTTCCCAGGCCGAGAGGTGGAAGAAAGTCGCTTGCGGGCAGGCGTTTACAAAGGCATCCCAGCGCGCCGCCTGCTGCGGAGTGAGTGTTTTAACCGTGATCGACATGCCGTTCCGCCTGCTCAAGCCGCGTCACGGAATACGCTGTCCGCCCGCCCCCAGCTGAAATCGCTCAACAGGCGTTCGAGCCGACCCGCGGTCTGTTCGAGATTCACGTAATGGCGGAAACGGGTTTTGGCGCTCGCTTCCTTGACTCGTGGTTGCTCGGGATCGATTTCCCACGGGTGAAAATAGAAGATGCCGGGCTGGCGATCCTTGGCGTTCACACGGGCAATCTGCCAGCGCGACACCGGATAGGGCAACAGGCGGAAGAAGCCGCCTCCGCCGGCCGGCCAGTTGCGGCCGAGAAAGCGGTTGGTGGTCACCGGCACTTCGAGCAGGCCATTGGCCAGCCGCCAGGCAAAGCGCGGCGCATCGGGAATGCCGTAGTGGTCGTGCTTGACCGGATAGACACTGGAGCTGTAGGCGTAGCCGGCTTCGGCAATGCAGTCGTGTGCCCACAGATTGCCTTCACCGATAGAGAAACTCGGTGCGCGATAGCCGCTGACTTCTTCGCCGGTGATGTCTTCGAGCACCGCCTTGGCAAGGCGGATATCGGCGCTGAAGCTGCGCGGATTCATGTCGCTGGCACGTTCGTGACTGTAACCATGGCTGGCGACTTCATGGCCGGCGGCGGCGATCCGGCGCACCATCGCCGGATAGCGTTCGGCCAGCCAGCCGAGGGTGAAGAAAGTGCCTTTGGCCTGATGCCTGGCCATCATTTCGAGGATGCGGTCGACATTGGCTTCCACCCTGCAGTCCACCTGCTCCCAGCTCGCGCGCGGAAAATGTTCGGCCAGCGCGGAAACCTGGAAATAATCTTCGACATCGCAGGTGAAGGCATTGGTGATCGTGTTGCTCATGGTGCTCCTGATGACTCCTTGACAGTTCCGGGGCGCGGCGGCACGCCCTCGTGTTCAAACCGCTGCATTGCGCTGCAACCAGTCATGCAGATGCGCAGCAATGCGGGTCGCGGCCTGACCATCCCACAGTTCGGGCACCCGTCCGGCCTTGCCGCCATTGGCCAGCACTTCGCCCGCACTGGCAATGATGGCAGCAGGATCGGTCCCGACCAAGGTATTAGTACCTTGATCGATGGTGATTGGACGTTCGGTATTGTCACGGATCGTGATGCACGGCACACCGAGCGCGGTGGTTTCTTCCTGGATGCCGCCGGAGTCGGTCAATACCATTTTCGCGCCCGACATCAGGCCGAGCATTTCCAGGTAGCCTTGCGGCGGCAGGATGAGGAAGCCGGGCGCATCCAGTTCGCCCAGCATGCCGAAGCGTTCGAGATTGTTGCGCGTGCGCGGATGCAGGGCAAAGATCAGCGGCAGCTGGCTGCTGACTTCACGCAAGGCACGGATGATCGGCCCCAGGGTGGCCGCCTCGTCGACGTTGGACGGTCGGTGCAAGGTGACCACGCCATAGCCGCCAGCGATCCGGCTGGCATCCAGTCCGGCTGCGGCGAGCAGTTCCGCGGCCGGCACTGCTTTGGGCAGGCTGGCACGCAGGCTGTCGATCATCACGTTGCCAACGAAAGCCATGCGCGCTTCGGGGATGCCTTCAGCTGCCAGATTGCCGTGCGCCGTGCGCTCGGTGGTGTACAGGATGTCGGCCAGCTGGTCGGTCAGGATGCGGTTGATTTCTTCCGGCATGCGGCGATCACCGCTGCGCAGGCCCGCTTCGACGTGGATCACCGG
Source organism: Thauera sp. (assembly GCA_034005275.1). Taxonomy (GTDB): domain Bacteria; phylum Pseudomonadota; class Gammaproteobacteria; order Burkholderiales; family Rhodocyclaceae; genus Thauera. The sequence continues at coordinate 10,616 of JAVEVA010000078.1, read as the reverse complement.
AATGTGGCGCTTGTTGGCCACCAGCGCACAGGCGAGCGTCGAGTTGACGTCCCCCACCACCAGCACTGCCTGAGCACCATGCTCGTCGAGCACCGGCTCGAAACGCTTCATCACTTCTGCAGTCTGCACCGCATGGCTGCCGGAGCCGACTGCGAGATTGATGTCCGGTTCGGGCAGTTCAAGGTCGGCAAACAGGCGATCTTTCATTGCCGGATCGTAGTGCTGGCCGGTGTGCACCAGCAGGGTCGGAATCGGCGGTTGATGGGCGGCGAAAGCGCGGATGATCGGCGCCACTTTCATGTAGTTGGGGCGGGCGCCGACGATGCAGATCACCGGCGCGCAAGTGTTGTTGACGCTGGATTGATTCAGCTCAGTCATCATGTTCTTCCTTTTCGGGCTGCGGGCGCTGGACGGCCTGCAGAATCTGGTTGAGCACCTGCAAGGTGGCGGATACCGATTGTTCGAGTGCGCTCAGTCTGGCTTCGATGCGCTGGGCGTCGACCGTGGCAGCCAGACCGGCGACCTGCTTGACCAGCTCTGCCGGGACCTGCAGCCGGGCTGGGTCGACATTGAAAGCCGCTGCGCTGAACGCCGGCACTGCGGATTCGCCCAGCATCGGGGCCATTCCCCCTCCCCCCGCCGCAAGCGCAGCCGAAGGTCGGGCCTCGAATTCGGTTTTCAGCTCGGCAATGGTGTCGCGCACGCTCATGCTGGAGATGACATGACTTTCCGACAGGAAGGCAGCCAGCAGCAGGCGATCGCACAAAGTATTGATCCGCCGCGGAATGCCGCCGGTGTAGGCGTAAATGCCGGCATAGGCGCTGACATCGATGCGCGGATCATCCTGCCAGCCGACGTGGCGCAGACGGTGCTCGATGTAGGCCCGGGTTTCCTGCGAATCAAGCGGGCCAAGGTGGTAGCTGGCAATCACCCGCTGGCGCAGCTGCTGCATTTCGGCACTTTGCAGGATGTCGCGAAACTCGGGCTGCCCCACCAGGAAGCTCTGCAGCAAGGCATGGTCTTCCAGCTGGAAGTTGGACAACATGCGCAGCTCTTCCACTGCGGCTGGCGTCAGGTTCTGCGCCTCATCGACGATGAGCAGCGCACGCTTGCCCGAGGCTGCGACCGAGACGAGGAAAGTCTCCAGCGCCAGCAGCAGATCAGCCTTGGCCAGGTTGCGACTGGGGACACTGAATGCGGCGGCCACCATGCGCAGCACATTGTCGGCATCAATCTGGGTGCTGACCAGATTGGCCGCCACCACCTTGTCCGGATCGAGCTGCTCGAGCAGGTTGCGCACGATGGTGGTCTTGCCGGCGCCGATCTCGCCGGTGATGACGATGAAGCCTTCACTCTGGTGCAGGCCGTATTCAAGATAAGCCATCGCCCGTTTGTGGCCACGGCTGCCGAAGAAGAAACTGGGATCGGGATTGAGCTGAAAGGGCTTGGCTTTCAGTTTGAAAAAAGCTTCGTACATCGTCGCTCGTGTGATTGGCTCAGAAGCGGGTGCCCAGCGTGGCGCTGACGGCATTTTCACGGTAATCGTCCGTGCCGCGCGCTTTTTGGTGGCGGTAGATCAGGCCCAGATTGGTGTCGGCGCTGAGGCGGCGGGTGAGACCAAGCTGGTAGATATTGCGCCGGACGTCATCCCGGTCGGCGCCCTGCCCTTCGGCATGGCTGTAACTGGCTGCCAGATTGAGGGTGCTCAGCGGCGTCAACCGGTGACTGAGCGCCAGTGCCAGCGAGCGCGTGTCGATATTGTCATGGCGGGCAAAGTCATCGCCTTCACCAACACCGAGCAGGTTGTTGAGTCGCTGACGATCGCTGCGCTGGGCGGTAAGGGTGAGGGTATTGCGCACGCCGATCAACGACAGGCCGGCACGCAGGCTTTGCTGCAGGTAGTAGCTGTTGGAACGCACGCCAAGACCGCCCATGCGCTCGTATTCTTCACGCGCCAGCCGCATGCGTTCGGCTTCCGACAGGGTTTCGTCAGTCAGCTGGTAAATCCCCTGGAACACCGGGTCGAGGGTAAAGCCGCCGGCCAGCTCCTGCAGCGTGGAAGAAATCTGGCGGGTAGCGCCAAACTGCCACAAGGCACGCGCCTGACGGTGCTGGAACTGGACATCGTAGCCATGGCCAAAAAAGCGCTTTTCGCCCATCGCGGTCAGGCTGGTGCGCTCGGTCGGATACCAGTCGAAGCCGGCTCCCCACAAGCTGCCCTTCTCGCGTCTGGCCGTCTGGTAATCATTCGATTCATGGCCGGCAGAAAATTTGAGCCGGTACTGCGGATCGAGATTGACATACAACAGCGCACGGGCAATCTCTTCCGCCACATCCCGGCCACGATCCCCCTTGTAACGGGTATCGAGGTGCTGGTAATTGAAGCCCCAGCCAATGAAGCGCAGCGCGGACGTATCCTCAACCGACAAGGTCCAGCGCTGCTCGCGGGTGTTGCTCAGCGAGTCATTGCCACCGGTGAGCGCACGCAGCTCATAGCCAAGCCGCGCCTGGCCACGATCACCGAAACGCATCTGCCAGTAAGGCGCCAGCGACCAGACCCGGGTTTCGTCATCCTTGCGCGCACTGAGCTGGTCACCGCTGGCACGTCGCCCGAAGGCGGAAGTGTTGTTGCGGCTCACCGAAGCCTGAGCGTTGATGAACAGGCTGTCTTCCAGCAGCTCGAGCAGCCCGTTGCCGCTGAAAGTGAGATGAGTTTCGTTTTCTTCGTGCTCGCTGGCATATGCCAGGCTGCGCAGGCTGGCATCAAATTGACCACGAAGGCGACCGGAAGCGCGGGATACGCTCAATCCGGGGGCGATGTTGAGCAACCAGTCCTTGCGCGCGCGCTCATCATCGGTGTCGATATTGTCACTCCAGGTCAGCCCCAGATTGAGACGTGGGGTGATATCGACGGTCTGGGCCAGCGCATGCCCACTCACGATGGCGGCAAGCACCAGCACCGATCGCAGCACGACGGGTGCAACGCCGCTTGTTTCAGGCTGCCTGGTCACGATCCGCCTCGCTGTGGCCATACCCGTAGCCGTAACCGTAGCCATAGCCACCATAACCACCCCGGCTCTTGCCACGCGATTTGTTGAGTACCATCAGCTTGATCGGGCAGGTTTCGATGGTGGCCAGCGCCTGCCTGAGCGTGCCGTGGCTGGTGCGCTCGGATTCGACCACCACCACGATCTGCCCCATGTGGGTGGCAAGCACGCGCGACTCGGTAGTGACCAGCAGCGGCGGCGAATCGAAAATGATGATCCGATCGGGATAACGACTGGCCATCTGCTCAAGCAGGCGGGTCATCGCTTCGGATGCCAGCAATTCGGTGGCACGGCTATGGACCGTACCTGCCGGCAGGATGCTCAGCTTCTCGATGTTGGTGCGCAGCAGGACATCGCTCATGTCAGTGATTTCACCGGCGAGCATGTCCATCAGCCCCTTGGCCGGCGGCAACCCGAGCTGGCGCAGCACCGAAGGCTTGGACACGTCGGCATCGACCAGCAGCACGGTATGGTCGAGTTCCATCGCCATGCTGATCGCCAGGTTGATCGCATTGAAAGTCTTGCCTTCGCTGGGCATCGCGCTGGTCACCATGATCAGGTTGCCATCTTCGATCTTCGCTGCGCCGCTCGCAGTGGCATTGCGCAGCAACGGGCGCTTGATGACCCGATACTCTTCGGCAGTCAGACTGCGCGAATGATCGGGGGTGACCATGCCCAGCGCATGCATGCGCGCCAGATCCAGCTCGGCCACCCGCGACACCACCCTTGCCGCCGGCTGGGCTTCGACCTTGGGCACCGCCGAGGACTGAATCTCTTCCGCCGCCTCCGCAGGCCTGGCAGGCTTGACGGACTGCCGGGCACGTTCGGCGACGGCAGACGGAAAGCTCTCGCCGGCAGGCGCATCGGCACCGGCCTGCTTGAGTTGGTCGAGGCGCTTTGCGGCTTTTTCGATCAGGCTCATGACATCAATCCTTGTGACTACTGAAGCAGCTTGAGCGCCAGCACAACGCTGGCAAAGCTGGCGGCATAGGCAACGACGCCACTGCCGAAAGCAAACAGACCCGCACGGCGCTTGCGTTTGCGCGCCGAGGTTTCGAGCATCGACACCACCCCGAGCACCGGCAGACCGGTGACTTCACGCAGGCTGCGCGGGTCGGCAAAAGTCGGCCGCAGCTGACTGATGAGGAAGGTCAGCGCCACCCCGGCCGCCAGACCGGCCAGCGCAGCGGCGGCGAGCAGCAACTGGCGGTTGGGCGCCGAAGGCTTGTTCGGCAAGGTCGGCGGATCGACCACGCGGAAGTCGGCAACGCCACCCTGGGCATCCATCTCGACCGACATGCTGGCTGATTCGCGCCGCGCCACCAGGCTGTCGTAGTTCTTCTGGTTGACGCTGTAATCGCGGTTGAGCTGGGCCAGCTCGGCTTCGACTTCCGGCACCCGCTTGGCCAGTTCCTTCAACTGATCGAGCCGGCGCTGATATTCGCTCACTCGTGCGCGCATCGCCGCCACGCGCGATTCGGTTTCAGCCAGCGCCAGTTTCATCTGCTGGAATACCGGGTTGGCATCGAGCGCACCGAACTGGCTGCCACCACTGGCGGCACGAATGGCTTCGATCTGCTGTGCCTTCTGTGCTTCCAGATCCTCGATCACCCGCCGGGCGCCGATCACGTCGGGATGCTGCTCGGTGTAGCGCTGCAGCAGATCGTCAAGATTGCGCTTCAGCGCTTCCAGGCGGCCGTCGATTTCAGGTACCGACACGCTCGACACCGGTGGCGCCTGCGGCAGCAGCACCGGCTCTTCGCCGATCAGCTGGCGTTGCATGGCGTCACGGGCATTTTCCGCTTCGCGCAGTTCCAGTTCAGCCTGCTGCAGCTGGGCGCTGAGCTGGGCAATCTGCGACACATAATCGCGTCCGCCATCACCAAGCAGGGCCATGTTGCGCAGGCGGAAATCCTTCAGGCGGTTTTCAGCTTCGACCAGCTTGGTTTCGTAGCTGCGAATCTGCTCTTCGATGAAGCGCCGCGCCGCATCCGAATCCTGGCGCTTGCCGCCCAGACCCGATTCGACAAACAGTGACATCAGCGACTGCACCACGCGCTGGGCACGATCCGGTCGCTCATCCGTGTACGACAACATGTAAAGATTTGTACTTGCTGCCGAGCTGATGCGCAAACCCTTGAGCAACTTGTTGATCAACTGCTCACGCTGCTCGGGCGAGTGCACCGCAAGGTCGAGATCGGCCATGGTGATCAGCTTTTCGACATTGGGCCGGCTGATCAGGGTGCGGCTGAGCATGGTGATCTGTTGATCGATGTTGGGCTGGACAGCGAGCCCGGACATCAGCGGGCGCAACACCGATTGCGTATCGACGAAGATACGGGCCGAGGATTCATAGCGATCAGGCAGCAGATAAACCGCCACGCCTGCCGCCGCACCCACGATCCAGGCAAACAGCAGCCCCCACCAGCGGAAACGCCACATTCCGCGCAGGTAGCCAAGCAGCTGGGTGAGAAGTTCTTCCATCGTATTTCTTCAGTCAGGCGCAAGCATCCGGGGCCGGCAATCCAGCTCCCGGATGATCATGCAGATTGCAGACAGGGTTCAGAACCAGCTTTGCGGAATGATCAGCACATCGCCTGGGCGCATCTCGACGTTGGCCGAGACATCGCCGCGCTTGATCAGATCACGGATACGGACGCTGTACTGCTTGTTGCCTTCCGCGGTGCGCAGGATGGTCGCGCTGTTGCCATCGGCAAACTCGGTCATGCCACCGACGGCGATCATGACGTCAAGCAAGGTCATCTTCTGGTTGTAGGGCAGGATCTGCGGCTCGGCCGCTTCACCGACCACGCGGATCTGCTCGCTGTAAGGGCCGACAAAGCGGGTGACGATCACCGTCACCACCGGATCGCGGATGAACTTGCCCAGCTCCTCTTCGATGTCGCGTGCCAGGGTGCTGGCATCCTTGCCCATCGCCGGCAGGTCTTCGACCAGCGGGGTGGTGATCTTGCCATCAGGGCGGACCGGCACCGACATCGACAGCTCGGGATTGCGCCAGACGACGATATTGACACTGTCACCGGGGCCGATCACGTAGTTGTATTCGGCATCAGCCGCCACCGTCGGCGCAGGCGGATAGGAGGAAGCACACGCGGCAAGCAGTCCGCCGGCAACAAACAGCAAGACCAGTTTCAGCACGCGACGATACATTCCTGCAAAGTTTTGTCTCATGTCATCTGCCCTCAGGATTCACAGTCCATTATGATACGACGTGACGAGACATTAAGCAGTGCCAAAATCATCACGACAGCGCATCTTTCAGCTTCAGGAAGCCGCCTGAACACTGAAAACTGCGCTCAATTCGCCCTGCGGCGAGGACCATGACGGCAAATCGTGACAGCATGACCGCAGCAGGAAGGCCGAATGCCAGACTGAACCGACAGAGCCAGGATCAAACCAGGATCAAGCCAGGACCGGACCAGCTGAGCTGCAACCGAGGTCAACCCGCCACCAACTCTGGGCCAAACTCCGCTCGCCGGCGACGCACGCAGACCGGAGAGACATGATCGCAAGCATGGAAAACCCGACACGCTTCCAGCCACCATCTCATCTTCCGCAGTCGCTCCCCGGGATCGACCTGCGCACCTGCACCCGCGCCCTGCCCGCCCGCAACGGTTACGAGATCCGCTTCACCAACAGCACCGACGCCCTCATGGCACAGGCCAACCAGCTGGTTGAGCGCATGTACCGCGCTCGCGGCCTGCTCCATTACAACGGCAAGGATGGCAGCAACTTCGCCCCCTGGATGACTCCGCGACAGCACAGCATCACCGTTGCCGCCTGCAAGGCGCACAGCGTTGCCGCCACGCTCACTTTGTCGCTGGATACGGGCACAGGTCTCCTAGCAGACGCACTTTATCGTGACATCATCGACCGGACACGCAAAAAAGATGCGCGAGTGTGCGAAATTACACGCTTGGCGATCGATCCTGATCACGAATCACGCGATCTGATGGTCAGCATGCTGCAAAGCCTCTACGTGCTCGCGCGACTGATCTATCGCATCACCGACGTCTTCATCGAAGTCCACCCCCGCCATGCCAACTTCTATGCGCGCAAGCTGGGTTATCGCCTGATTGGCCCGGAACGGACCTGCGCCCGCGTCGGCGCGCCGGCGGTGCTGATGCATCTGTGCGAAAGCGAACTCGAGCAACTGCTCGATGCGCACGCCGGGGTGCACCCGGCTGCCAGCCTGAGCAGCATTTCCAGCAGCCTTTATCAGCAGTTTGATGCGCGCGGCGACCTCGAACGCCTCGGCGAGCACCTGCGCGAGCTGCTGTTCGGCCTCCCCGGCCTCAGAACCAGCGTCTGAGCTCCAGATAGACCCGATCCTGCTCGGCAAAACGGCCGAACATGGCCTGTGACGGGCCGTGGAAAATGTCGGCACCGGCCACTGCGCGCCATTCGGGAGCAAATTTCCAGGTCAGCTTGGGACGGATCATGTAGTCGCTGCGATTGATGCTGGTGGCAGCCAGCAGCTCAAGTTCGAGCGTCGAACCGAGTTCGCGCACCACCTGGAAGGTCAGACCACGCTCCTCGCGATCGAACAGCATGTCGCGGTGATGGCTGCCCAGCCAGCGGGCGAAATACTGCACGTTGAAGCGCCAGTCGTCGCCATAGGGAATGTCGACGCCGAACGCATAATCGACCATGTCGCTCGCCTTGAGCCCGAGCGCACCGGGCTGATGGAGATTGAGCTTGCGTCCATGGGTGTGCACCACTTCACCCTTGAGGACAAAGCTGCCGAGATCCTTGCTGAAAGTACCGCCAAACTGGCGGATGCGGTCATGGCGCAGCTCCAGCGCCATCGCCTGCGGATTGAAAGCCAGCGTCGGCGTGATGTCGCTGCTGCGGTAGTAGAAGGCGCTCAGATCCCAGCCATTGATCAGCTGTGAATAACGCGCACCCCAGTTGCCGTTCGACAGACTGGTCGCCGGCTTGTGCTCCTTGATGCGGGTACCGGCTGGAATGCCGGGGAAGTGGTAGAAATCCGCGCCCGGTTTGCCGATATTGTCGTAGCTCGGCTGCGGCACCCAGATCAGCTCGAAATGGCTGTTCTCACCAAAATATTCAGCACGTGCTGCCCACTGGCCGATGCGAATGGTTTCCAGTTCGGGCAGCAGGAAATCACGCATGTCGCGGGCAGAAACCACGTCGGCAAAGAAGAAGCCGACCATCTCGCCCCAGATGATGTGCTGACGGCCAAGGCGGAACTCCCAGTCGCCAGCACCAAAATCGACCCAGGCTTCACGAACGATGCCGTCACGACGTTGATCGCGGCGCACGGCGGCCGGATAGTATTGATCTTCGTGATCAAAAGCGGCATCGCCGTCACCACGAGCAACCAGTTTCCAGCGTGCGCGATTGCCGAGCTTGCCGCTGGCGCCCAGTTCGAGCCGCGCGCGCAGATGTGACCAGCGCGCATCGTCGCCATAGGTCCGTGCTGCGCCCAGTTCGCCATATCCGCTCAACCGCAGGCCGGACGCAGCGGAAGCTTGCCCTTGAGCGGCATCCGCCGGCCCGAGATCGAACAAGGCATCGAGATCGGCATCCTCGACCAACACATCGTCCAGTTGATCGGCCAGCGCCGGCAGCGGAGCACACAGCAGGCCGCAAACCAGCGCCAGCGCGCGCAGCGGGCGGGAAGAGTGCAAGTTGGCAATCAAAGACATGGAAAGCTCCTAAACCTCTGGATCCAGCTCGCCAGTGAGGCGACTGTCCTGCACAAAAGTCCATTCACGCCCCGTGCGCACGCCCAGCGCAGTAATCGCACCATCGGCAATCCGCACCAGGCGATCAGCCATGTTCATCACCTTGCGATCATGAGTGGAGAAGACAAAGGTCGTGCCCGACTCGCGGTTGATCTTGCGCATCAGCTTGAGGATGCTGGTGCCGGTCGCGCTGTCGAGGTTGGCGGTCGGTTCATCGGCCAGCACGATCCTGGCATGTGTAGCCAGCGCACGCGCAATCGCCACCCGCTGGCGCTGGCCACCGGAAAGCTGGTTGGGCCGATGGTCGGCATATGAGCCCAGGCCGACCATGTCCAGATAGTGATCAACCCGCTCCTGACGCTCGGCCTTGCTCAATTCCTTCAACTGCAGCAGGGGATATTCGATGTTTTCGTAGGCGGAAAGTACCGGCAGCAGGTTGAAAGTCTGAAAGATGAAGCCGATCGTGCGTGCGCGCACATCCGCCAGCTGATCGGGCGTGCGGCCGGAAACATCGTGACCATCGACAATCACCCGTCCGGCGCTGGGCGTATCGATGCAACCAATGATGTTGAGCAGTGTAGACTTGCCACTGCCGGACGGACCGGCAATGGCCAGAAAAACGCCGGGCTCGATGGCAAGCGAGACATTGGTAAGCGCTTTCACCTCCTGATCACCGAGGCGGTAATGCTTGCTGACGTTTTCAACCCGGACAATGGCCATCTGGATGACTGCAATTAGATCATTGAAGCCAAGAGGATAGCATTCATGAGCACTGCGATGAATCAAACACGACGCTGGAGCAGCCTGTTGCTGCTGTCCCTGTGCGCCCTGCTCCACACCGGCCAGCTCAGTGCGCAGGAGAATGACCGCGCCGACGAAGCGCTCGCCCTGGTGGCACGTGCTGACGCCATCCGCTTCCCGCGCGAGAGCTTCCAGACCGAAATCACCGTACGCAACCTGAGCAAAGGCCAGCAGACCGACGAGCGCAAGTTCCGCATCCTGTCGCGCGGCAACGAAAACACCATCGTGCTCACCACCGAGCCGGCTTCCGAACGCGGCCAGGCGCTGTTGATGCGCGGCCGCGATCTGTGGGTCTTCATGCCCAGCGTGTCACAGCCAGTGCGACTGTCACTCGCCCAGCGCCTCACCGGTCAGGTGGCCAATGGCGACCTCGCCCGCGCCAACTTCGCCGGCGACTACAAGCCGGAACTGGCCGGTCGCGAACAGCTTGGCGACGAAGAAACGATTGTGCTCGATCTGAAAGCCGTCGATCGCAGCGTGACCTACGCCCGGGTCAAATACTGGATCGCCGCCAGCGACAGCCGGCCGCTGAAAGCCGAGTTCTACGCCTTGTCCGGCCGCCTGCTCAAAACCGCGCTGTATGACGACTTCAAGGAACTCGCCGGCCGCCTGCGCCCCACCCGCCTCACCATGGAAGACGCACTGAAAGCCGGAGAAGTCTCAGTGCTGACTTACGAAACCATGAACGTGCGCGAGCTGCCCGAACGGATGTTCACCCGCGAATACCTGCGCCGGCTGAGCGAGTAGACACGACGCAAGCCGTCCCCGAATTCGCCCATTTTGCAAGGAGGGAGGCAGGCTGTGGCAAGGCAGTCGCATGAATGCTGCTGTCGTGACCTCCAGGACCACAACACCCCTCTCCCCTCGCGCGAGCTGTCTCTTGATCACATCTCCGGAGTAGCCCGGATAAGCGCCAGCGCATCCGGGGAAGCCATCGGGCCCCACAAGCCCTCGCACCTTCCCGGCAAACCAGAAAACAATTGTTCTCGCACGGATTCTTCATCCTCTCCAGACTGAATCCCGGATGCGCTGGCGC
>JAVEVA010000077.1:0-14020 GCA_034005275.1 Thauera sp. | reverse complement strand
GAATCGAATTCTTGGTGGCGATGCCCATCAGCATGATGAGGCCGATCAGCGACGGCATCGAGATGCCGTGGTGGGTGGCGAGCAAAGCAACAAAAGCGCCGCCAAGCGACAAGGGCAAAGCCACCAGAATGGTGAAGGGATGGAGCAGATCGTGGAACAGCAATACCAGCACGATGTAGATGCACAGCACGCCGACCAGCATCGCCAGGCTGAAGCCGGAAAACAGTTCTTCCATCACTTCGGCATCGCCCACTTCAACCACGCTCACGCCCGGCGGCAGATTGCGCACCGAAGGCAGTGCGGCGACGGTCGCGGTCACCTCACCCAGCGGCGCTCCGGAAAGTTCGATTTCGAAATTGATGTTGCGCAGGCGGTCATAACGATTGATCACCGCCGGCCCGCCAGCGACTTCGAGCCGGGCAACCTGGCCGAGCATCACCGGTCCTTTCGCCCCCGGCACCGCCAGGCGTTCAAGGCTCGCCAGCTGCTGGCGCGCGCTTTCGTCAAGCTGGACGCGAATCGGCACCTGACGCTGGGCCAGATTGAGCTTGGCAAGGCCGACTTCGTAATCGCCCACCGTCGCCACTCGCAAAGTATCCGCCAGCGCAGCGCTGCTCACCCCCAGCTCGGCAGCGCGGGCAAAATCCGGGCGCACGGCAATTTCCGGCCGGATCAGGCTGGCAGTCGACGCAATGCTGCCCAGGCCGGGCAAGGCACGCAATTCGCGCTCGACGGCGAGCGCCGCCTGCTGCAGCGCCACCGGCTCATCACCTGCCAGCACCAGAATGTATTTTTCGCCAGTGCCGCCCAATCCGACCTTGCTGCGCACGCCGGGCAGGTCTTCGATCACTGCTCGGATCTCGCGCTCGATCTGCTGCTTGACCGGCCGTTCGGCACGTGGCGCGAGCTGGATGGTGAGGGTGGCACGACGCACTTCGCCGCTGGCCAGGCCAGCGAGCGGATCACCGCCTGCGCTGCCGCCGCCCACCGTGGTGTAGATGCTGCGCACGTGATCGACAGTCATCACCCGTTGGCGGGCATGTTCAGCGACCGCGATGGTCTGGGCGAGACTGACGCCGGGCGCGAGTTCGAGATAGACCTGGGTCTGCGAATTATCATCGGCAGTCATGAAGCCGGTCGGCAGCAGCGGAATCAGTGACAGGGAGCCAACGAAGAAAGCGAGCGCGGCGAGCAAGGTGAGGCCACGATGACGCAGGCAGACTTTCACCCAACGTTCGTAATGCTCCAGCCAGCGCGGCGGCGGCCGCTCGCCGGCATCCGCTTTCATCACATAGGCGGCCATCATCGGCGTCAGCATGCGCGCCACCACCAGTGAAGCAAACACCGCCAGCGAAGCCGTCCAGCCGAACTGGCGGAAGAACTTGCCGGCAATCCCGCTCATGAACGCGGTCGGCAGGAACACCGCGATCAAAGTGAAGGTGGTGGCAATCACTGCCAGACCGATTTCCTCCGCAGCTTCCATCGCCGCCTGATAGGCTGACTTGCCCATGCGCAAATGGCGGACGATGTTTTCCACTTCGACGATCGCATCGTCGACCAGCACCCCCACCACCAACGACAGCGCGAGCAAAGTGACGATGTTGATCGAAAAACCGAGCCATTCCATGCCGGCAAACGCCGGAATCACCGACAGCGGCAACGCCACCGCCGCCACCAGGGTCGCGCGCCAGTCGCGCAGGAAAAACCACACCACGATCACCGCCAGCGCCGCGCCTTCATAGAGCAGCTGCAAGGAACCACGGTATTCCTCTGCGACCGGAGTGACGAAGTTGAACGCTTCGCTGATCTCGATATCCGGCCGCCGCGCGCGCAGCTGATCCAGCGCCGCATGCACACTGGCCGCGACTTCGACCTCGCTTTCTCCCCGGCTGCGCGCCACCTCAAAGCCGACCACCGGTTCGCCATCGAGAAACGCTGCCGCGCGACGTTCCGCCACCGTGTCTTCGACGCGCGCCACTTCGTCCAACCGCAAGCGGCGACCATCATTGAGCACCACTTCGAACGCTGCCAGCTCGGCCGCATCTGCCGCCAGCGCCAGCAGGCGCACCGGCTGTTCGGCGCCGCCCAGATCGGTGCGACCACCGGCACTTTCGAGCTGCATGTCGCGCAAGCGACGGGAAATCTCCGCCGCGCTCACCCCGAGCGCTTCGAGGCGCTGCGGATCAAGGCTGACGCGCAGCTCACGGCTCACACCGCCCACCCGCGTCACCGCTCCCACGCCGCGCACTGCGAGCAGGCTGCGGGCGACCTGATCATCGACGAACCACGACAGCGCCTCTTCATCCATCCGCGGCGAGCGGATGGTGAAGGCCAGCACCGGACTGGCGGCCAGATCGACCTTGTTCACCACCGGATCAAGCAGATCAGCGGGCAAGTCGGCGCGCACGCTGGCCACCGCCGAGCGCACGTCATCGACGGCTTCCTGCACCGGCTTTTCCAGACGAAATTCGGTGGTGATCAGCAGATTGCCATCCTGGGCCAGGGTGTAGATGTGCTTGAGCCCGCTCAGCGTGGCGATGGCGTTTTCCAGCTTGCGCGCCACCTCATTTTCCAGCTGGGATGGCGTCGCCCCCGGCAAGGCCGCAGCCACCGTCACCATCGGCAGCTCGATGTCGGGAAAGTGCTGCACCTTCATCGCCCGGAAACCGAGCACACCGGCAAAGCACAGCAGGACGAAGAACATCAGCACCGGCAGCGGATTGCGGATCGACCAGGTCGAGACATTGATCATGTCGGGTACTCGGTGGGGACTCAGCAGTGGGGACTCGGTGGCACTTGGTGGGCGCTCATCGGAACTTCAGCGAACGGCTGGCGCAGGCAGTGCCGGCGCCACGCGCACCAGATCCCCGTCGTTGAGGAAACCGGCACCATCGACCACGATGCGGCGCTGCTCATCCAGTCCGTGGCGGATTTCGACCCGGCCATTGGCGCGGCTGCCGGTGGCGACCTTGGTCAGCTGCACCCGCTCATCGCCACCGAGCACAAACACATAGCTGAAGGCTTCGCGCACCACCACCGCCTGCTGCGGCACGGTGAGCACTTCCGCGCTGCCGGTGGCAAATTCGCCCCGCGCGAACATCCCGGCGCGCACCCCGGCCGCTTCCGCCGCCGCCACCGGCAAATCCACATAGGCGAGCGCTTCACGCCGCTGCAGATCAACCACTGGCGCCAGCCGGCGCACACTGCCCGACAGGCTGCTGCCATCGGCAAGGAAGATCGTCGCCGTGTCCCCGACACTCACCGAGCCCAGCTCGGCCTCAGTCAAGCGTGCCCGCCATTCCAGCCGCTGCTGACGAATGAGGCGGAACAGCTCACGGCCGCTGCTGAGCACTTCACCCAGGCTGGCGCTGCGCGCACTGATCAGACCAGCATCGGGCGCATGAATCCGGGTGTGACGCAGGTCGAGCTCCCGTGCAGCAAGGTTCGCCCGCGCTGCCGCAATACGCGCCGCGGCAACTTTTTCCGCCGCTTCGAGCTGATCGAGCACCTGCGCACTGAGCGCTCCACCGCCACGCAAAGCCCGCCCGCGCGTGGCATGCGCACGCGCATCGGCCGCAGCAGCTTCCGCTTCGAGCAAAGCTGCCCGCGCCTGCGCCAAAGCCGCCTGCGGCAAAGCGTCATCGAGCACCGCCAGCAACTGACCGACTTTGACCACATCGCCGGCTTCGGCTTTCAGCTCCACCAGCTGCAAACCATTGGCCTGCACGCTGACGCTTGCCTCCTGCCAGGGCTGGATATCGCCATTGGCCAGCAACTGCCGCGCCAGCTGAACACGCTGCGGGCTGGCCACGCTGACCGTGAGTGCCGGACGGGGTGCTGCCTCGGCAGCTGGCACAGCCAGACCGGGACGTGGCAAAGCGAACGCGAAAGCGAGCACACAAAACAACAGGACTCGCACCGATGGAGCAGAAAAAGACAGATTCATCATCACGACGCCACCGCCGCCGACCGTGGTTTTCAATTCAGAAGCGGCGATAGTACGGTGTTCAGCGCCGAACTCAACATCAATGCACAGTAGAAATGATCAATTGCCAGGTTGCCGTCATTTCATCTGTAGTCGCGTAGTCGCGAAATGATCGCCACTCCAATCAAGGCAGGATTGAACGAACGCGACTTCCTTCACTCTCTCTGCGAGCCTGCGCGTGCGGCAAATTCAAACAGCCGCAGCATGGCGGCATCGGCCCCCGGACCAGGGCGGGACTGCAGATCGGCTGATTTCAACTCGCGGCCGGCGGCACTCAGGATGCGCAGACGCGGTACGCGCTCGCCACTGGCGCGTTCGGTGATGATGAGCGCTTCCTGCCCCTCTCCTGCCACCCAGCGATCGGACCATTCACGCAAGGCGGTGAGTACCGGGAGCAGATCCTCGCCTTTCTCGCTGAGACGGTATTCGAAGCGCGTCCCGCTGGCGCCAGCGTCGACGCGCTGCAGGATGCCGTGTTCGACCAGGCGTTGCAGGCGGTCGCTGAGGATGTTGCGCGCAATGCCCAGATTGCGCTGAAAATCGCTGAAGCGGCGCAAGCCGAAAAACGCATCGCGAATGATCAGCAACGACCACTGATCACCGAAAGCATCGAGCGCATGAGCGATGCCGCAATTGCTGTCACGTGGGGAAGATGAAGACATGGCGGGCGCTTGGCGATCCATTTTGGTTGCTATTTAAAACTGAACTAGCTAGATTCAGTGCGGTCGATACGATCAGCACAGGATGCCACGATGAGTCAAAGTCTGTACCTCGAAGACCTCGCCCCCGGGCAGAAATTCGCTTCTCCAAGTCTGAGCCTGGATCGCGCAGCCATCATCAGCTACGCTGCCCAGTTCGATCCCCAGCCTTTTCATCTCGATGAACAGGCCGCGACCGACAGCCTGTTTGGCGGCCTTGCCGCCAGCGGCTGGCACACTGCCAGTCTCACCATGCGCCTGCTGGTCGACAGCGAATTCCGCCCTGCCGGCGGCCTGATCGGCGCTGGCATCGAAAGCCTGCGCTGGCCGCAACCGGTTCGCCCTGATGACATCCTGTCGCTGGCGATCGAAGTGCTGGAAACACGGGCAATGCGCTCACGCCCGGATCGGGGCATGGTCAAGATCCGCGTCGACACCCACAACCAGCGTGCCGAGCTGGTGCAGAGTTTCGTCGCCAACATGGTGGTTCAGTGCCGCCCTTGACCACAAGGTCATGATCTGCCGAGCAGTTGCGCCAGCGCGCCAGCGAGGCTCGGGTGACGCCAGACAAAGCCCGCCTCCTGCGCACGGCGCGGCATCAGCCGCTGACCACCGAGCAGCAGCACCGACATCTCGCCCAGCACCAGACGCAGCGCCCAGGCGGGTGCGGGCAGCAGTGCCGGACGGTGCAGACAGCGCGCCAGCGTGCGGGTGAATTCGATGTTGCGCACCGCTTCCGGTGCGCAGGCGTTGTACGCGCCGCTGCAATCGTCGTGCTGCAGCAGGTAGTCGATGAGCGCCACTTCATCGTCGAGATGAATCCAGGGCATCCACTGCTGACCACTCCCCAGCCGACCGCCCAATCCCAGCCGGAACGGCAGCAACAGCCGGCCCAACATCCCGCCTTGCGACGCCAGCACTGGCGCGGTGCGCAGCCGTACCACGCGCACGCCCAGCTCACACGCCCGCTCGGCTTCCTCCTCCCAGGCCACGCACAGACGGCTGCCGAAATCGACCTTGCCCGCCGCACTGTCTTCATCGAGCAGCTGCTCGCCCCGATCGCCATACCAGCCCACCGCCGAGCCGGACAACAACACGCGCGGCGGAGTCGCTTGCTGGCCCATCCAGTCGACCAGCGTGCGCGTCAGCGTCACCCGGCTCTGCCACAGCAGTTCACGCCGCGCTGCCGTCCACGGGCGGTCGGCAATCGGTGCCCCGGCCAGATTGACCACCGCATCCAGCGGGACAGCGACATCGAGATCCTGCAGCCGCGCAATGCCGCGTGCGCCGCTGCACAGACTCGGCACGCGCTCGGGCGTCCGGCTCCAGACCCACAATTCGTGCCCCTGCTGCTGCCAGTATCGGCACAGCGCCCGACCAATCAAACCCGTACCACCAGTGAGCAGAATGCGCATGAGGTCTTTCCTTGCAAAACCCACCAGACGAAGCTGCCCCTGCAGCCTCTCCATGAACAGGACACGATAACCGAATCCCGATCAAAGGCCGAATCCATTCGACCTCCGCCTGCGCGGAGATGACAGCTGGAAAGAGTGCAAAGAGGACCGATGCCAGCCGCACCGAACCAGCCAACCGCAACCAAACCGCCGTCATGCCCGCGAAAGCGGGCATCCAGCGCCGCAGGAACAACGCCAGGAGCCTGCCCCTATCCGTCCGGAACATCAAAATTTGCTGATATTTTGATACCGATCAACAGCAAGCGCATGCGGTTTGATCTAGCATTGAACAACTAAAGCTAGAAAGACCGGCCTGCTGCTTGTACAGCACGGGCGTCAACGCGGCGGAGCTGCGACATCGCACTCCCGACTGCCTTGGGAGGTGACATGAAATCGCGTATCGCACTGTTGTTTGCCGTGGTGCTCAGTTGCTGGAATCTGGTGAGCCTGGCAGCTGCCGACCGCCCTGATCCGGCTGCTGCAGTCCGGCAGGCCCAAGCTTCCACCACCGATCACAGCAAGCTCGAAGCGCTGCAAGGGCCGTTCAAGACCGGCCCCGAAGTCACCAAAGCCTGCCTGTCCTGCCACAACAATGCCTCCCATCAGGTGATGGACAGCATTCACTGGAGCTGGGAAGCGATCAACCCGGCAACCGGCAAGACCCTGGGCAAGAAATGGGCAGCGAACAACTTCTGCGGTTCGCCACTGTCGAACGAGCCACGCTGCACCAGCTGTCACGCCGGTTATGGCTGGGAAGACCAGCGCTTCGACTTCAGTGACGAGACCCGCGTCGATTGTCTCGCCTGTCATGACACCACCGGCACCTACCGCAAATTCCCCACCGATGCCGGCCACCCGCTCTATGAAGCGCGTGAATACGAGCCGATGGAAGGACCTCCGGGCAAGAAGCTGTTCCAGCCGCCCAACCTCACGCACATCGCCCAGCATGTCGGCAAGCCTGGGCGTGCCAACTGCGGTTCCTGCCACTTCAGCGGTGGCGGCGGCGATGCGGTCAAGCACGGTGACCTCGACTCCTCACTGAAAGATCCTCCACGCAGTCTGGACGTGCACATGTCCAAGGATGGCGCCAATCTCGGCTGCCCGGATTGCCACACTTTCAACGCCCACCAGCCTTCCGGCAGCCGTTACGCAGCCAACCCCAAGGACAGCCACGGCTTTGACCTGCCGCACGACGACCACAACCGCGCCACCTGCGAATCCTGTCATGGTCTCGCACCTCACCCGCAGGCGAGGCTCAACCATCACGTCGACAAGGTCGCCTGCCAGAGCTGCCATATCCCGGCGTTTGCCCGCGGCGGCATCGCCACCAAGACGCTGTGGGACTGGTCGACTGCCGGCAAGATGGATGCGGACGGCAAACCGCTGTTCGTCAAGGACGAGCAGGGCCACCTGAGCTATTCCGCTTCGAAAGGTGATTTCGCCTACGGCGAAAACGTCCGCCCGGTGTACAAGTGGTACAACGGCATCGTCAATCAGGTCACCATCCTCGACAAGATCGACGACAGCAAGCTGCTTGAACTCAACAGCGTCGAAGGCGGCTACGACGATCCGCGGGCGCGCATCTGGCCATTCAAGGAAATGCGCGGCAAGCAGGCTTACGACAAGGTGAACAAGACCCTGGTGGTCAATCACGTCTATGGCGACGACGACACCGCGCTGTGGAAGAACTACGACTTCGCCAAGGCGATCCGCGCTGGGATGGAATACGCCGAACTGCCTTACAGCGGCGAATTCGACTTCATCGAAACGCGGATGAACTGGTTCATCACCCACATGGTGGCGCCCAAGGAACAAGCGGTCGGCTGTGCCGAATGCCATACCCGCGCGGCCGATGGCCGGCTGGCCGAACTGACCGACTTCTATCTCCCGGGGCGTGACCGCAAGGACTGGCTCGATGTCCTCGGCAGCATCCTGATCGCAGCTTCGATCGGTGGTGGCCTGCTCCACGGCCTGTTGCGCATCCTCACCCGCCGTCGCCAGGAGGACTGAACCATGAGCACTGAGCGCATCTACATCTACAAGCGTTACGAGCGTTTCTGGCACTGGTCGCAGGCGCTGCTGATCATCACCATGATGATCACCGGCTTTGAAGTGCACGGCAGCTATCACTTGCTTGGCTTCGAGAAAGCGGTGGCGCTGCACAGCCAGGCGGCCTGGGTATTGCTGACGCTGTGGGCGTTCACCATCTTCTGGCAATTTACTACCGGTGAATGGCGCCAGTATCAGCCCTCACTGAAGAACGTGCTGGCGATGGCACGGTACTACACCTACGGCATTTTCCGTGGCGAGCACCATCCTTTCCACAAGACCGCCAGCCAGAAGCACAACCCCCTGCAGCGCCTGACCTATCTCGCCCTGCTGGCGGTGATTTCACCGCTGATCTGGGGCTCCGGCCTGCTCTATCTGTTCTATGGCAGCTGGGCCGAGTTGGGCATCGACCGCTATCTGAGCCTGGAATGGGTCGCCGTCGCCCACACCCTCGGCGCTTTCCTGATCACTGCCTTCTTCTTCATCCACGTCTATCTCACCACCACCGGTCACACCGTGTTCGCCCACATCAAGGCGATGATCACCGGCTGGGAAGAAGTCGAACCCGAAGAAAAGCCGACCAAACCCTGAGCACCGGCTGCAGCACGGTGCTGACCCGGAACCAGACATTCATAGCCAGCGCCGCACTGCCTTGAGGTAGTGCGCATAAGGCTCGCCAAAGCGCTCAAGCAGGATGCGCTCTTCCGGCCGGATCTGAAAACGGCTGATCCAGGCGACAAACAGCAACGGTGCCAGCCAGGCGAGCGGATGCGCCAGGTAAACCGCCAGCGCACTCAGCACACAGGTCAGCCCCAGATACATCGGATTGCGCGACAGCCGGTAAGGTCCGCCGCGGACGATGAAACGGGTACGAGCGGGAGAAAACGGGCTGAGCGTGGTACGCATGCGCAAAAAGACGCTCAAGGCGCTCAGATCAAGCAGCAGCCCCGCGCCACCGAGCACCGCCATCAGCCACAGCCGCGGCGCGCCCCAGGCCCACTGCAGCGTCGGGAAACTCACGCTCAAGCCCCAGGCGCTCAAGGCACACAGCAGCGCCACCAGCGGTGGCGGCAGTTTCAGCTCAAGCCTGTCCCAGATTGCCATGTCAGCACAGCCAATCCGCAAAAAAGTTCGACCGAAATCCGCGCCTGCGCAGCGATTTCAGGCCTTGCGGACGAATTCCGATTTCAGTTTCATCGGTCCGATACCATCGATCTTGCAGTCGATGTCATGGTCACCGTCGATCAGGCGGATGCTCTTGACCTTGGTGCCGACCTTGACCACCAGCGAAGAACCTTTCACTTTCAGATCCTTGATCACCGTGACGCTGTCGCCATCGCTCAGCGGCGTACCGTGAGCATCCTTGATCACCCGCTCCTCGCTGCTGTCAGCTACTTCACCCGCCACCCACTCATGGGCGCATTCGGGGCAGACCAGCATCGCGCCATCTTCATAACTCAGATCGGAACCGCACTGCGGGCAATTCGGCAAACTGCTCATCTTCAACTCATCCCCAAAAATCTGAAGCCGCCATTATCGCATGCTGGCACGACCCCATTGCCCCAGCCGGTTCCGCGCCGACCGGTTCAGCGCCGACGCAACAGCAGCAGCCACACCAACCAGGCAAACAACATGCCGCCACTGACCGCGTAGGCAAGCGGCAACACCGAATCACTCAGCTTGTGCCCCACCACCATGCCGACGCCCGAAGCCAGCCCCATCTGGGCAAAGCCCATCATCGATGCGGCTGAACCCGCCATGCGTGGATAATCCATCAGGCCGAGCGCTGCCGAATTGGGCAGCACCAGTCCGACCGCAAAAGTGACCAGCCACATCGGCCCCATCACCGCCGCCAGGCTGTAAACTCCGGCCAGATTGAGCCCGACCATCAGCAGGCCGGCCAGCGAACCGAACACTGCACCAAACAGGATCATCCGCTCACTGCCCACTCGCCGCGAATAACGTGCCGATAACGTGCTGCTGATCATGTAGCCAGTGACGTTGGCGCCAAAAGCGATCCCCATCTGCTCCGGGCTCATGCGGTAAATACCGATATAGACGAAAGCCGAGCCGGAAATGAAAGCAAACAGCGCGGTGAACGCACCGCAACCGACCAGCAAAGCACCGAGATAGCGCCGGTCACGCAGCAAGGTCACATAGTTGGCCAGCATGCGGCGCGGATGCATCGCCTGCAGATCGGGCTGCAGATTGGTCTCCTGCAGCACCACCCGCGCCAGCAGAATCAGCGCCAGCCCATAGCCGGTGAGCACGATGAAAGTCGAGCGCCAGCCAAATTGCGCACTCAGCCAGCCACCGAACACCGGTGCCAGCAACGGTGCCAGCGCCGTGGCAGTGGACACATGGGAAAGTACGCGCGCCGCTTCATGCGGCCCATACACATCGCGCACCACCGCCCGCCCCAGCACTGGCCCGACACACGCGCCGAGCGCCTGAACAAAACGTGCCAGCACCAGGGTCTCGACCGTGCCTGCCAACGCGCAAGCGGCCGAAGCAAGCACGAAAACCAGCGTTCCCCACATCATCACCGGCCGCCGGCCATAGCGATCGGAGAGTGGGCCGATGATCAACTGACCGCTGCCGAAGCCGATCATGTAAGCCGACAGCGTCAGCTGCGCCCCGCCACTGTCCGAACCGAGCGCCTGCGCAATCGCCGGCAAGGCCGGCAGGTAAAAATCGGTCGACAACGGACCGACCGAAGTCAGCGCGACAATGAGAAAAGCAAGCAACAGGCTGGGCTGGACGGACATCGGAAACAGGCGGTGAATATCAGCGCAGATTGTACGCTGCAATGCAGCATCCCGCTTCATCCTCCTGGATCCGCCAGGGCAATCGCATCAATGCCTCCTGGATACCATCATCTTTTTTGATCGTAGCTTTCTCCCGTGGCGCCGGGGCCACGCCACGGCATGCAGGCGCTGGAGGTGCAACAAAGGCCAGCGTGCTGGTCCAGGCCACAGCAATCGGAGGATCAGGTGACAAAAAGTCACAAGTTTGACGTCGTTGTTACGAATCATTATCATTCGTACCTCTTTTAAAAGATGTCATCTGCACCTGATTCTCAGCTTGTTCTGCCAGCAAAGGCAGTTTTTCCGACCTCACGACTTCAACCAAGGATCCTGCTTCATGTCACATTCCGCACCGCCGCGCCTGCGGCACACCGCCTTGCTGATCGCCCTTGCCTTCCCCACTGGTGCCGCCTTGGCACAGGACAAACAACTTGGTGCGGTGGTAGTCAGTGCTGCCGGCTTCGAACAGAAAATCACCGACGCCCCAGCCAGCATTTCGGTCATCACCCAGGAAGAGCTGAGCAAGAAGCCTTACATGACCCTGATCGATGCGGTGCGCGATCTGGAAGGCGTCGACGTCGGCGAAACCGCAGACAAAACTGGCCAGAAAACGATCAGCATGCGCGGCATGGGTTCGGACTACACCCTGATCCTGGTCGACGGCAAACGCCAGAACAACCACGGCGACATCTATCCCAACAGCTTCAGCGGCAACCAGTTCAACCACATTCCGCCGCTGGACGCGATCGAACGCATCGAAGTCATTCGTGGCCCGGCGTCGACTCTGTACGGTGCCGACGCCATGGGCGGGGTGATCAACATCATCACCAAGAAAGACATCAGCAAATGGAGCGGTTCCGTCACCGTCGGCCGCACCTTCCAGTCCGACAACGATTTCGGTGACGACACCACCACCGACTTCGCCATCCGCGGCCCGATCCTGCCCGGCAAACTCGGCCTGTCGCTGCGCGGCAGCTACTACGACCGTGAGTCCTCCACCCCCGAATACGCTCCAGCCACGGCACCGGATGGCACCTCCCATCCGCGCAGCCTGGGTTTCGGCGGTGGCGGCAAGACCGTCGACAACACCAACCAGGCGTACGGTTTCAGCCTGTTCTTCACCCCCGATGCCCGCCAGCGCATCACCTTTGACTACGACATCTCCCGGCAGAAATACGACAACAAGCCGGTATTCGATCCGGTCACCGGCCATACCAGCTTCCCGCTCGGCACCGTAGACAGCCTCAGCACCATCTGGGCCGCAGGCAACTACTGCCAGGGTGCGACCGGCGCCAACGCCAACGCCTGTGCCAGCAACGGCGGCAGCTGGAGTCGTCGCGCCAATCCGCAAGTCGGCTACATCGACAACCAGAAATTCACCCGTGACAACTGGTCGCTGAGCCATGAAGGCAAGTGGGATTTCGGCAACAGCTTCATTGCACTGTCCTACGTCGAAACCGACAACAAGGGTCGCACCATGCCCTTCACCGTCGACGAACGCCGCCAGCTGCTCGAAATGTTCGACGGCACTGGCGCCTACGCCGGCCTGAGCGAAGCCGAGCGCAAGGCAGCCGCCGAAGCCCAGTTCCTGCCGCGCAACAAGCGCGTGCTGCAAAGCAACCAATACACCCTCGACGCCCGACTGGATATCCCGCTGCAAAACCTCGCCGGTGAGCACCTGCTGATTGTCGGCGGCCAGGTCATCGACGGCGAGCTGAAAGATGGTGTGTTCGGCATGGAAAGCGGCACCCCGGGCAAGGCACAGGATCACAAGATGTGGTCACTGTTCGTCGAAGACAACTGGATGGCAACCGACGCCTTCACCCTCACCGCCGGCATCCGTTACGACGATCACGATGTCTTCGGCAACCAGGTCTCGCCGCGTGCCTACGGCATCTACAACCTCAACGAACAATGGACGCTGAAAGGTGGTGTGTCCACCGGCTTCAAGACTCCCAAGACCACCCAGCTCTATGACGGGATCATCGGTTTCGGCGGCCAGGGCACGTCACCGATGTTCGGCAACCCCGACCTCGAACCGGAAACCAGCCGCAACACCGAACTGGCGGTGTACTGGAACCATCCGCAAGGCCACAGCTTCAATGCCACCGTGTTCCGCAACGACTTCAAGGACAAGATCTCCAGCCAGCCCTGCGGCCCGAGCACTGGTCTCGTCTGCGCCAGCACCGGCGAATATGCGGATCTCGGCTACACCACCGCCACTCGCGCCAGCAACATCGACAAAGTCGTCATCCAGGGCGTGGAACTCGCTGGCCGCTGGCAAATCAGCACTGCCTGGGGCCTGCGCGGCAACTACACCTACACCGACAGTGAGCAGAAAAGCGGCAGCCAGAAAGGTCTGCCGCTCAACAACACCGCCAAGCACATGCTCAACGCCACCCTGGATTGGCAGGCACTGGAAAAGCTCAACATTTTCCTCACCATGGAAGCACGCTCCAAGCGCTACCGTGGCCTGATCAACAACAAGGAAGCCTATTACAAGGACTACGAAGTCTTCCACCTTGGCGCCAGCTACCAGGTCAACAAGAACCTCACCATCAACGGCCGCATCAACAATCTGCTGGACGAGGACTTCACCACCTACAAGACCAGCTTCGTCGAATGCTCCAGCGGCAACACCTGCATCAACGGCTGGCAGCCGAGCTACCTGGACGATTTCAACAACAAGGACAAGGCCCGCAACTTCTGGATCAGCCTCAACGCTCGCTTCTGAGGCGGGCAACAGCCCCCTGAACAGCAGCTTGCATCACAGAACAAAAGCCCGCTTCCTCAGCGGGCTTTGTTCGTTCATTCTGCAGCCGGATGCAAAAACAAGGCGTCCGTCGGGTGGATGAGGGTATTTTACGGTTGGATGAGAGGTGTTTCAGCATGCCAAAAACAAGAATGCCCGCCTTGCAGGCGGGCATCAAGTCTTTGATTTTACTTCAGAATTCTGGTGGGTGCTGACGGGGTCGAACCGCCGACATTCGCCTTGTAAGGGCGACGCTCTACCAACTGAGCTAAGCA
>JAVEVA010000076.1:0-14039 GCA_034005275.1 Thauera sp. | reverse complement strand
TGCCAGGGTTCAAGCATCGCTGTGCGCTCCTGCATGCAGCGCCAGCAGTGCTTCCCGTGGCAGCTTGCCGGTGCTGTTGCGCGGCAAGCGGTCGCACAGCAGCAGCGGACGCGGCAGAAAAGCAGCGTCGATGCGTTCGCGCAAGGCCTGCAGCAACTGCGCGCGCTCCAGTCCCGGCGCCACCACGGCGGCAGCGAGACGGGTGATCTGCCGCCCGGGGGTGTCCGGCGGCAGGAAAAAAGCGCCATCGCGCACCCCCGGCAGGGTGCACAACTGGTGGTTGAGCCAGGCGAGCGAAGTGCGTTTGCCGGCGATGTTGATCAGGTCGCTGTGGCGGCCGCGCAGCATGAAGTGCTGTTCATCAACGCAGTCGATGAGATCACCGAGCACCACTTCGCCTTCGACATGCTCGCCGCTGGCCCAGGTCTGTTCGCCTTGTTGATGCAGGCGCACGCCGTCGAGCAGCGTCCACGATTCTTCCGCGCAGGTGCGGCGGCTGGCGAGCTGGCCGCTTTCGGTCGAACCGTAAATCTCGTGAAGCGGCGCCTGGCAGTGCTGCTCAATGACTGCGGCCAGCTTGCGGTCGAGCGGCGCTGTGGCGGACAGCAGTAGCTGCAGCGGCGGCAGGGGGAGATCGGCTTCGAGCAAGGCAGCCAGATGAAAAGGCGTGCTCACCAGCACCCGTGGTGCCGGCACGGCAGCGAGAGCGTGGGCAATATCCTGCGGATAGAAAGGTTTGCCTGACCAGAATGGCGTGGCAGCGTGAAAGGCGGGCAGAAAGCTCGATTCGAAACCGTAGCTGTGCTGGGCGGGCACGGTGGCGACAATGGTCGCGCTGGTCCCGGGATGGCCGAGGTTGAGGTCAAGGCCAAGGCGGTTGCAGCCAGCGCGGGCGTTGGCGACCAGTTTGCCCCAGGTTTTGCGCTGGGGCTGCGGTGCGCCGGTGGAGCCGGAAGTAAACAGGATGGCAACCACGCGATCGACCGCAATCTGCGGCATCGGCAGTGCAGCATTGCGCGCGCCGGCGTCGACCTTGTCCAGCGCGCTCAGTGGTGGAAAGTCGATGCAGGGCAGGCCTGCGGTATCGAAGCGGTCGTCACGCAGGCAATGCAGGCCGGGATGTTGCGCAGCAAGACGGCGCAAGGTGTCGGCGGTCTGGGCCGCTGGTTGCAGGCTGGTCTTGCCACTGAGCAGGCCGGCGACAAAGCCGAGGGCAAAGTGATAGCGATCGCTGCATACATTGAGCAGCCAGTCGCCGGCCGGCAGCTGGTTGGCCAGTGCATGTGCCTGGGCGAGAAAGCGCCAGACCGGAATCGGCCCTTGCGGCGTCCACGCGAAAATGCGTTCAGGATCCTGGTCGCTGAACAGGGGCAGAGTGTCACTCATGAGGATAGCGGGTGGCTGGCGTGGTCGCGGCGCTGTGCTGGCGATAGGCGCGGATCGCGTCGATAAAGCTGGGGCGCTCATCGGCAGGCAGGATCTGACGACGGATGAAATACTCGATCACGAACACCAGTGCCACCAGGGGGCCGGTGAGCAGATTGGCGTACAGCGACCATTGTGACCAGGAGGTGAGCAGATAAAGCAGGGTGGAGATGCTGGCATTGGCGACGAAGAACAGCGCCCAGGCGGCCGTGACCTGGCGGGTGTAGCGCAGGTGGAGGTCCGACAGCGGCCGGTCGGCGTGCAAGGTGCGCGCGAAGCGGGTGACGAGCGCATCGCCGCCACCGAACAAGGTGCGGCCGAACAGCACCGCGAGCGCGAGATGGATGCCCAGATGTTCAAGGTAGTAGAGCAGGCTGACGTGAGCGCTCAGTCGTGACCACAACGCGGCGACCAGCGCCACTGCCAGCACGCTCAGCGGCAGGCGCAACGGCACCGTGCCGGCACGTGGGGGCAGCAGGCCGATGGCCAGCGCAAAGGGCAGCAGACCGAGTGCGATGGCAGCCGGCTCGGGCAGTGCGCCGAGACTGGCGAGATGCGCGGCCAGCGCCCAGGCGATGAGCAGGGCACCGCCGGCAAGTGCGCCCAGCCAGAGCGGTGCGGCCGGCATCAGCAGGTGCGTTGGCTGGCGATATGGCTGCTCAGGGCGCGCAGCGACGCGAAAATGCGCACGTTGTCATCATCATCGGAGCGCAGCTGAAAGCCGTAGCGTTTGGAAACCACCAGGGCGATTTCCAGCACATCAATCGAATCCAGGCCAAGACCATCGCCGAACAGCGGCGCATCAGGATCGATTTCGTCGGCGCCGATCTCGAGATCGACGGCGTCGACGATGAGCTGGGCAACTTCGGACAACAGGGCTTCAGAGCTTGCGGGGGCTTCAGGTGAGGACATGGGAGGTCAGTTCCGGAATCAGGCGGTGGCGGCGCGAAACGCGAGCACCGCGTTGCTGCCGCCAAAGGCAAAGGAGTTCGACAGCGCGGCGCGCAAGGGGCGCGAGCTGGCGGAGGTGAGGTGTTCGACGCCGGCACAGGTCGGGTCAAGACGGTCGTCGAGGTGGGCGGTCGGCGGTGCGCACTGGGCACTCAGTGCCTGCACGGTGGCGAAGGCCTCGATGGCGCCGGCGGCGCCGAGCAGATGGCCGTGCATCGATTTGGTCGAGCTGACCGCCAGTGCCGGCGCATGCGGACCGAATACGGTATTCAGCGCTTCGATTTCAGTCGGGTCGCCTTCAGCGGTGGCGGTGCCGTGCGCATTGATGTAATCGACTTCCCTCGCGTCGAGCCCGCCATCGGCAAGCGCGGCATGCAGGGCACGGACCTGGCCGGCGGCACTGGGACGCACCAGATGGTCGTGATCGCAGCTGGTGCCATAGCCGACGATTTCAGCATGGATGGTGGCGCCGCGAGCCTCGGCGTGCTCCCAGTCTTCCAGCACCAGCGCTGCTGCACCTTCGCCCAGCACCAACCCGGCGCGGTCGCTGGCAAACGGCCGGCAGGCGCGGGCGGCATGGTCGGCACTGGCGGGAGCAATCACCCGCAAGGCTTCCCAGGCACGGGCAACACCGTAGGCCTGTGGAGTGTCCGAGCCGCCAGTCAGCATGACCACAGCTTCGCCGCTGCGCACGCGGTGAAAAGCTTCGCCAATGGCAATATTGGCCGAAGCGCAGGCGGCAGCATGGCTGGTGCTGATGCCGCCGAGGCCGAGTTGAATGGAAATGTGGGCATTGGCTGAGTTGTGCATGCCCATGACCACCGAGGAAGGCGGCAGGCGCTCGCGGCCGTTGAGCCACATCTCACGATAGGCTTTTTCGATGGCCAGTGCGCCGCCGAGTGAGCTGCCCCAGCTGCAGCCCCATCGGTCGCGATCTTCGTCATTGCGGGCACGGTGGAAACCGGCGTCGTCCCAGGCCTGAAACGCTGCAGCAGTGGCCAGCTGACAGAAGCGATCCATCAGAATGGCGAGCGGCCGCCCGAGCGCAGCATTGGCATCAAAATCCGGACAGCAGACGAAAGGCATCGACACCGGGCGGGGACGATCGTCGGTGAGCAGGTAACGCACGGCAGATTCGCCGGCGCACAGGCGGGCAAAGAAATCCGTCGCATCGCCGCCGTAAGGGCTGATCAGGCCCAGGCCGGTGATGGCTACCCGGCGCGGTTTCATGAAGCAGCCTGATTGCTGGCGATGATGCCTTCCATCAGGGTGATGAGCTCACCGATGGTCTTGGGAAACGGGGTGTCTTCCGGCATGTCGATCTTGTAGCGATCCTCGAATTCGAAGATCAGCTCAAGCATGGTCAGCGAGTCAACGCCGAGCTCGGCCAGCACTGCATCCGGGGTGATGCGCTCCGCTTCGATCTCGAGTCGCTCATGGAGGAATTCGCGAATCAGTTCAATGGATTTCATGAGCGCGAATTCTAGCGGAAAGGGGAGTTGAATGTTTCAATTCATCACTTGAAATGGATAGCAAGCCTGCATCAGGACCGGCCCTGGCCGGGGCAGGCAGTGCCGATGCGAGGTTTCACGCTACCATGCCCACTTCGCCTTCAAGCTCATTTCCATGCGACTCAGCCTGCCTGCTGCCACTTTGCAACTGCCCTGGCTGAGCCAGCTTCTTCCCCGTGTCGGCTTGCTGTGGCCGTTGAAAGCGGCGGGAACAATGCTGTTCATGCTGGTGTTTTTCAGCGCCTATTTTGCCGTGCTTGAAAACCCCCTGGGGCCGGTGCAGCGGATGCCGCTCACCGCGATCGATCATTGGCTGCCGTTTACCCCGCTGGCGTTTCCGTTCTATGTCTCGTTGTGGGTGTATGTCTCGCTGGCGCCGGCGCTGATCGGGCAGCTGCAAGCCTTGCTGCGCTTTGGCGTCTGGATGGGGCTGATGTGCGTGCTGTGCCTGGCGATCTTCTGGCTGTGGCCGACCGCAGTGCCGGACCCCGGCATTGACTGGAGCGCCTATCCGCAGATGGCGATCATCAAGAGTGTTGACGGTAGCGGCAATGCCTGTCCATCGCTGCACGTCGCCTCGGCGCTGTTTGCCGCGCTGTGGTTCGGACAACTGCTGCGCCAGATGCGGGCACCGCCCTGGCTGCGACTGCTGAACTGGATCTTGTGCCTGCTCATCCTGTGGTCGACCATCGCCACCCGCCAGCATGTTGCGCTGGACGTCGTCGCGGGCGCGCTGGTGGGGGTGCTGTTCGGTCTGGTCTCGAGGCCGGCCAAACGCTGATCGTTTTTTGTGCTGAATCGTTGTGGAGCCATGCTCAATTTCGCCCCTGCCCTGTTCGTCTTCCTGTGGAGCACCGGCTTCATCGGTGCCAAGTACGGCCTGCCCTATGCGGACGCGCTGTCCTTTCTGCTGGTGCGTTATGCTTGCGTGATCACTGCCATGCTGGCGGTGGCGGTGCTGACCCGCGCACCGTGGCCGCAGGCGCCCCGGCAGTGGTTTCACATTGCGGTGTCGGGGGTGCTGGTGCAGGCTTGCTACCTCGGCGGCGTGTTCCTCGCCATCGAGCAGGGCTTGCCGGCCGGAGTGACCGCGCTGGTGGTCGGCATGCAGCCGCTGCTCACGGCGTTCAGCGCCGGCATCCTGCTCGGCGAACGGGTCAGCCGCTGGCAATGGAGCGGACTGGCGCTCGGCTTCGCTGGCGTGCTGCTGGTGGTGGGCGAGCGTTTTGGCGCCGATGGGCAGCTGCCGATGTTCGGCATGCTGACCCCGGCAGTGGTGGCGCTGTTCGCCATCACTGCCGGCACCCTGTATCAGAAGAAATTCTGTCCGACTTTCGATTTGCGCACCGGTTCGGTGATCCAGTTCGTGCCCAGCGCGCTGTTCACTGCGCTCGCGGTCGCGTTGTTTGGCGAGTTTCGCGTCGCGTGGACGCCGGACTTCCTGTTCGCGCTCGGCTGGCTGGTGCTGGTGTTGTCACTGGGGGCGATCAGCCTGCTCAACCTGCTCATTCGTGGCGGCAACGCGGTCAACGTCGCCGCCCTGTTCTACCTCACCCCGCCGACCACCGCAGTGATCGCCTGGCTGCTGTTTGACGAAACCCTCAGCCTGCAAGCCTTGCTCGGCATGGTGCTGGCAGTGGGCGGTGTCTGGCTGGCGCGCAAGGTCTGAACGCCTGCGGGCAGGGCTGAGCAGAAATCTTACAAATCGGCCAACCTGGTTCGGGTAATCTCACCCTTTCCCTGCTGAGGCCACCAACCGTGTCTGACCTTGTTCGTCGCCAGCAAGCCCTGTACTGGCTGCTGAGCTGGATCGTGTTCGCGCTGCATCTGTTGCGTTATTTCGATCTTGCGCCGCCTTCTGCGTTGCTGCTTTACCAGGGGGCGCTGATTGCCAGCTACGCTTTCCTGTTCCTCGCGGTGGTCTGGTTGCCGGTGCGTCTGTTGCGTGGGCTGTCTGGTCGTGCAGCGGCAGTGCTGGCAGTGGTGCTGGCCGGCCTGTTGCAGCTCGCCCTGTATGGTGATCACCTGCTGTGGAAGCTGTACGGTTTTCACCTCAACGGTTTTGTCTGGAACATCCTCACCACGCCGGGCGGCATTGATGCGCTCGGTTCCTCGGCGTCCACCGAGCGTGATCTTGTCCTGCTGGCGCTGGGTTTTCTGGCCCTTCAGGCGGTGATCTACCGTGTCAGCAAGGTGTTGGCCGGTTTCCGCTGGTCGCTGCCGCGGTTGGCCTGGGTGCTGCCTCTGTTTTTGCTGATGACCACCGGCGAACGGCTGAGTTATGCCGCCGCTCATTTCTACGGCTATACGCCGCTGCTCGAAAACGCCCAGCGCATTCCCTTTTACCAGCCGCTGACCATGCGCGGCGTGCTGGAGCGGCAGCTCGGTTGGGAGCGACCGCAACGCCTGGAAATCGATCATGCCCGGATTGAGGGCGCGCTGCGCTATCCGCAAGCAGCCTTGCAGCAGGTGCGACCGGCGCAGCCGTTCAACATTGTCTGGCTGGTTGCTGAATCCTGGCGTGCCGACACGCTCAATGCGCGGGTGATGCCGCAGTTGCATGCGTTTGCGGCGCGAGCTCAGCAGTTCGACCAGCATTTTTCCGGCGGCAATGGCACGCGCATCGGCATTTTCAGCCAGTTCTACAGTCTGCCGGCCAATCTATGGTTCCCGGTGCTGGACGCCCGCCTGGGCAGCCCCTTGTTTGAGGTGCTGCAGGCGCAGGATTACCAGATTCGTCTCTTCACCAGTGCCCGTTTTTCCTACCCGGAATTCGACAAGACGGTGTTTGTCGCCGTCCCACCTGCCGCGCGGGTGGAAGACGACGAAGGCCCGACCTGGCAGCGTGACCGGCGCAACGTCGAGCGCCTGATCGATTTCATCGATCAACGCGACCCCGCGCGGCCGTTCATGAGCTTCATGTTCTTCGAGTCACCGCATGCCAATTACAACTTTCCGCCTGAATCGGTCATCGAAACCGGTTATCTGGAAGATTTCAGCTATGTGTCGACCGATCCCAGCCGCGAAATCAGCGGCATCCACAAACGCTATGTGAACGCGGTGCACCATCTCGATGGTCAGCTGGCGCGGGTGCTTGCTCATCTTGAGCAGCGGCAATTGCTCGACAACACGATCGTCATCATCACTGGCGATCACGGTGAAGAGTTCATGGAAAAAGGCCGTTGGGGACACAATTCGGCTTTTGTCGATGAGCAGTTGCGGGTGCCGCTGGTGTTGTCCGTCCCCGGTCAGGCACCGCATCGTGAAACCCTGCGCACCAGCCATGCCGATCTGCTGCCGACCATCTTGCCCTTGCTCGGCGTGAGCAATCCGCCGGCAGACTACGGCATCGGCCAGAGCCTGTTTGCCGTCGAGTCCGGCCGCCTGCTGATGGCGGGAGACTGGGATCAGCTCGCTTTCCTCGGTGAGGAATTCAAGCTGGTGCTGCCATTCACCAGCGGCAGTTTCACCGGCATGCAGTTCAGTGATGCGGCGGATCAGTCTTTGGCAGATCAGCAGCGCATCACGCTGGCAATGGGTGATGCTCAGCAGGCGATGAGGCAGATGAGGCGTTTTCTGGCCCATTGAACGAGCCGCTTGAATTGCTGCTGTTGCGTCGGCGGCACCAGACCTGCGATCCGGTGCCGCCGCCTGCTGGCTTACAGATAACCCAGTCGGCCCGGCAGCCACAGCGCAATCTGCGGGAAAATTGCCATCAGCGCCAGCGCGCCCAGCATCGCCAGTACCAGCCAGATCACCCAGCGGAAAGTCTCTTCCATGCCGATGCCGGCAATGCGTGAAGTGATCATCAGCGCAATCGCCATTGGCGGCGTGAATTGGCCGATGGCGAGGTTGATGGTCATCATCACCCCGAACCAGACCAGATCCCAGCCCATCGCCACCGCAATCGGAATCAGCACCGGCAGCAGGATGAGGAAGATCGAAATGGCGTCGAGAAACATGCCGGCCAGCAACAGCAGCAAGTTGATCGACACCAGCATCAGCCATTCGCTCGAATGCAGACCGACCAGTGCCTTGGCCGCTGCGTCGAAGATGCCCAGGGTGTTGCCGGCCCAGGCAAAGACCGACGCGATGCCGATGATCATCAGCACCACTGCCGACAGCTCGCCAGCATCGACCAGGATGCGGAACAGGCCTTTGAAGCTGATGCTGCGATACACCACCATGCCGACGAAAATGCCGTAGGCGACGGCGACCACTGCCGCTTCAGTGGGGGTGAACAGGCCGGTGCGCAAGCCGCCGAGAATCACCACCGGCGCCAGCAGGCCCCAGATCGCATCGATGAAGCTTTTGCCCAGCGGCGGACGTTCGGCCTTGTAGTCACGGCCAAAGCCGTATTTGCGGCTGATGATGATCGCCGGCAGCAGCAGGCTCAGCGCCGCGAGCACACCGGGGAACAGGCCGGCGGCGAACAGTGCCGGCACGGTCGCGGCCGGCACCATCACGCTGTAGACGATCAGCGCCACCGAAGGCGGGATGATGATCGCGGTCGAACCGGACGCGGCGATCAACCCGGCAGAAAAACCTTTCGGATAGCCGCGTGCCACCATCGACGGCAGCATCACCGCTGCCACCGCCGCTGCATCGGCCGGACCGGAGCCGGAAATGCCGCCGAGCAGCATCGACACCAGCACCGCGACCACGGCGAGCGAACCGGTCCATTCGCCGACGATGGCGGTGACAAAACGCACCAGGCGCACGGCGACGCCGGAGCGCTCGAAAATCATCCCGGCGAGCACGAACATCGGGATCGCCAACAGCGGATATTTGGCAATGCCGGCGTAGATGTTGGTCGGCACTGCGAGCTGGTCAAAACCGGCCAGTGCCAGCACGGCGACACTGGCGACGCCAAGACCGACTGCGAGCGGGATGCCGGCGGCCAGGGTGAGCAGGAACAGGCTGATGAGGACGGCGCCGATCATGGGCACCTCCGCTGCAGTCGGCTGATGATCAGGCGCAGAACGAGCGCGACGGCGAGAATCGGCATCCACACCGTGTACCACCACTGCGGTACACCGAGCGCGGGCGAAGTTTCCTCGAAACGGTACTGGTCCCAGGTCAGGCGGCCGGCATAGAAAGCGATGAAGGCAAACAGCGCCGCAGTGACGACAAAGGACAGCCAGTCGAGGAAAGCCCGCATTCGGCGTGGCAGACGCTCGACGAAAAAGCTGACGCTGATATGGCGATTGAAGGCAAAGGCAGCGGATGAGCCGAGAAAGGCGAGCACGATCAACAGTGCAATGGAAAACTCTTCGGTGGCGGCAAAGGATTGCGAGCTCAGGTAGCGCACCAGCACATTGCCGAAAGTGATCAGCATGATCAATCCCATGGTGACGCCGGTGAGGATCTGCTCGATCGTGTACGGCGCGGCGTCGGGCGTGCGCTCATCTTCCGCCGTGGCTGCCGGCGCGTCCATTTCATGGTTCATCGTGGGGATACATTCTATTCATCAACATCGAAACTGCCGTCCGCAACAGCTCGCTGGCTATGGCAGACGGCAGCGTGACAGGCGCCCGCTGGGGGCGCGGCTGTCGGTGGTCAGCGCTTGGCGATGTCTTCTTCCGCCTGCTTGACCAAGTCCTTGCCAATGCGCTCGGCCCATTCCTGATAGACCCCGGTGGTGGCCTGACGGAAGGCGTCGCGCTCAGCATCATTGAGACGCACCACTTCAACACCATTGGCTTCGATCGCCTGCAGCAGGCTGCTGTCATCGGCCGAAATGCCGGCACGGGCGCGGGCGATTTCCTCGCTGGCGGCCTGCTGCGCAGCTTCAGTGACCAGCTTGCGGTCCGCTTCCGACCAGCTGTTCCACACATTCTTGTTGACGACGAAAATCAGCGGATCGGCGACATAGCCCCACAGGGTCAGATGCTTCTGACCGACAGTGTGCAGCTTGGCGGCATTGAACACCGCAAGCGGGTTTTCCTGGCCGTCGACCGCGCCAGTCGCCATCGCCGGCTGGGCGTCGGCCCAGCTCATCTGGGTCGGGTTGGCGCCCAGTGCATTGAAGGTGGCGAGGAACAGCGGCGAACCGACCACGCGCACTTTCATGCCTTTGACGTCGTCCGGGGTGCGGATCGGCTTCTTCGAGTTGGAAACTTCGCGGAAGCCGTTTTCACCCCAGGCCAGCGGCACCACATCCCGCGCAGCCAGCGTGTCGAACATCTTCTGCCCGACCCGGCCCTGAGTGAGGGCGTCGATCGCCTTGTGATCCGGCATCAGGAACGGCAGGGCAAAGAGGTTGAGTTCCTTCACCTGCGGCGACCAGTTGATCGTCGAGCCGACAGCCAGATCGATGATGCCCTGGCGCAGCGCAGTGAATTCCTTGGTCTGGTCACCCGATACCAGCGAAGTGCCCGGATAGACTTTCACCTTGATCCGCCCTTCGGTTTTCTCCGCAATCAGATCCGCCCAGCGCTGCGCCCCCCAGCCCCACGGAAAAGCTTCGCCGAGCACCGTCGACAGCTTGTATTCATCCTTGTACTGCTGTGCGGCCGCCGGCAGCGACAGACCCAGCGCCGCCGAAGCGAACAGACCGGCGAGAAGAGCGGTGAAATGGCGTTTCTGCATGAGCAGCCTCCAATCATGATTTGAGCAACAGGATCTGCCAGCTGGAAAGCGACAGACAAAGGGAGATTCTACAAACCGCAAGGCTGCCGGGCTAGGGCAAAGTTGGAATTCACTGCCTGTGCGATACGAGGCGCGCAATGCGAGGCGTTGCCAAGCCTCCACGCCCGCTGCCATCATGGTGGTTGTCGTCCCGGTCACCGATGCCCTTTTACATGAATCGCAGTGCCATTCTCCTCCCCGCCATGAGCGCCTTGTTTGTCCTCTCTGCCTGCTCCTCAAGCCCGCCGCAAGCGGATGGCCTGCCCGGCCTCGCCAACCCGGCGAGCGAGTTCTGTGTCAAGCAGAAAAACGGCGAGAGCTTCAACCTCACCGATCAAGCCGGCAACCAGCGCGGCATGTGCCGACTGCCTGATGGCAGGGTGGTCGATGAATGGGAATTGTTCCGCCAGGAAGCCGGTGGTGGTTGAGCGACGGATTGAGCCGGGAAGCCGCATGTTGAATCCGATCAAATCCCGCTGGTTTTCCGCCCTGCTGCTCGGCACACTGCTCGCCGGCTGTGGCAAGTTCGATTCCCTGAGCGCGCTGGAACAGGCTGCGCAGCAGCTGGAAGAAGGGATTGCCGGGCGCAAGACTGCTGCGGTGATGGAACTGCTTCATGCCGACTTCGAAGGCAGCCAGGGCATGACCCGCCAGCAGGCGAGGCAGCAGATGACCGGCATGTTCCTGCGCTATCAGAATATCGGCCTGCTGGTGGTGAACCGGCACTGCGAGCAGGACCAGGGCTTTTATGACCGTGGCCACTGCAGCGCCCAGGTCGGCGTCAGCGGCGCAGAAGGCCTGATCCCCCAGCGCGCCGAGCTGTACACGGTCGACACCGTCTGGCAGCTCGAAGGCAAGGACTGGCTGCTGCGCGAGATGCACTGGGAGTGAGTCGGCTCATCGATCAATTTGTGCTCTTCCCGGTGCGCAGGGTTGGCCTCAGGGTTGGCAAAAGAAGTGCTGTATGAGGAGTGCTGTATGAAACTGGCCGTTCTCGGAACCGGCGCGATGGGTCTGCCCATGGCGCGTCGCCTGTGCGAGGCCGGGCACGAGGTGCACGTGTGGAACCGTACCCGTGCCAGGGCCGAAGCGCTGGCTGCCGCAGGCGCCAGCGTGCACGACACCCCGGCCGGCGCTGCCGGCGCGGCAGACATCGTGATCAGCCTGCTGGAAAACGGTCCGGTGGTGGCCAGCGTGCTGTTTGAGCAGGGCGCGGCCGGAGCCATGCGCCCGGGCAGTCTGTTCATCGACATGGCTTCCATCAAGCCGGCCGAGGCGTGCGCGCACGCTGCGCGGCTGGCCGAAGTTGGCGTGCAGGCGCTGGACGCCCCGGTGTCGGGCGGCACGGTGGGCGCCGAGACCGGTACGCTGGCGATCATGGTCGGGGGCGGAGCGGCGGATTTTGCGCGCGCGCAGCCGGTGTTCGCCGCGCTGGGCCGCGCCACCCACGTCGGCCCGCACGGCGCTGGGCAGCTGGCCAAGCTGGCGAATCAGATGATCGTCGGCATCAGCATCGGTGCCGTAGCCGAGGCGCTGCTGCTGTGTGAGCGCGGCGGTGCCGACCCGGCCAAGGTGCGCGAGGCGATCGCCG
This sequence comes from Thauera sp., assembly GCA_034005275.1. GTDB lineage: Bacteria > Pseudomonadota > Gammaproteobacteria > Burkholderiales > Rhodocyclaceae > Thauera. Next base: position 1,931 of record JAVEVA010000076.1, on the reverse strand, counting down.
GCGGCTTTGCCGACAGCCGCATCCTGCAACTGCACGGCGAACGCATGGTGCAACGGGACTTCGCCCCTCGCGGGCGCATGACGGTACAGCTCAAGGACATGCGCAACGCGCTGGATACGGCTGCCGTAATGAATTTCGACGCGCCCATCACCGCTGCGCTGGAACGCCTGTACGCCGATGGCGTGGCGCACGGCGATGCGGAGCTGGATCACTCGGGTCTGTTCGTCGAACTGGCGCGCCGCAACGGCATGCGCTGAAGGACTGATGGTTGAAAGGCCGTCTTTCAGGACGTCGGATCTGCTGACTCGGGCCTGGGCGGCTTGCCATCAGCTGTTTTCAGAGTTTGTCCGTAGCTCACCGCTTGCGCTGAAATAGAGGGCGCTCTGCTGTTGGTCGACGCGGAAGTTGGAAAACAGATGGCGGTGACGGTTGATCACGGCAGCAATTTCGGCGGCAGAGCCGGCGGCGGCGTATTCCTCCTGAAAGGCGATGGACTCTTCCAGGGCTGCCTGCATCGAGCTCAGGGCGGCTGTGGTGCGCAGTTGGCGCTCAAGTTGAGGTTCGGCTTCCAGTGCTTCGCGGAAAGCTGCGGCGTGTGGATAGTCGGCAGGCAGCACCATCTTGCCTGCGTGGTCGTAAGTGATGCTTGCTGGTGGTGCGGGAATGTTGTGCTCGGCGAGGAAAGCGGGCATGCGCGCTGAAATGTGCGCGCTCAGTGCGTCGATGTTGCGCTGGGTTGGCAGCAGGAGCGGCGTATCGTCAAGTCGTACCCCGTTTTCTCCCGGTGGGGTGAAGTAGCGGTCGAAATCGAGTTCGACCTGTCCGTGGCTGCTGTCGACGAGGGTTTTGGCCCCAGACTGGCCGGCTGCCTGCTCGGCGGCCAGCAGGGCGCGGGCGGCGGCAGAAATCTCGACCTTTCCGGCGCCGGCAGTTTCTGCCGCGATCGCTGGGGCAGGCGGCGTTTCCTGCCGGGTGAAGTGCGGAGTAGCGATTGCCGTGCTGGCGTAAACGGCGGGACTGGATTGAATGAACATGGCTGCAAGCTCTACCTGATCTCGATGAGAGTATTGAGAGCAATATTCATGCCGGTCGTTTATTGACCTGGAGCGGGCTTTGTGCTTGCTCCAGGGAGGGTGCGATCGCTGACATGGGCGACCACGAGGGTCGCCCCTACGCATGGTGGTAGCTGGCGGACAGGACAGGTGCGGGGATTGTTCCGGCACGGTTGGTGGCGACGAAAGGCTTCGTAGGGGCAGGCTTTGTACCTGCCCTGGCGACGGCGCGATCTCTGGCATGGGCGACCACGAGGGTCGCCCCTACGCACGGTGGTGGCTGGCGGACAGGACAGCTGCGGGGATTGTTCCGGCATGGTTGGTGGCGACGGAAGGTCTGGTCGGGGCAGGCTTTGTACCTGCCCTGGCGATGGCGCGATCTCTGGCATGGGCGACCACGAGGGTCGCCCCTACGCACGGTGGTGGCTGGCGGACAGGACAGCTGCGGGGATTGTTCCGGCATGGTTGGTGGCGACGAAAGGCTTCGTAGGGGCAGGCCTTGTGCCTGCCCAGGTGATGGCGCGATCTCGGACATGGGCGACCACGAGGGTCGCCCCTACGTTTGTTGTGCTATTCGATGTCATCACCGAATCTGATGGTCGGATCAAATCTTTCCGGTGTTCTGGATTTGCTTTTATTTTTTCGGTGTCTATAATGCGCATCTTCCTTGCTGCAGCGGCCCTTGCGGGACGGTGTTGGCAGGGGAAGGAAGCAGGATCTGAGGTGTTGTTCGGGTTTGCCTGGTTCGGTGTGAAATAAAAAATTTTCACCGGATGCTTGACAGGCTGATTCGAGCTGATCATAATCTCGCTTCTTTGCTGCAGCGATTGCAGCGCTCTTTAAAAATTTGGACAACCGATAAGTGTGGGTGCTTGGTTG
>JAVEVA010000075.1:0-14153 GCA_034005275.1 Thauera sp. | reverse complement strand
CGGGGGCTGAAAACGCCCCATAACGGGGAAAATCCAGCTGTTTTTGGCGCAATTTCGTATGAAAGCCGAGCAATTCTTTCGGCATAACGAAATTTATGCCGGAAATCCAGATTTGTTCAGCGCTTCCTTAGCCGAAGCTCGGCAAGCTGGGTTTCTGGAACGGCTTGTCGGCAGCCAGCCAGGCATCGAAACCGCCGACAACCGATTTCACGTTCAGATAACCCATCTGCTGCATCACATCGGCCGCCAGCGCCGAGCGCCCGCTCGACTTGCAGTAAAGGACGAATTTCAGATCACGTGCGCCCAGCTCGGGCGTACCGCTGAGCTTGAATTCAAGCAGACCACGCGGGATATGAACGGCGCCGGCAATGTAGCCGGCAGCAAATTCATCGGCCTCGCGCAAGTCGATCAGCACATCAGCATCGCGGATGGCCTGCTCCGCTTCGTCAACGCTCACTTCGCTGATGCGGCCTTTGGCTTCGGCAACCAGATCCAGTGCATTCTTCATGATGATTCACTCCTTGAGAAAATATTGAGGTGGCCGCAGGGCGACCACTCAGAGATGAGGTTCGACGAGGCGACGGTAGAACTCGTGAAAATGTCGCATCCCGTCCTCATAAGGCGATTGATAAGGGCCGAATTCATTGCGCCCGGCCTTGAGCAGGGCCAAACGCCCGCGATCCATGCGCTCGCCGATTTCATCATCTTCGATCGCGGTTTCCATGTAAGCCGCCTGCTGCGCTTCGACGAATTCGCGCTCGAAATCGACGATTTCTTCCGGGTAATAGAATTCGACCACATTGGTCGTGCGATTCACCGCTTCCGGAATCAGCGTGCTCACCACCAGCACCTGCGGATACCATTCAACCATGATGTTGGGGAAGTAAGTCAGCCAGACTGCGCCCCGGCTTGGCAACCTACCATCGCCGCTGTCGCGCACCGCCTGATGCCAGCGTGCATAAGCCGGTGAACCCGGCCGGGCAAGCGAAGTGATGCCGACTTCCTGCACTGAATACCATTCGCCGAACTGCCAGCGCAGATCATCGCAGGTGACGAAATTACCCAATCCGGGATGGAAAGGACCAACGTGGTAATCCTCCAGATAGACTTCGATGAAGGTTTTCCAGTTGTAATTGCACTGGTGCAGCTCGACACGGTCAAGTTTGTAGCCGGTGAAATCGAAGGCCGAGGCAAGATCCATCCCGGCGAGATCAGCGGCAGCCGAACGCGGCCCCTTGAACAGCAGCCCTTGCCAGGATTGCAGTCCGTCCTTTTGCAGCTTGAGGCAAGGCTGCTCGGCAAAATGGGGGGCACCGATCAACACGCCATCGCCGTCATACGTCCAGCGGTGCAGCGGACAGACGATGTGCTCGGCGCTGCCACTGCCTTGCAGCATGATCGCCTGACGGTGGCGGCAGACATTCGACAGCTGATGAATGCCGGCATCGCCGTGATAAAGCAGATTGGCATGATCTTGCCACTCAAGGCTGCGATAATTGCCCCGCTCGGGCACCATCAGCTGGTGACCGACATAGCCCGGCCCGGCATCGAAGAGCAGTCTTTTCTCCAGCTCGAACAGCTTCTCATCGAAATACCATGACACCGGCAACTGTGGAACTGCCGGCGCCAGCTGAGCCCCGGATGCGATGACAGACATCCCCGAACCTCCTCATCAACAAGCGCGCAAGACAAGAGTTTGCGAAAAATTACCCAAAACGACGACAAACGGCCGAGTTTAAGCCAGCGCAAGTTTGACCGCCAGAGCCGCGATCGGGTATTTTCCGCCCTTTGTGCGCGCACTTTCCCGGCAATGCTTCCCTCTTTCTCCCGGTACCAGACCTGTACAGCAGCCCACCCCGGCCCCGGGAAGGCGCTTGCCGTGCTGGCGACCTGGCTGCGGTCTCGCAGCGCGGCAAGCACCGTGCCACCAGGAAAGTTGCACTCACCCAGACCATTCAGAGCACACAAACCATGAACCGGCTCGCCGATTTCAAGACCTGGATGGCGAGCATCCAGGACGACACGGAAACTGCACTCGCAGCGCTGCTACCCCCCGCTGAACTCGCTCCGTCCCGTCTGCACGCGGCGATGCGCTATGCCGTGCTCGGTGGCGGCAAGCGCGTGCGCCCTTTGCTGGTGCACGCTGCGGGCTGCCTTGCCGGCGCCAGTGCCGAACGTCTGCAGCGCATTGGCTGTGCAGTCGAGCTGATCCACGCCTACTCGCTGGTGCACGATGATCTGCCGTGCATGGACGACGATGTCCTGCGGCGCGGCAAGCCGACCGTCCATGTCGAATACGACGAAGCGACTGCGCTGCTGGTTGGTGATGCCTTGCAGACCCTGGCTTTCCAGACCCTCGCCGACACGCCGCTGGCCGATGAGGCTGCCGGTCAGCTCGACATGCTGGTGCTGCTCGCCCAGGCTTCCGGTTCACGCGGCATGGCGGGCGGTCAGGCGATCGATCTCGCCGCAGTCGGCCAGCAGCTCAACCGCACCGAGCTCGAATTCATGCACATTCACAAGACCGGTGCGCTCATCCGCGCTTCGGTGTTGCTTGGTGCCCGGGCCGGCAAGCCCCTTGCCGCCAGCGCGATCGAGCGTCTTGACCATTACGCCAAAGTGATCGGCCTGCTGTTCCAGGTTGTCGATGACATTCTCGACGCCGAAAGCGACACTGCCACGCTGGGCAAGACCGCCGGCAAGGATGCCGACCACGACAAGCCGACCTATGTCAGCCTGCTCGGGGTGAGCGGCGCCCGCCGGCTGGCTGACGAGATGCTCGCCGACGCCCTTGCCAGCCTGACGGAGTTTGGCGACGATGCCCTGCGCCTGCAGGCACTTGCCGACTACATTGTTCACCGCCGCTTCTGAACTGCCGCCCTCCGCCCCACCTACTGTTTTCATGCCCATGCCCTATCCGACCCTGGAACGCATCCACTCCCCCGCCGACCTGCGCGCCCTTGATCGCCAGCAACTCGAACGGGTCGCCACTGAATTGCGCGCCTTTCTCATCGAGTCGGTGGCGAAGACCGGCGGGCATCTGTCCTCCAATCTGGGCACCGTCGAACTGAGTGTTGCCCTCCATCACGTGTTCAACACCCCCGACGATCGAATCGTGTGGGATGTCGGTCATCAGACCTATGGACACAAAGTGCTCACCGGCCGCCGTGAAGCGATGAGCGGACTGCGTCACTGGGGCGGGATTTCCGGTTTTCCCCGGCGCAGCGAAAGCGAATACGACAGCTTCGGCACCGCTCACTCGTCGACTTCGATTTCCGCCGCACTGGGCATGGCCGTGGCGGCGCGTGCGCGCGGCGAAGACCGCCACGCGATTGCAGTGATCGGCGATGGCGCGATGTCTGCCGGCATGGCCTTCGAAGCACTCAACAACGCCGGCGAGCTGGAAGACGTCAACCTGCTGGTGATCCTCAACGACAACGAGATGTCGATCTCGCCACCGGTCGGCGCGCTCACCCGCATCCTTGCGCGCATGCTGTCGGGCTCGACCTACAACACCGCACGCCGCGTCGGCGAACGCGTGCTCGGCATGGCACCACCGATCGCCGAGCTGGCACGCAAGGTCGAAGGCTACGCCAAAGGGATGATCAGCCCCGGCACCCTGTTCGAAGAATTCGGCCTCCACTACTACGGCCCGATCGATGGCCACGACCTCGACGCACTGATTCCCACCCTGCAGAACCTCAAGAAGCTCAAAGGGCCGCAGCTGCTGCACGTCGTCACCCGCAAGGGCCAGGGCTACAAGCTTGCCGAAGCCGATCCGGTGCTCTACCACGGCGTCGGCAAGTTCGACCACACCAATGGCATCAAGCCGGCCGCCGGTCAGCCCAAGCTGACCTACACCCAGGTATTTGGCGACTGGCTGTGCGACGCCGCCGCGGCCGATCCGCGCATCATCGCCATCACTCCGGCGATGCGTGAAGGATCGGGCCTGGTGCGTTTTGCCCGTGAGTATCCCGAGCGCTACTTCGATGTCGGCATCGCCGAACAGCACGCGGTCACTTTCGCCGCCGGCCTCGCCTGCGAAGGCTTCATCCCGGTGGTGGCGATCTATTCGACTTTCCTCCAGCGTGCTTACGATCAGCTCATCCACGATGTCGCCTTGCAAAACCTGCAAGTCGTGTTTGCCATCGACCGCGGCGGCCTGGTCGGCCCCGATGGTGCCACCCACCACGGCGCCTACGACCTTTCCTTCCTGACCTGCATTCCCAACATGCTGATCATGGCGCCGGCTGACGAGAACGAATGCCGCCAGATGCTGCACACTGCCACCTGCCATCCCGGCCCCAGTGCGGTGCGCTATCCGCGCGGCAGCGGCAGCGGCGTCACTCCGCAAGCAGCCCTGCAAGCGCTGCCGATCGGCAAGGCCGAACTGCGCCGTCGAGGCAAGGGCATTGCCTTGCTCGCTTACGGCAGCATGGTGGCCACTGCCGAGCAGCTTGGCGAGCAGCTCGACGCCACGGTGGTCAACATGCGCTTCATCAAGCCGCTTGACGAAGCTTTGCTCCGCGAACTGGCCGAACAGCATCATCTGTTCGTCACCCTGGAAGAAAACGCCGTCATCGGCGGTGCCGGCGCTGAAGTGTCCCGTTTTGTCGACGAGCTCGACCAGCGCCCGCGCGTGCTGCGCATCGGCCTGCCCGATGAATTCATCGACCACGGCGAACAGGCCGAACTGCTCGCGGCGGCCGGCCTCGACGTCGCCAGTCTCAGCGCCCGGATCAGCGCTTTCGATCAGAGCCATAGTTGAGCAAATCAGTCGGAAAAGCTAAGCTCTGCGCCCCCTGACAGCCACAGCGGAGCCGATTCCGCGCCCATCCGCCATGAATCAATCCTGCTCTCCCTGCATGCCTGATGTCCAGGCCAGCCCCGACACGCGCCAGATCGCGATCAACAAGGTCGGCATCAAGGCCATCCGCCACCCGGTCAAGGTCAGCGACAAGAGCGGCGGCGTGCAGCACACCGTAGCCAGCTTCAACATGTATGTCGGTCTGCCCCATGACTTCAAGGGCACCCACATGTCGCGCTTCGTCGAAATCCTCAACTCCCACGAGCGCGAAATCTCGGTCGAATCCTTCGAGCCGATGCTGCGCGCGATGGTCGAACGGCTCGAAGCGGAAACCGGCCACATCGAGATGAGTTTCCCCTACTTCATCAACAAGGAAGCGCCGGTCTCGCGAGTAGCCAGCCTGCTCGATTACGAAGTGGTGTTCACCGGTGCCATCCGCGAAGGCGGCGACTACGAGTTCACCATGAAGATCGTCGTCCCGGTCACCAGCCTGTGTCCGTGCTCGAAGCAGATTTCCGACTATGGCGCCCACAACCAGCGTTCCCACATCACCGTCACCGCCGTGCTCAACGACCATTTCTGGATCGAAGACATGGTGCAGCTGGTGGAAAGCCAGGCTTCCTGTGAAATCTTCGGCCTGCTCAAGCGCCCGGACGAGAAGTGGGTCACCGAGCGCGCCTACGACAACCCGAAATTCGTCGAAGACCTGGTGCGCGATGTCGCCGGCCTGCTCAATGCCGATGCCCGCATCGATGCCTACGTGGTCGAATCGGAAAACTTCGAGTCGATTCACAACCATTCCGCCTACGCCCTCATCGAGCGCGACCGACGCAAAGCGTGAATATTTGGCAGCCGGGACGAAATTCCGCTGATCTGGCGCCGGCATAAATCATCTGCTGCTAAAATAAGCATCTGATGAATTTCAACCGGGAGCTGCCCAATGTCCAAATCTTTTGTCCAGATCACCAACGATGTCTCTGCCGCGATGGGCGCCATGCGCAAGGAAGTTCCTGAAACCATGCAAGGCTTCAACAGCCTGGCTCGTGCCGCGCTCAAGGATGGCGTGCTGAGCGAACTGCAGAAGGAATTGATCGCGCTGGCGATTGCCGTCAGCCAGCGCTGCGATGCCTGCATCGGCTTTCACGTCAAGGCCTTGCTCCGCCTCGGCGCCACGCGTGAGCAGCTGATGGAAACCATCGCTGTGTGCACCTACATGGGCGGCGGCCCGGCGCTGATGTATGCCGCTGAAGCCGTCCGCGCCTGGGACGAGATGGCTCCGCCGGCAGCCAGCGCCTGAGCGACTTGCAGATTTTTTGCATTTTTTCGCACAAGATCTTTACTTGGCGGATAAAGCCCCTATAATGGCGAGCTTCGAGCGGAGAGGTGGCAGAGTGGTCGAATGTACCTGACTCGAAATCAGGCGTAGGTGCGAGCCTACCGTGGGTTCGAATCCCACCCTCTCCGCCAAAAGTTTGACCAGCAAGACGGATTTGGTTTTATAATCACGTTTTTGCTGCATTGCAAAAAGCGCCCGTAGCTCATCTGGATAGAGTACCTGGCTACGAACCAGGGGGTAGGAGGTTCGAATCCTTCCGGGCGCGCCATTTTTCCGGTCTTGTGGCGAAAGACCTTGCAGCACCAGGCAATTGTCCGCGCAAGCATCAGACGTTGCTCAGCCATCCAGCGCCCGTAGCTCATCTGGATAGAGTACCTGGCTACGAACCAGGGGGTAGGAGGTTCGAATCCTTCCGGGCGCGCCAGTTTCAGGCAAAGGCCCAGTCTGCGGACTGGGCCTTTTGTTTTTCCGCCTTGCTCTCCACCGAAGCCAAGCCGATGTCCGAACTGCGCTCTGCCCATGCTCTGCTCGGCCTCCTTCCCGGAGCCAGCGCCGCCGAAATCCGGCGTGCTTTCCGCCGCCTGGCGATGCAGTGGCACCCCGATCGCAACCCGGCGGCCAACGCGGCCGAACAGTTCAAGCGCCTGCGGCAAGCCCACGATGCGCTGCTCGCCGCACTGCGGCAAGCGAGCGATGCTGCAGCCACCGGGCAGACAAGCGATGACGCTTCCCCTGCCGATGAAGCAGCGCCGCAGCAGAGCAGCCGCGGCGCCGACCGCCACCTCGAACTTGAAATCAGCCTGCGCACCGCTTTTCGTGGTGGCAAGGAAAGAATCGAACTGGGCAGCCGCTCACCCTGTGCCGAATGCGACGGCAGCGGCGAGATCCAGCTTCAGTTCACCCGCTTGTGCGACCCCTGCCGCGGCAGCGGCCGCATCCGCCGGCAGGACAAGCTGGAAAGCTGCAGCACCTGCAACGGCCGTGGCTTCGTTAACAAGACAGCTTGCAGCGGCTGCGCCGGCAGCGGCCAGCAGCAGACCGTCCGCCAGCTCGAAGTCCACCTTCCGCCCGGGCTGGTGGATGGTGACACCGTCCGCCTCCACGGCGAAGGCGAAGCGCCTGATGACGCCACCGGCGAGGCCGGCGACCTGCAATTGCACATTCGTCTCGCCTCCCAGCCTCCGTTCAGCTGCAGCGGCCGCGACCTGCTCCTCGAACGCCCCTTGAGCGCGCTGCAATTGCTGCTCGGCGGCAGCTTCACCATCCCGCATCCGCTCGGGCTGCGCCACATCGAACTCGCCGCCGGAGACGGCCTGCCCCGCCAACTGCGCATCAGCGGCGCCGGTTTTCCTGCCCGCGGCAGCCATCCGGCCGGCGACCTCCTGCTTCAGCTCAGGCCGGTGATGCCCGCCGCGCTGGATGCCGAGCTGCGCAAGCAGCTGGCCGCCATCGAAGCTCGCCTGCAGGACAAGCGCGCCCGGACGCTGGCAGAGGTCGCCGAATGGGAAGCGCAGTGGCTGGATGCCGAGCCTGAACAACACTGAGCTGCACTGAACCGCACGGGAGAAGGGCGACGGCAGACCGCAAGGCGACTTTTCCCGCACACCGGCAGGCTGGCGCAGACTGATTTCTCGCTCAAATCCACCAACGCGCCGGTTTCTTGTGGCAGGATGAGCCCGCCCGCTGGCTGAAACCGTCTGGCGGGCACAGCAGACAACACCGAAGAGGCCGCCACCGGCCCGTCCCGAAAACCGGCTCAAGCAGCCATTTCGTGCGTAACAAGAAAACCATGACACCCACCGCCATCCAGCTGATCGGCGCGATCCTGTTCGCGATCGCCATCATCCACACCTTCTCGACCAAGCTGTTCGACTACCTCGCCCGCCGCAAGCCGGCCCACGCCGGCCTCTTCCACCTGCTCAGTGAAGTCGAAGTAGTGTTCGGCTTCTGGGCCATCGTGCTGGTAGTGTTCATGGCGATTGTCGGCAGCCGCGGCGAGATGGTCGAATACCTCGACACCCGCAACTACACCGAACCGCTGTTCGTGTTCGCCATCATGGTGGTGGCGGCGAGCAAGCCGGTGATGCAGTTCGCCTCGCTATGCGTGCGCCTGACCGCACGCAAGCTGCCGCTCAATGATTCGGTGACGACGTATTTCACCATTCTCACCCTCGTCCCCTTGCTCGGCTCCTTCATCACCGAGCCGGCGGCGATGACACTGGCGGCGCTGATGCTGCGTCAGCACTACTACCGTCGGGGCATCTCTCCCCATCTGATGTACCTCACCATCGGCACCCTGTTCGTCAACATCTCGATCGGCGGCACGCTGACCAACTTCGCCGCGCCGCCGGTGCTGATGGTCGCCAGCACCTGGGACTGGAGCAGCTGGTACATGTTCTCCCACTTCGGCTGGAAATCGGCCATTGCGGTGTTCATCAACGCCGCCACCGCCACCGCGATCTTCTACAAGGAACTCGACGCCCTGCCGACCAATCTCGACGACGAGGAAGATCAGGTGCCGCGCACCATGGTCGGCATCCATCTGTTCATGTTGCTGCTGATCGTCATCTTCGCCCATCACCCACCGATCTTCCTCGGCGTATTCCTCACGTTCATGGGCGTCGCCACCGCCTATCCGCGCTATCAGGAACGCCTGATCCTGCGCGAAGGCCTGATGGTCGCCTTCTTCCTCTCCGGCCTCATCGTGCTCGGCGGACAGCAGGCCTGGTGGCTGCAGCCGCTGATGACGCAGATGGACGCGTCCACGGTCTATTTCGGCGCCACCGCACTCACCGCAATCACCGACAACGCCGCCCTCACCTATCTCGCTTCACTGGTGGACGGTCTCAGCGAAGAGTTCAAGTACGCCGTGGTGGCCGGCGCAGTCACCGGCGGCGGTCTGACCGTGATCGCCAACGCTCCCAACCCGGCCGGGATTTCGATCCTGCGCCGCGATTTCGAAAACGGCGTGGTCAACGCACTCGGCCTGCTCATCGCCGCCACCCCGCCCACCGTCACCGCGATCATCTGCTTCCGCATTTTCTGAACCATGACCTGCCCGGCGCCTTGACCGGCAAGCTGCTGGCGCAGGCAAGCGCAGCGGTGCAGTGCCTTGACGTGACTGCATCGCTGCCCTGCCAGCTCAAAGCTGTCAGGGTGTGAGCGGCGTGATAGAATCAGCCGCTTCGCCGGCGCATGTCGCGCCGCTCTTTTCCCCCAGACAGACTCCATCACGCCATGTTCTCTTCGCAAGACACCCTCGCCAAAGTCGACCCTGAACTCTGGTCCGCCATCACCGCGGAAAACACCCGTCAGGAAGAACACATCGAGCTCATCGCCTCGGAAAACTATGTTTCTCACGCCGTGATGGAAGCTCAGGGCTCGCAGCTCACCAACAAATATGCCGAAGGTTATCCCGGCAAGCGCTACTACGGCGGCTGCGAACACGTCGATGTGGCCGAACAGCTGGCGATCGATCGCCTGAAAGCCCTGTTTGGTGCTGAAGCGGCCAACGTCCAGCCCAACTCGGGCTCGCAGGCCAACCAGGCAGTGCTGATGGCGTTTGCCAAGCCGGGCGACACCATCATGGGCATGAGCCTGGCTGAAGGCGGCCACCTCACTCACGGCATGGCGCTCAACATGTCGGGCAAGTGGTTCAACGTCGTCGCCTACGGCCTCGACGAGAAGGAAGAGATCGACTACGAAGCCATGGAGCGGCTGGCACGCGAGCACAAGCCGAAGATCATCATCGCCGGTGCTTCCGCCTATTCGCTGCGCATCGATTTCGAGCGTTTCGCCCGCATTGCCAAGGAAGTCGGCGCCATTTTCTGGGTGGACATGGCCCACTACGCCGGCCTGATCGCCGCCGGCTGCTACCCCAGCCCGGTACCGCATGCCGACGTGGTGACGTCCACCACCCACAAGACCTTGCGTGGCCCGCGCGGCGGCATCATCCTGATGAAAGCCGAACACGAAAAAGCGCTCAACTCGGCCATTTTCCCCGGCCTGCAAGGTGGTCCGCTGATGCACGTCATCGCCGGCAAGGCGGTGGCATTCAAGGAAGCCGCCAGCCCGGAATTCCGCCACTACCAGGAACAGGTGCTCGCCAACGCCCGCGTCATGGCGCGCGTGCTGGGCAAGGAGCGCGGTCTGCGCATCGTCTCCGAACGCACCGAAAGCCATCTGATGCTCGTCGACCTGCGCAACAAGAACATCACCGGCAAGGAAGCGGAAGCGGTGCTGGGTCAGGCACACATCACGGTCAACAAGAACGCCATCCCCAACGACCCGGAAAAGCCTTTTGTCACCTCCGGCATCCGCATCGGCTCGCCGGCGATGACCACCCGCGGCTTTACCGAGCTTGAAGCCGAGCAGATCGCCCACCTGATCGCCGACGTGCTTGATGCGCCGCACGACCAGACCGTGATCGGCCGCGTGCGCGACAAGGTCGCGGCGCTGTGCGCCCGTTTCCCGGTGTACGGCAAGTAAGCGCACCTTCAACCCTGCTGCCGCCCGAAGGTCGGCAGCAGTCGAGCAAAAATGAAGTGTCCTTTCTGCGCTGACCCTGGCACCCAGGTCACCGACACCCGCGAAAACGACGATGGCGATGTCGTTCGTCGTCGCCGCCGCTGTCCGGCCTGCGATCGTCGTTTCACCACCTATGAGCGCATTGAGCTCAAGCTGCCGTGGATCGTCAAGCGCAATGGCAGCCGGGTCGAATTCAGCCACGACAAGCTGGCTGCCAGCCTCAAACTGGCGCTGCGCAAGCGCCCGGTGACCATCGAAGCCATTGAAGCGGCGATCGAGCGCATCAAGGCTCAGCTGCTCAGCCTGGGTGAGGCAGAAATTCCCAGCGCCCACATCGGCGAGCTGGTGATGAAGGAGCTCAAGCAGCTCGACAAGGTCGCCTACATCCGCTTTGCTTCGGTGTATCGGAACTTTGCCGACGTCGGCGAGTTTTCCGAGCTGGTACGTGAAGTCCAGCCCCGCAGCCGCCGTCCGCGCGCCGACAAACTTGTCGACAAGCCTGTCGACAAACTCGCCGCCAGCCCTGACGAAACGGATGCCGTTCAGCAGCACTGATCACGCCGCGATGGCGCGCGCGCTGCAACTGGCAGCACGCGGCCTTTGCAGCACCAGCCCCAACCCTCGTGTCGGCTGTGTGCTGATGCGCGACGGCAAGCTGATTGCCGAAGGCTGGCACCAGCGCGCCGGCGGTCCGCACGCCGAAGCGATGGCGCTGCAACTCGCCGGCACCGCCGCACACGGCGCGACCGCCTACGTCAGCCTCGAGCCCTGCTCCCACTTCGGCCGCACCCCGCCGTGTGCCGACGCGCTCATTGAGGCCGGCGTCAGCCGCGTGGTTGCCGCAATCGCCGACCCCAATCCATCCGTCAGCGGCCGCGGACTGCGCCGCCTCGCCGATGCCGGCATCGAAGTCGCCTGCGGTCTGCTCGCTGACGCAGCGCAAGAGCTCAACATCGGCTTCATCCAGCGCATGCGCCACGAACGGCCCTGGGTGCGGATGAAGATGGCGGCCAGTCTCGACGGCAAGACCGCGCTCGACAACGGCCTCAGCCAGTGGATCACCGGCCCGTCCGCACGTGCCGACGGCCAGCGCTGGCGGGCACGAGCCTGTGCGGTGCTGACCGGCATCGGCACTGTGCTCAAGGATGATCCGCTGCTCAATGTCCGTCTGGCCGACTGCCAGCGCCAGCCGCTGCGGGTGATTGTCGATGCGGCACTCGACATCCCGCCCACTGCGCGCATCCTCGCCGGACCACCAGTGATTCTCGCCACTGCCAACGCCGATCCGGCCCGTCAGCTCGCCCTGCAGGCCGCCGGCCACCGCGTCCTCCATCTACCCGATGGTCGTGGCAAAGTCGATCTGAAAGCCTTGCTGCAAACACTCGCCGCACTCGAAATCAACGAACTGCATCTCGAAGCCGGCGCCAGCCTCAGCGCCGCCTTCGTCGCTGCCGGCCTGGTCGATGAATTCCTGCTGTATCTGGCACCGATGCTGATCGGCCACCACGGCCGCGGCCTGCTCGACCTCCCCGCCCTCACCTGCCTTGACCAGGCACTCAGACTCGAAATCCGCGAACTGCGCCAGCTCGGCGAGGACATCCGCATCCTCGCCCGTCCGCTCAAACCCTGACCAAAACCAGCATTATTATTCATAAAATCAATGCATTGGATGTTTCATGCAGCTGGATTGAGTGAATGTGATACTGGTGGGCAAAGGCAGGTCAGAAAACGGAAAAACGAAGACTGACACGACCTGTCACGCCCCCGTGCTAAGTTCTACCCTGAATCAACGACGCACCGGAGCTTCCCAGCATGGCCTCATCCAGCCACGAACTGCTCGCCCGCCGCCTGGCTTGCATCCTGCAAAGACTCAATGCCGGAGAACGCCTGGACATCACCGCCCTGGCCGAAGAATTCAGCGTACACAAACGCACCATCCAGCGCGATCTGACCGACTGTTTCGCCTTCCTCCCGCTCGACAGACAGGATGGCCTTTACGACACCGTGCGCGCGCACTGGGGTATTGAAAACCGCTTGCACTGGATGCTCGACGTCTGCTTCGGCGAAGACGACTGCATGATCCGCAAGGACAACGCCCCGCAGAATCTCTCGTTGCTCAAGAAGATCGTGCTCAATCTGATTCGTGCGGACAAGACCGATACCGCCAAGACGAGCTTGCGTCTCAAGCGCAAGCGGGCCGCTTGGGATGACGATATCCGTATGAAAATGCTGGAGATTTATCCGTTATGATGCTCGAGTTCGGCAGCCCTGTCATTATCTGCCGCTAAAGTTTATGCGGAAATTGCCGTTACCATTCGTAGAGTATTGTTATAATAACTCTAATAGCATATGGAGTAAACCGACATGAGCAATACAATACACACTTCTCTTAACAAGATTCAAAAAATATTTTTCCCCGAACAACAGGCTGCACTTAAAATTCCGAAAGTGTCTAATCAACCTACAGCAGCCGAGACTCGAGTAACAATATCAGATGCTGCACGACATGCAAGCCGTAATATTGAAGCCACTGCAGACGCGGCAACAAAGACGTATGTCGGAATAAAAGATTTTCTCAAGGATATCGATTTTCACCACGCAAGTCCTCGTGAAATAGCTATTTTAGGCGGAAAACTTTTTGAAAGAGGGTATATCTCCGTGGAGACTGCATTATCGTTTACAGGAATTGAGTTTACTACGGAAGTAAAAATGAACGAATATGCACCGATAGATATCGCAAGTCATTTTAACTCCATGCTCGCAACAGTTGAGAAGCATGCTAGATCCGACTCAACGTTACGCGATGCCGTAGCTATCCTGCAGAACGCTTCCGACGAGATTCAGCGTTTGAATAATGTCAAAAACGAAGCATAGAGCAATTCGGATGCTAGTTGAAAAGAAAACCCCCGAAAAATCGGGGGTCGATAGTCTGGAAGTCCGAGTGCTCAGCATATGGGCACTTTCAGAATAGCGCCAAATTTAGTAGATTGGATTACGGTAATCCACTTTCCAATCTCCTGAGTTTGCGCTTATGTTTCTGACCACAAAACGATACGTCCCGGCAGTGCCATTGTAACTTACATATCCAGTAGTGACTTTTACCCAACTGCCTCCGACCAGTTTTTCCAGCTCAATGTACATCGAAGCAGATGAAAGCCGTTGAATTGATCCGGAGAATGAGCCTTCGCAGTTGATGGTAAACGGGCCATGTACAACGGTTTGAGAGTTACCTGGAGTGCTACCGTACAAATATGACGAAAAGTAGGTAGAACAAGGCGCCGCATTCGCATGCGTTGTGAACGCACAAAGAAGCATTCCAGACGCAAAAATTGATTTCAGCATTTTCATCATAATAAAATCCTGAATCCGTGCTCTCCCGGGATAAATTCAGGCTAAGTTATTGAATTGTTGATACAATACCGTCCACCAGTCTTTCACCCAATCCAACATGGCTCGCTTCGAAATCCGTCAGACTGCCAAGCT
>JAVEVA010000074.1:0-14397 GCA_034005275.1 Thauera sp. | reverse complement strand
AAATGGGTAGAGGCCGGTGGGCACACTGGGGTGATTCTGCCTGCAGAAAGCCCAAGGTTCTGTTATGTGGGGCACCGAATTGCAGGTAGTATGGGGCATGGACTAGCTCACGACGACCGTCCCGCAGCCTACACCTGTACCGCCACGCCCGTTCTGAATATCTGCGGTGCGGCCGGTTTCGACTATGGTGATGCGCCGCGATTTTATGATGACGGTGGCGGCTCCAATCTGCCGATGCACTTCTATGCGGTCACCAAGGACAGCCTTTATCTGGGCAGCAAGCCCCCGCAGGAAAATGATGAAACGCCCAAGAATGTCATCATCGGTACATCCAACGTCGGTAACCGTGGTGATTACAACGGGACAACGTACGAAGAAGATGGCGTCGGCACCGACGGCGGCACCGGCCTGACGGTCGATTTGGGCGCGACTACCTTTTCGCTGCCAGTCACCGTTTTCAACAACACCGGGGGTGCTGCCTATTTGCACGCCTGGATTGACTGGGACAACGACGGGAAGTTTTCAACAGACGAATATCAGGCTGCGACGGTCAGTGCTGGCGCTAGCTCGCCAGTCACACTTACGTGGAATGGCTTGGGTAATGGCAAGACCGATGTCGTCGGCCAACGCTACGTGCGCCTGCGTCTGACTACCGATACACTGCCGGCATCGAACGTGACTGCTTCGACTGGTGTTGATCCGAAATCCCTCGGCTTTGCCAGCGACGGCGAAATCGAAGATCACTCGGTTTGGGTGCAAGACCCGGCAAATACGGCAGTCAACGTGCCGCCGATTGCCATCGACGTGACCTCCGCGCCGGTGAATATCAATAATGAGTGGCAACTGCTGGTGCTGCCAGGAAATAGTGGCGCCGCCAAACTGCAAGGCGCGGATCAAGACGGCACGGTGGTTTCGTATATCGTGCAGCAGCCCTCGGACGGCGAGCTGCAATACCAGAACCACATGGGGAACTGGGTGGCCGTAACCGCCAACACCGAAATCGAAGCTGACTGGCTCCTGCGCTATCGCTCCAGTGACCCTGCTGAGGCGACGTTCAGTTTCCAGGCCATCGACAACTATGGCGCGTCTTCGGTTGATCATGCGCCGGTTGGTGCGACGTGCGCGGATAGTGGCGGGATATTCTCATGTAGCTCGGCAACTGCGCCGGGTCAGGGTGTCTACACCATTCCCAAGGCCAGGATCGATGCGGTGAATGACGGACCTATTGACACCGGCAAAGGGGTTGCGACGACGACTCAGGTGCTTGGGAACGACATTGCCGGGCTGTACGACGGCGGAAGCCTGGTTGACCAGAAAGACGCAGTCTCGGTCAAGGCGGTGGGTGAACCGCGTGACAGCAGCGGCAACGACGTTGGCACTGTGGTCTGTTCGAGCGATGCGGGTGGACCTGAGCATGGCAAGTGCACATTCACCCCGTCCGACAACAGCTTCACCGGAACGGTGAGCTATCAGTACCAAATCTGCCTGCCCAATCCGAATGAGCACCTGTGTGATACCGCTACGGTAACGCTGGATGTGAAGGATGTTGCCATCGACGCTGTTGATGATGACGTGACTACTCCGGTCAATGTGCCGGTCACGATCGACGTGAAAGACAACGACACCGTGATCGGCGGAACGATTGGCTCCAGCGTCACGCCAAGCAACCCGAGCAATGGTACGGTTGATTGCACTTCAGGCCAGTGTGTCTTTATGCCGACCAGCAACTTTGTCGGTACCGGAGGCTTTGATTACACGATCTGCGAGACGACGAATACCACGGTATGCGACACCGCGCATGTGACGGTCGAGATCAAACCGACCATCACCACGACTCTGGACACGGCCACCACTCCCCCCGGTGCGTCGGTGATCATCAACGTGCTTGGCAACGACAGCAAGACACCCGACTCGGTCGCCTGGGGTTCACTTGCCAAGGAAACTGATCCGTCCAACGGCAGCGTCGTTTGTGATCTCGCTACTGGCTGTACCTACACGCCGACCGCTGGCTATATCGGTAGCGACACCTTTACCTACAAGGTCTGTCTGGCGGCGCCATGGGCGGCGGTATGCAAAGTCGAAACGGTGAATGTGACGATCAGCAACCCGCCGGTCATCGCCAATCCCTCCATCACTGCCAATGACGATCTGACCACCACCCCGGCCAACACGCCGGTCACCACCTCGGTGATCACCAATGACCGCGTGGTTGACGGCACCATCAACCCCGACAGCGTCACCGTCATCACCCCGCCGACCAATGGCACGGTGGTGTGCACCGCCGGCAGCTGTACCTACACCCCGGCGCCGGGCTTTAGCGGTGAGGACGAATACACCTACCAGGTGTGCATGCGCTCGCCGGCGAGCCGTTGCGATACCGCGACGGTGAAGGTGACGGTCACGCCGCCTGAGGTCGCCCCGGACGTGTACACCATGATCACGATGGCCGCCAACAGCGCCCCGGGCAAGGAGCTCAGCGCCCTCATCCACTTCGGCAACCAGGGCGAAGTGGAAGCGGAAAACGTCAGCTACCAGCTCAGCGGCCTGCCAGTCGGGCTGAGCGGCGTGAGCTGTGAAGGTGCGGCTTGCAGCTATGACGCTGCCACTGGCGTGGTGACGATCAGCGGTCTGCCGACCGTGCTTGCCGCCGGGCAGGAGCACGCGCTGATGTTGAAGTGGACACCGCCGGCCGAGCCGGAGAATGCGCGCTACACCCTGCGCAGCGAAGTACGTACCACCAGCGCTGGCGATCCGCAGCCGAACAACATCGCCGAGGCCAGCGTTCAACTGGCTGTCGATGGCGAGCAGGCCGAAGTGACCACCACGGTGAGCGCGCCGGCCAGCGTGGCGGAAGGCAAGGAAATCAGCGCCAAGGTGAGCTACGTCAACATCGGCAGCGAGTCCGCCACCGACATGGAATACCGTGTCGAAGTGGACAACGGCAGCGATGTTCTCGTCCGCTATCAGGGCCAGGAGTGTGTGCGTGACCAGGACGGCCTGCTGTCCGGTTGCGGCTTGCCCGCCAGCCTTGAGCCGGGTGAGCGCATCGAGCTGGAGGTGAGCTATATCGCTCCGGCCGCCGGTGAGACGGTGAGCATTACCACCAGGGTCGATGCGACCAATGATGGCGAGGAAGACAACAACGTCGATCAGGCCAGCACGCTGGTCAAGGCGGCGGATGAAGTCGGCCCGGATGTCACCACCACCGTGGCGCCGCCGGCCCTCGCCATCGCCGGTGAAACCGTGCGTGTGCCGGTGACTTTCAGCAATATCGGTGAGGAAACTGCCGAGGACGTCCGCTACCAGTTCCGCCTGGAGAAGGGGCTGAACGGGGTGAATTGCGAGCAGGCCGACTGTGTCTATGACCCGGCGACCGGCATGGTCACCCTGGACGGTTTGCCGGACAGCCTGGAGCCGGGCGAGCAGGTGAGCGTGGTAGTGAGCTACACCGCACCGTCCGCCAAGGACGTTCCCAATGGCGAAGTTGGTGTCTACAGCCGTATCGATGCGGTGAATGAGGACGAAGAGGACGAGGGCAACAACGAAGCCCGCGCGGTGACCCGGATCATCAATCCGGGGGTGATCGACATCGTCAAGACCGTCTATGAAGGCCATGATGGTGGCGCTTCCTGCTCCAATCCGGCGGTCGCCAGGAAGGAACTGCTCATCGTCGAGAAGGACCCGACCAGCCACAAGCTGACCTGGTGTTTCACGGTGACCAATACCGGCAGCGAGTATCTGGGCGCGCCGGTATGGGCAGACAGTGCTTATCCCGGCATGGCGGCCATCCGCTTGACTCCGGTCAGTCTGCCGCTGGCACCGGGGGCGACGGGGGTGTGGTATTTCGAAGCCGAGCACGACCGCAGTGTGCGTAACGTGGTGAGCATCGAGATGCCGGTGACTGATCCGGCGGGCAATCTGATCCCGGAAGCGCCGCCGGCCTTCAACAGCGATGAAGGCGAAGCGATTTTCGGCATGATCTACGATCCGCCTTTTGGCGTGAAAGTGGGCCAGCAGGAAGGTTTCGACATCATCAACTGGACCATGGTGTGGGTGAATGACAACCTGATCGCGGCCAACAACGTGCGGGTGTTCGATGCCATCAAGGCACCGATGGATTATGCCGGCAGCCTGAGTTGTGTCGGCGAGGGCCTGACCACGGTACTCAGCTGTGACTACGATGCGGCCAGCAAGACGGTGTCGGCACGGGCCAATTTCGGTGCTGATTTCGGCAAGACCGTGGTGAATGCGCAGAACCGGCTGTTCATCAGCTTCAAGGTCAAGGTGCCGGTTGACGTCGAGCAGGTGGAAAACCAGGCGGAGGCCGCGTGGACGCCGACCGACACGGATGGCAAGGTGATCGGTGAGGAGATGGAGTCGAAGACCGACTTCGTCTCCGGTCTGGAGATCAGCGTCATTGATCCGCTCAATCCGCAGGTGCCGGTGGTTCGTCCGCCCGTGGGGGTTGATCCGACCGATCCCAACGGCCCGCTTGGTCATCCTGATCCGGGGGCGGTCGAGTCGCCGGCCGGGACCGAAGTCGATCTGCGTCCGCCGACTCAGAGCGTGACTCCGGTGCCGGTGGATAACCCACTTGCACTGCTGTTGCTGGCGATCGGTGTGGCGGGCGTCGCTGCCCGCTACCAGCGCCGACGTTGAGCTGGGTGCTGAACTGAAAAAAGCCGCTGCGGCGGTAATGCCGTTCACTGAAGTCAGTGAACGGCATTTTTCATGCGATGGGACAGGTGCCCCTTTCAGCCGCGTCGCTTGTTCAGCATGGCAACATACAGCGCTTCGACCTGCTCGCGGGCCCACGGTGTGCGGCGCAGGAATTTGAGGCTGGAGGCGATGCTCGGCTCGTGGGTGAAGCAGCGGATCGCCACCCGACGGCTCAGCCCTTCCCAACCGTAGCGTTCGACCAGTGCGTGGAGCAGCTTTTCGAGGGTGATGCCGTGCAGCGGGTTGTTGGTTTGGGTGTTCATGCGCGTGTTCATGGGGATGTCCATCAATGATCGAGTTGCAGCGCGGCGAGCCGGGCGTAGAGGCCGCCCTGGCGACGCAGATCGGCCGGGGTGCCGACTTCCACCACGCGCCCGCCATCGAGGACGACGATGCGATCGACCTGCTGCACCGTCGCCAGCCGGTGGGCGATCACCAGTGTGGTGCGGCCGTGCATCGCCGCATCCAGGCCCTGCTGGACGAGAATCTCGGATTCGGCGTCGAGCGCGCTGGTGGCTTCGTCGAGCAGCAGCAGGCGGGCGTCCTTGAGGATGGCGCGGGCGATGGCGATGCGTTGCCGCTGGCCGCCGGATAGACGGGTGCCGCGTTCGCCGAGAAAAGTGTCGTAGCCTTCGGGCAGGTGGGTGATGAAATCGTTGGCACCCGCTGCGTGCGCGGCGGCGCGCACTGCGTCGTCGTCGGCGTCGGGGCGGCCATAGCGGATGTTCTCCAGCGCGCTGGCGGAGAAAATTACCGGGTCCTGCGGCACGATCGCGATCTCCCGCCGCAGCTCGCGCAGCGCCAGCGTGCGGATGTCCTGACCGTCGATCAGGATCGCACCGGACGAAATCTCGTAGTAGCGCAGCAGCAGCTGGAACAGACTGGTCTTGCCCGCACCGGACGGGCCGACCAGCGCCACCCGCTCGCCGGGGGCGATGTCGAGGCAGATATCGTCGAGCGCGCGCACTTGAGGCCGTGCCGGATAGGCGAAGTCGACATGCTCGAAGCGGATGCCCATCTGCGGCGCACGGCGCAGCGCGACCGGCGACGTCGCTTCGCGGATTGCCGGCTCGGCTTGTAGCAGTTCGAGCAGCCGGCCGGCGGCGCCGGCGGCACGCATCACGTCGCCCCACACTTCGGCCAGCGTGCCTGCGCCGCCGGCGACCAGTGCCGCATACATCATGAAGGCGGCCAGTTCGCCGGTGCTCAGTGCGCCGGCGTGCACCTGCTGGGCGCCGATCCACAGCACGAAAATGATGCTGCTCATGACGGCGGCGATGATCAGCGCCGCCAGCCCCGCCCGCGTGCGGGAACGGCGGATCGCCGCGGTAAAACCGCGTTCGCTGCGCTCGGCGAAACGTCGGGTTTCCGCCGCCTCCTGGGTGAAGGCCTGCACCGTGGGCATGGCGTTGAGGATTTCGCCGGCCAGCGCCGAAGCGTCGGCGATCCGATCCTGTGATTCGCGCGACAAGGTTCTGAGCCGGCGGCCGATCAGCACGATCGGCAGCGCGAACCCCGCCATCAGGCCGAGGTTGAGCGCGAACAGACTGAAGCTGGTGACCGCCAGCATCACCATCCCGCCGACGAACTGGAACAGGCTGCGCAGCCCCATCGACACTGAGCTGCCGACCACGGTCTGGATCAGCGTGGTATCGCCGGTCAGCCGCGACAGCACTTCGCCGGTCTGCAAGGTTTCAAAAAACTGCGGCGACTGCCCGAGCACCCGTGCATAAACGGCGTTGCGCAAGTCGACGCTCACGCGCTCGCCGATCCAGGACACGGTGTAGTAGCGCGCTGCCACCACCACGCCCCAGAAAATCGCGAGCGCGAACAGTTGCAGGAAACGACCGTCGAGCGCGGCGGCGCTGCCCACGCCGGCGGCCGGGCCGAAGCCGAAATCAACCAGATCGCGGAAGGCCAGCGGCACCAGCAGCAGCGTGGCCGACCCAAGACACAGCAGCAAGAAGGCCAGCGCGATGCGGCCGCGCCAAGGACGCAGGAAAGGCAACAGGCCGCGCAAGGACGAGAGCTGGCGCGGCGGCAAAGCCGGGGGAGACGAAGGAGGCGGAGGTGGTGAGGCGATGTATTCGGGCATGCCCGATTATCGTCGATCGCGCCGCCGAAGTGCTCGCCCCAGCCGGTGAGCGCAGGGCAATCGCATGAATGGTTCTCTACGCCTTCCGCGGGCGCGGAGGACGGAAGTTCAGGGCAGATGCTTGTCCGTGCGAAGCACCTGCCAGGCGAGCACGATCCAGCCCAGGATCATCAGACTGCCGCCGATCGGCGTCACCGCGCCCAGCCAGCGCGGCCCGCCCAGCGCCATCAGGTACAAGGTACCGGCAAAGATCACCGTACCAGCCGTCAGCAATGTCGCAGGCAGCAGGCTGCGCGGTAGCCGGGTTGCCCCCAGCGCAAGCAGGCCGACCGCATGCCACATCTGGTATTGCACCGCCGTCTGCCACCAGGTCAGCGCGCCGGCATCAAGCAGGCTGCGCAGGCTGTGGGCGCCGAAAGCGCCCAATGCGACGCCGAGTGCGGCGAGCAGGGCGCCGGCAAGCAGGGGAAAACGTTGAATGTCGTGCATGTGCGAGTTGATTTCTTCTTGATGGGATGGGGGGAAGCGCGAAGCATGGAGGCCGTCGCAGTCTGTGGCTGCGACGGCCTCCCCTATGCGTGGGTGTGTGGCGAGATTGTAGCGGGGGTGGCCACCGCTGGTAGCATCGGCGCACGACCGGAATGATCCGGATCGATTACCCGCCATGATGAAGCCGATGTCCGTCATGTCTCGCTCAAACCGATCTCGTCCCGGCCGCCAACGCGCCGCCGCTCGCCAACGCATAAACTGGCTGGATGTCCTGTAGGTTGTCCTCCAGACAATGACGACCATCCGACCATCCAGCACGCCAACAGATGTGAATCTGGGCATGCCGTAGTCAAATCTGGTGGGTGCGTCACGCTTGCATTGTGCCTTGTCAAAAAGTGCTGCTGGTGACATATTGGCACCGTAGTGCAGAAATCAATATCTTTACTCATGCTTTTCGGGGGTGCCGATTATGCGCGCGAGTGCAAATCATTCGGAGAAAGGCCGAATTACGGCCAGGGTTTCTCTAGACGTACAGGAAACAGTCCGGCGAGCAGCTGAGCTCACGGGCGTACCCGTGAATGCGTACATCGTTCAGGTGGTGCATCAGCATGCCCAGGAGTTGATCGATCGTCATGAAATGAAGAGCATCGTTCTTTCCGAAGGGGACTCGGAGTGGTTCCTCCAACAACTGGCCAAGCCACATTCGCCGAATGCAAAGCTGAAAAAGGCGCTTGCCAAATACCGTGAGGTCGTCGATGCCAATCAGGATCCTTCCGCTCTCCAGCTTGCCGAGGGAGCTTCTTGATCTACGCTCGCGGTTCGATTGTGGCACCCCTGCGCTGAACAGATATCTCGCCGAGATTGCTTCCCAGCACGCGGCGAGGAACATCACCCGCACGTTTTGCGGGGAGGCGGGCGACGCTCTTTTCGGCTACTACGCGCTCAGCAATGCGAACGTTGATGTGAGTGCGCTATCGCCCGAGATCATCAAAAAATACAAGCTGCCCACCCATCAACTGCCCGTGGTTCGTCTGGCCCGTTTGGCTGTTGATCGCCGTTTTCAGGGCCAGGGTTTGGGACAGATTCTGCTGATCGATGCGATGACAAAGGTGATTCGAGTTGCGGAGTTGTCGGGCTGTATCGGTCTGACTGTCGATGCCAAGGACGACAGGGCGGTCAGCTATTACGAAAGCTTTGGATTCCGGCAGGCGCCGGAAAATCGGCTGCTGCTGTTGATGTTGCTGCCGGAGATTCAGGAACTGCTGCAGCAGGCAAACTGACTGTCCTGTAGCCGTTCCATCAGACTTGCTCAGTCATGCGCAAACATGATTGAAGCTGACTTCCTGTTTCACTGAGGCCGGTTTCGTCGCGCTCTTGCGAGCGCGGCCAGCGCCTTCCTCTCCACAGGCTGACACGGTGGAACTCACCGCCATATTCTTCAAATTGATCGCTGCGTTCAGGTCACGGTCATGGCACGTTTTACAGACCGGGCATGTCCATTTGCGCACAGACAGGGGGAGCTTGGTGAGCTTGTGGCCGCAAGTCGAGCAGGTCTTGCTGCTGGGATAAAAACGGTCTGCGACCACGATCTGCCCGCCACGCATCTCGGCCTTGTACTCCAGCTGCCGACGTAGCTCAAAAAAACCCATATCGGAAATCGAATGGGACAAATGACGATTTCTGAGCATCCCTCGCACGTTCAAATCCTCAATGCCGATAGTATGAAACCGGCGCGTCAGATTCGTCGTAAGCTGATGCCGCGCATCGCCGCGAATCGCTGCGATTCGAGCATGCAGCCTCGCCAGCTTCGCCCTGGCCTTTTTGCGATTCTCCGAGCCTTTTTGTTTGCGGCTCAAGCTGCGAGACAGCCGTTGCAGACGGGCCAGCAGCGCCTTGTGTGGCTTGGGGCCATCAATGGTTTCTCCCGTTGAGAGCATTGCCAGTGCCGTAACACCCAAATCCACACCGACCGCGCCTTGGTTTTTGGCTTGAGGTAGATGTGAACGATCCACAGTGTCCACGGTGATGCTGACAAACCAGCGGTCGGCCACACGGGAGACCGTAGCCGACATGATCTTGCCAGCAAAGCGCAACGACTCGCGCATACGCACCCATCCCAGATTGGGGATGCGCAGGCGGCAGCCGTCGATGCTGAACTGGTCATTGGTGAGCGTGAAGCGGTCATGCACGCCCTTCTTGCGAAACTTCGGGTATCTGGCTCGTCCCGCAAAGAAATTCCTGAATGCGTTTCCTAACTGGATGATGGCCATTTGCGGCGCATTCTTGGTGACTTCCAGCATCCAGGGAAACTGCTCACGCTTGATCGCATTCAACTGTCGGCGCAAGGACATTTGCGAGGGCTTGGGCTGGCTGTGATCCAGCTTCCAGGCTTCATGCTGCCGCTGCCACTCCGCCAGCGCCCAGTTGTAGGCGAATCGCGCAGTCCCGGCAGCACGGGCCATGTAGGTAGCCTGCACGTTGTTCAGATCGAGCGCGATGCGATGGGCCATCAGCATTGTGATGCTTCCACCGCCTTTTTGACGCCATCGAGCAATTTCTGACTCTTCCGGCTGCGCGAACCATACAGACGGGCAGAGAACACCGTGATGATCTCCAGCACATCCTTGGCCAAGTCCTCCTCAAACGTCGTGTCCTCGCCTTGATTGAGGATCACCACTTCTACCTTTTTGGCTTCACAGATGGCAAATACCAGTTCTGCGCCAAAGCGCAGTAGCCGATCCTTGTGCGTGATGACCAGCCGACCGATCTGGCCATCAATGATGGCCTCCAGCAGTTTCTTGAGTCCTTTCTTCTGGTAGTTCATCCCAGAACCCAAGTCCGCAATGATCTCGAATGTCCACCCCTGCTGGGCGCAGTAAAGCTCCAGGACTTGCTTTTGGCGCTCCAGATCATTTTTCTGGTCGTGGCTGGAAACGCGGGCATAAGCGACCGTCCGCCGAGCAGCCTGGTCGACAGGGCGGAATTTTTCGGGTTGCAAACGAGCCAGGTCATAACGCCTGCGCCCGCCCGCCGTTCGCTCATCGGGCAGGAGCTTGCCTTCACGCTCCCAGCGTCGAAGCGTCTGCGTCGAGACGCCAAGCGCTTGAGCAGCCTCTTGAATCGGTACAAGTTTGCGTGACATGGTTAAACTGTATAACTATGCGCAGCTTTAAGTAACTGGAAAATTAACAGCAAAAACCCTCTCGCCTGACCGGGATTGCTCGGATTACTCGCCAGGCGGGGCGGGCAGCAACCGGGATGGGCGGCCTGTGGCTTCTAGTCGGTTTTGTCTGGAACATCCGCTACAGCATTCAGGTAATGCTCAAAATCCTGCTGACGGCCTTGATTTGCTTCCTGGCGCAAGCACCAGACCGGGCCACAAAGCAATTTCGGCTTGAACGAATTGTTAGGCGGCAGCTATCCTGATCTTGAGACCGAGCGCGTGTGCAACCTTGCTGACAGTGGCGAAGCTTGGGTTGCCAGTGCCCGAGAGCGCTTTGTACAGGCCCATGCGCGTCAGACCCGTCTGCGCGGCGAGCTGGGTGATGTTTCGCGCGCGAGCGACGTCGCCAAGGGCGGCAAGGAAGAGAGCGGGGTCGTCCTCATCAGCGCAGGCGGTAAGGTATGCGGCAATGTCCTCTTCCGTCTCGAGGTAGTCGGCAGTGTCGTAGCGAGTGAAGGTCTCTTTGGACTTGGCCATGATCATGACTCCCAGCAAGCAGAAATCTCAGTGGCAAGTCGTATGTCCTTGCTTTGAGAGGACTTGTCACCGCCACAAAGTAGAAGGATCAAGGCTTTTCCCTTGAACGTGTAATAGACGCGGTAGCCTGGCCCGTAGTCAATCTTGAGCTCGTTGATCCGTCCCTGAGTGAACGGAACTGACCCGGATTTCCAAGGGAAAGGCGCCTGATACGAACCTCGATTCTGGCCTTGGCATCCCGGTCTCGAAGGCCGCGCAACCAAGCGTCGAATGAGCTGCTCTTGAGGATTTCGTACATGGCGAGTACGGTAAACTACAGTTGACAGTATGTCAACTGTAGTTTACTCTGCTTCTGTCGCCTAACGTTTGACGGTCGGCTGGAGCGCCTTGTTAGGTGCCACCTACTTGACGCCGTATTTGCTCTTTATTAACCAGACAATCAAATAGATGATTAATTTGCGTACTGAACATGCTCATGGCTGAAATAGGAACGCACTCGATCCGGCATTGCAGCAACTTGCTGAAGACGGCGGCATCAATGGCGCATCACAGCACGACGAAACAAAGGGGAAGAAACTTTGTTTTCTCTTCCGGGCAAGCAATTGCTTGACTGACTGCTGTCCTGCACGAGAGCCAAGCTGCAACGTGCCCGCATCGGCCGATGTACATGCGTCGACCACGTTCCCTTCGCTTGCTCACCCTTCCAACGCCTGCATCACATGCTCAGGATCATTCTTCAGCGCAGTGAGTAAGGCTTTCGCCGGGCCGGTTGGCTCCCGCCTTCCCTGTTCCCAGTTGCGCAACGTCGCTACCTCAATCCCGATTCGCTGGGCAAAGAGTTGCTGCGTCGGTCCTGTGATCTTGCGAATCTCCTTCACTGCCAGCGCATCCACATGAAATTCACGCGATGGCGTCCGTTCCCCTTTGACGATTTCATCCATCTGCTGCACGCTTTCCAGCAATTGATCGAAAAATGTACTCACGGCACTATCCTCATGTTTCAACGTGGGCTTCTGAAACAAAGAAACAGAAACTTTGTTCTCTCACAGCTCAGCCTGAGCCAACAAAATGCGAACGTGGCAGCATCCAGCGACCGGTTTGCCCAGGCAGTTCCACAAAGCCGAAATGCTGGTAGAAGGCAGCTGCCTGGGCTGACTTCGCGTCTACAACGATAGCCGCCACAGCGAGTGTTTTGCTGGCGGCGGCAACACGCTTGCAAGCATCAGCAAGCAGGATGGCGCCCAGGCCCTGACCATGAAAAGAGCGGCTCACTGCCAGACGGCCGAGCAGTGCGACCGGTACTGGATAGCGCGGCAGCCGTTTGCGCAACTTTTCGGGCAAGGTGTCGGCAGCGATGCTCGATGCACTGAGCGTGTAAAAGCCGGCAAGCACCTGTGTCTGGCCGGCCGGGCAGGCGATGAACACCCGTGCCACACCACGTTTGACGTCTTGGGAGGCATAGCGCTGCAGATATTCGTCCAGCACTTTCTCTCCGCAATCAAAGCTGCCGGTCTGTGCATCGGCGTCCAGCGATCGAATCCAGTAGTTCATTTACTGCGCGTGCTTGGCGTGGCGAGCGAAGGCGCGCTGCAAGGCCGGGTTAGCCTCTGACGGTGTATCCAGAGCATCCAGAAAAGCTGCGAAATCATGCTGTGACAGTGTGATGGCTTCGTGCGCCTGCACAACGGACTGCGCCTGCTCAACTGCATTTTTGAGTACGAACTCCGAAACGCTCATGTGCGCATACGACGCAGCCTTGTCGAGCAGGCGGCGTACTTCCTGGTCGCATCGGATGTGCAAGCGCGTGTCTTTGGTGAGCGTAGTCATGACGGTTGCCTTTTCTGCAAAGGGCGGACCATTGTGTGCCATTTGTGTGCACGCAGTCAAGGAAGTAAAGCTTGTCCCGCAGGTTTCTTCCAAGGCCGCAAAGCGGCACGGTCGCCTCCCTGTTCACTTGTTCTGGTGGTGACCATGACGTCGTCTCCAATTGGTCTTCTCGTTTGCGAGCATCAATGCACGTACCTCACGATTCGGTGCGTCAAACACCCATCCGCCTGCTCTCAGGGAAGCCTGACCCGGATTGCTCGCAAGGCGGGGCGGGCAGCAATCGGGATGGGTGTCCCGCAGATTTACTGTAGTGAAATACTTAATGGCTGCTGAAATCCAGAAAAGAAGGCCGATGCCCCAGAAGGGCAACAGTAATAGACCGATGATGAACAGGGGCGCAAGGGACCAAAGACTTACTTTCCCCTCGTACGCGATTTGCTCGCCGTTAGTCAATGCACTTTGAACATAACTTCCCATTTTTCTTCCTCTTCGTTGATGAACCGATTGTATAGCCTAACGTTTAGCTTGAGGGGCGCGGAGCCGGCTTGCCGGCGGAGCGTCCCTCTCGAAGCGATTGTTAGCCGACCGTTTCACCAGAAGAAGCTAAACGGCCCAGGATTCTGACTTTGGAAATCGGCAACCTTTCCGTAAAACTCATCGTCAGACATCAATACATAACGAATCCACTCGACCAGCGCGACGATGAAAGGAATGTAGAGCCACCAGCAAGTTAGAAGATAAACAATTCCCCAGCCCCAAGAGCCCATATAAAACTTATGTGCGCCGAACCCACCAAGGAATGCGCCCCACAACGTAGCGGCAGCCTTGCTCTTGTTTCCGCGTGGTGCGCTGGATGCCTGCCCTAGTGCTCGATAGATGCCCGTTGCGTTGGTTCCTTGTGCGTCAAAGTCAACCCACATTCCCCTATTTGGTTGAACATCACCTTTCCATTCGGAACCAGCGAAGGTATATCTCGCCCCATCTGCGCCCGAGATCACCCCTTCATTCTTCTGTACTGAGAAGTCAAGAATCTGACCTTTCATTGCATTCCCCTTTCAATCTTGATGCGAAATATCGTGAGCGTACCACTTTCGCCAAGGCGGCTAACGTGCTAGCTCAGGGGCGCGGAGCCGGTTTGCTGGCGTAGCGTCCCTCTGGAGCGGTGAGTTAGGCGTCACCTGCTCGCAAGCAACCTTGTCTTTTGAGACGCAAACTCCTCTTCAGTCAAGACGCCTTTGCTACGAAGCTCGGCGAGCTTGGCCAACTCATCGGCGATGGGGAGTGCTTGAGATGCACTGGAGTTGATATTGCTTGCATTGGAAGATGTTTGCGGATTCTGCCTTTCGTGCCACTGCTTTTCCGTCAAGTAGCCCTTTGCAAGTAAAGACTTCGCATGCTGTTCATTTGCAAAAAAAGGGAAGACCAACCAACCGAAGCCGTCAGGGCAATCGCACCTTTTTGTCATAACCCAAGCAGCTCCGCCCGGAACTGATCTGTTGCAGCGGCCAGCATCCGCTTGGATTTGAGGCTTGCCTTGCGGCTGGTGTTCAAGCGCAGCAAGTTCATC
>JAVEVA010000156.1:0-3116 GCA_034005275.1 Thauera sp. | reverse complement strand
TGCTGGCGCCCATGACATTGGTCGGATTGACCGCCTTGTCGGTGGAAATGAGCACGAAACGCTCGGCGCCGTGGCGCTGGGCACAGCTGGCGACCAGCAAGGTGCCGAAAGCGTTGTTGAGCACGGCCTCCCAGGCGTTGTCGACTTCCATCAGCGGCACATGCTTGTAGGCGGCAGCATGGAACACCAGCTCAGGTTGCCAGCGGGTGAAGATCGCTTCCATGCGTGCTTCATCCTTGATGTCAGCGATCAGCGGGATGATGTCGACGGCAGCTTGATGATCGGCGAACCACTGCTCAATGTTGTAGAGCGCGAATTCGCAGTTGTCCACCAGTACCAGGCGCAGCGGCGCAAAGCGCAGCAGCTGGCGGCACAGTTCGCTGCCGATCGAGCCGCCAGCGCCGGTGATGAGCACGGTTCTGGCGCTGCTCATGGCGGCGACGTTGTCGCTGTCGATGCGTACCGGTTCGCGGCCGAGCAGGTCTTCGATATGCAGTGGTCGCACCGCATTGATCGCCACCTTGCCGCCCATCAGGTCTTCCAGTCCGGGGAGGGTGAACACCTGGGCACCGGCGCCGATGGCGATGTCGGTGGCCGCCTTGAGGGTGTTGTTTGCTGCCGACGGCATCGCGAGGATGACGTGTTGCGCCTTGTGCTCCTTGAGCACCTGCGGCAGGCTGTTGATGCTGCCGGCGACCCGTTTGCCGTAGATTTCCCGTCCCCATTTGCCGTGGTCATCGTCGACCAGCGCCACCACCCGCCAGTCCGGACTGCGCTCAAGCTCGCGCACCAGCAGCGCGCCACCGGTGCCGGCGCCGATCACCACCACTGGTTTGCCGGCGGCCAGCAGATCACCATAGACGCGGTACTCTTTCCACATGCGGCCGATGGCACGGCTGCCGCCCATGATCAGCAGCAACTGCATCGGGTAGAGAATGCCGAGCGCGACTGGCAGATGAGGCGGCAGAACGGTGAAACCGATCAGCAGCCAG
Source organism: Thauera sp. (assembly GCA_034005275.1). Lineage (GTDB taxonomy): Bacteria > Pseudomonadota > Gammaproteobacteria > Burkholderiales > Rhodocyclaceae > Thauera. The sequence goes on along the minus strand of JAVEVA010000156.1, from coordinate 2,124 downwards.
ACGGCCAGGGTCGACACGCTGACCGCCTTGATCACCCGCTTGAGATCGGGGAGGCTGGCAAACACCCAGATGCCACGGTACAGACCGGCACTGCTGCAGGCCAGACCGTGAGCCAGCAGCAGCAGACCAGTGGTGAGCCACAGCTTTTCGTCATAAGCGGGCGGCAAGGCGAAATTGAAATGCAGCATGAAGCTGCCCCACCACGCGAGCGCTGCGGCGAGCAGGTCAAAGCAGAAAACAAGCGCGGAGCGGGCGGAAATTTGGGGCACGTGGCTGGCGAGAAAGAGCTGGCCGGCGGGGGCCGGCGCGCGCTGCGACCGTGATTTTAATCCAACAGGCAAAAAAATGCTGTTGTGCACCAATCAGTTGTGGTAATTGTGCGATCGGCTGGTAAGCGCATGTTTCGACTTCATTCATGTGCGGCGCCGGCTTTGAAGCGCAGTGCCAGCAGGCACAAGGGCAGATAAGCCAGCAGCAGGCCGGTCATTCCGTTCAGCTGCCCCAGGGTGACCAGACTGGCCATCGGCAGCAGCCAGCCCAGATTGATCGCTGCCACCACCAGACTGACTGCGCGATGGCTGCGGTAATGGCGGGCGGCAAACTGATAGGCGTGACGGCGATGGGCCTGCTGCACAGCTTCGCCACGCAGCAGGCGACGCAGCAGGGTGAGGCTGGCATCGACGATGAACACCCCGAGCAGGATCAGCCAGGCCCAGCCCAGCTCAGGCCGGATGCTCAAGGCCTGCAGCGACAGGATGGCAAGCATGATGCCGACAAAAGCGCTGCCGACATCGCCCATGAAGATGCGCGCCGGCGGAAAATTCCAGTACAGAAAACCGCTCGCTGCCGCAGCGAGCAGTGCCGGTGGCAGCATGCTGGCGGTGTCGCCTGCCAGCACGTGAAGCAGTGCCGCGCCAGTGCCGACGCAGAGCGCTTCGATACCGGCCAGACCATCGATGCCATCCATGAAGTTGTACAGATTGAGCAGCCAGACCAGGTAAAGCAGCAAGCCCGTCACGACGAGAATGGCCAGCGCAGTTGTCGTTGGCCACGGCACTTGCTCGCGCAGGCACAGCAAGGTCCAGCCGGCAGCGACAAAATGCACCAGCAGCCGCCAGCGCGCCGGGAGCGGGCGGTGGTCGTCGATGAAACCGATCAGCGCCACCAGCCCGCCACTGCCAAGGAGGGCTAATGCCAGCGAGCTGGCAAGCTGCCCATTGAGCCAGAGTACGCCGAGCGCAGCGAAAAAGGCGAGCACGATCGCCAGCCCGCCACCGCGCGGGGTCGGGATGCGATGCGAACTGCGTGCACTGGGAGTGTCGATCACCGCATGGGCGAGGGCGTAGCGGCGCACCAGGCCGGTGAGCAGGCCGGCGAGCAGGCTGGTGACCAGAATCAGCAGTAGCGCACTCATCGGTGGTTGTTGGCAAAACAGGCGCGCAAGGCGTGGTCGACATCCAGCGGCGGTTGCCAGCCGAGCAGCGCGCAGGTGGCACGCATGTCGACTTGCAGGTTGTCGCTCAAGCGGGCGAAGCTGGCGCTGCGCCCACCGCTGCGATCACTGAGGCGGGCGAGTGTCTGCAGCAGCGCTACCGGCACGGGCAGCAGGCGCAGGCTGCGTCCGTTCGCCCGTGCCAGCCGCTGCAGCAAGGCGGCCGTCGACAGGTCCTCGCCATCGCAGGCAACGAAAGCCTGGCCAGCCGCAGCCGGGTGATCCAGGCAGCGCCGAATCAGATCGACCAGGTTGTCCACCGCAAGCAGGGAGCGACGATTTTCGGTCAACCGTCCCAGCGGCAGCGGCCAGCCACGTTCGACCGCGCGCAGCAGGCGGGCAAAGTTCGCTTTCACGCCGGGGCCGTACACCAGCGGCGGACGCAGGATGACGATTTCCATCGCGCTGTCGGCGGCTAGTTCGCGCAAGCCGAGCTCTGCTTCAGCTTTCGACTGGGCATAGGGGTCTTGCGGATCGAGCGGGCTGCTGGCCGAGAAAGCGCTGCCGGGCGCAGTGGCTTCGCCGTGCACCTTGATCGTGCTCAGCAGAATGAAACGCTTCACCCCGGCCGCAGCGGCCTGACGGGCGAGAGCAAGGGTGCCGGCGGTATTGACTGCGCGGTAGGTGGCCAG
>JAVEVA010000073.1:9913-14747 GCA_034005275.1 Thauera sp. | reverse complement strand
GGCACGCAAAGAGACGACATAGTCGTAGGTACGGGCACCAGCGCTGACGCCAACGCTTTTCACCGGCAGGAAGACGGCAAAAGCCTGGCTGACCTGGTCGTACCAACCGGCCGCGCGCAGTTCGTCGATGAAGATCGCGTCGGCGAGGCGCAGCAGGTCGGCGTATTCGCGGCGGATTTCGCCGACGATGCGCACGCCCAGGCCGGGGCCGGGGAAAGGATGGCGGTAGACCATTTCGTGCGGCAGACCGAGCGCCACACCCAACTGGCGCACTTCGTCCTTGAACAGTTCGCGCAACGGTTCGAGCAGTTTCAGGCCGAGAGTTTCGGGCAGGCCACCGACGTTGTGGTGGCTCTTGATCACCTTGCCTTTCTTGTTGGCGCCGGATTCGATGATGTCGGGGTAGATGGTGCCCTGGGCAAGCCACTTGGCCTGGACGCGTTTTTTGGCTTCGGCCTGGAAGACTTCGACGAATTCACGGCCGATGATCTTGCGCTTGGCTTCCGGCTCGTTGACGCCGGCGAGCGCATCGAGAAACTGTTTGCTGGCATCGAGATGCACCACGCGCGCATGGAGGCGGCCGGCGAACATGTCGAGCACCATCTGACCTTCATTGAGGCGCAACAGACCGTGGTCGACGAACACGCAGGTGAGCTGATCGCCGATCGCGCGATGGATGAGCGCTGCAGCGACCGAGGAGTCGACGCCGCCTGACAGGCCGAGGATGACCTCGTCGCTGCCGACTTCGGCACGGATGCGGGCGACGGTGTCTTCAATGATCGCTGCCATCGTCCAGTCGCCGCTGCAGCCGCAGATCTCGCGCACGAAGCGGCCGATGATCTTGTTGCCCGTGGGGGTCTGTTCCAGCTCGGGATGGAAGGCGAGTCCGTAAAAGTTGCGTGCCTCGTCAGCAATGGCCAGCACTTGCTCATCGCCAGCGCTGCCGATCAAGGTGAATTCCGCCGGCAGCTGCTTGATGCGGGTGCTCAGATCGGCACAAACATCGAGCAGACCATGACCGGCCTGGTTGCGGCGGTCTTCGATGTCGGCAAACAGGCGGGAATGGCCGCGGGCACGCATTTCGCGGACGGCCAGGCCGCTGCCCGGCACGAATTCGCTCTCACCGCCGCAATGTTTGAGCAGCGCACGCAGACCTTCGCCAATGGCGAGCACCGGCACGCCCAGCTCGAAGACTGCAGCGGGCGGCGGCAGTTGCTCACCGGCTTCGTCCGCGCCACCGCACAGGATGATGCCGCGCGCGCCGAAGCTGCGCACGAAGTCATCGCCGAGATCAGCTGGATGGAGTTCGCAATACACCTGTTGCTCGCGCACGCGGCGGGCGAGCAGTTGAGCCGAAGGCGAACCGAAGTCGAGAATGAGGATCTTGTCGTGTGCCATGATCAGAAACGAATCAATTGAGTGATTGAAAGCCCGCTGAAAATCGCCAGGCAGAATGTAAAAAGCGGCCCTGAAGCCGCTTTGGATGGTTGGAATCAGCTGACCTGATAGTTGGGTGCTTCCTTGGTGATCTGCACGTCGTGGACGTGGGATTCACGCATCCCCGCCGAGCTGATCTGCACGAATTCGGCTTTCTCGTGCATGGTGGGAATGTCGGCACAACCGACATAGCCCATCGAAGCACGCAGGCCGCCGATGAGCTGGTGAATGACCACCCCCACCGAACCCTTGTAGGGCACGCGACCTTCGATGCCTTCCGGAACCAGCTTGTCGATGTTGCCCGAGCTCTCTTCCTGGAAATAACGATCGGACGAACCTTTTTCCATCGCGCCCAGGGAACCCATGCCGCGATACGCCTTGTAGGAACGGCCCTGGAACAGCACGGTTTCGCCCGGCGCTTCTTCAGTGCCGGCAAACAGACCGCCGAGCATCACCACGTTGGCGCCGGCCGCAATCGCCTTGGCGATATCGCCGGAGAAGCGGATGCCGCCATCGGCAATCATCGGCACGCCGGTGCCGACCAGCGCCCGACTGACATTGTCGATCGCGGTGATCTGCGGTACGCCGACACCGGCAACAATGCGGGTGGTGCAGATCGAGCCCGGACCGATGCCGACCTTGACGCCATCGGCGCCAACATCAACCAGCGCACGCGCAGCATCTGCGGTGGCGATGTTGCCACCGACCACTTCAACGTGTGGATAGTTCTTCTTCACCCAGTTGACGCGATCGAGCACGCCCTGCGAATGACCATGCGCGGTATCGACCACAATCATGTCGACGCCGGCATCCGCGAGGCGCTCCACCCGTTCTTCGGTGCCGGCACCGACGCCGACCGCTGCGGCAACGCGCAGCCGGCCGTGCTCATCCTTGGCGGCGAACGGATGTTCGGTGGATTTCATCATGTCCTTGACGGTGATGAGACCGCACAACTCGCCAGCCTCATTGAGCACCAGCACGCGCTCGAGACGATGGACACGCAGCAGTTCGCGCGCCTCATCCAGGCTGGCGCCTTCGCGCACGGTGACCAGGCGCTCCTGCGGCGTCATGATGTCCGCCACCAGGGCATCGAGCTTGGTTTCGAAGCGAGTATCGCGGTTGGTGACAATGCCCACCACCTTGCGACCTTCGACCACCGGCACGCCGGAGAAGCGGTTCTGGCGCTGGATGGCGATCACTTCGCCCACCGTGACGTTCGGCGGCACGGTGATCGGATCCTTGAGGATGCCGGATTCGTGGCGCTTGACCTTGTGCACTTCGGCTGCCTGCTGCGCCGGGGTGAGATTCTTGTGCACCACGCCGATGCCGCCTTCCTGGGCGAGTGCAATCGCCAGCCGGCTCTCGGTCACGGTGTCCATTGCCGCCGACACCAGCGGAATATTGAGACGGATGCGCCGCGTGAGCTGGCTCTGCAGGTTGACATCGCGCGGCAGAACCGTGGAGTGGGCGGGAACGAGCAGGAGGTCATCGAACGTCAACGCCTTCTGAATCACGCGCATGGCTTTTATCCTTTGAACCAAATCCGTATTATACCGATGGCCTCGCCTGCTGGTAAGCGCTGTTTCACATCTTCACTTCCCTGCCACGCTGACGAAGCCCTCAAGGAGAATTTCATGCTGTTGCGCCCCGCCCTGATGCTGCTCGCTGTTGCGTTCGCCCTGCCGGTCTCGGCACAGATCTATCAGTGGAAAGATGAGAACGGTCGCACCCACTATTCGGACACCCCACCCCCGAGCGGGCCGGTGAAGACCTTGCGTGGCGCAGCACCGCAACAACATGCGCCGTCGGCCCCCACCTCGGCAGCAGAACCGGCTGCGGTCGCACCGGAAACGGCCGCCAGCGCGGCAGGCGAGCCGGTGACCGATCCGGCCGCCAACGACCCGGAGGCCCAGTTCCGCGCCCGTCGTGCGGCGGCGGCCGAAGCCGAGCAGCAGGCAAAGGTCGAAGCAGAGAAAAATGCTGAACGGGAACGTTTCTGCAGTCAGGCACGCAACCAGCTGCGGGGGCTGCAATCCGGTCAGCGCATCGCCCGCATGAACGCCGCCGGTGAGCGCGAATTCCTCAGCGATGCCGAACGCGAGGAAGAGATCAGCCGTTTGCAACGCCAACTGGCGGAAAACTGCCAGTAAGGGCAAATGGTCGGAGCAGGCCTTGTGTCTGCCTGACGATGACGTGATCTCGGGCATGGGCGGCCACAAGGGCCGCCCCTACGGCTGCGCCGGGGATGACTGTTCACTCTTCGCCGCCACCTTTCTTCATCGCCTTGCCTTCTTCCGCGCGCTGCTTGCGCACTGCCTTGGGGTCTGCGATGAGCGGACGGTAGATTTCCACCCGGTCACGGGCACGCAGCACGGTGTCGAGCTTGGCCAGTTTGGCAAAAATACCCAGCTTGTTGCGGCCGCCCGGTTCGATGTCGGGATATTTTTCCAGCAGACCGGAAGCGGCCAGCGCTTCCTTCACAGTCGCCCCTTCGGCGAGGCGGACGTTCACCACTTCCTGTTCCTGTGGCAAGGCATAGACCACCTCGACCTCAATGACGACTCCGGTGACAACTTCAGCCGGAGCGGCTTGCTGTTCAACTGCGGCCATAGACTTCACCTGCGCGCTTGACAAAGGAATCGACGAAAGTGCTGGCGATGTGGTTGAACACCGGCCCGAGCACTTTTTCGAGCAGTTTGCTGGAAAAAGTGTAGCGCAGCTGGAATTCGATCTTGCAGGCGCGCTCGCCCAGCGCGGTGAAAATCCAGTGACCATCAAGATGGGTGAACGGACCTTCGGTGAGGCGCAGCTTCATCTCGCTCGGCCACTGCTTGGTGTTCTCGGTGCTGAAATGCGCCTTGATGCCGCGGAAGTTGATGTGCAACCGGGCCGCAGTGATGGTTTCGCTGCGTTCGAGCAGATCGACACCGCCACACCAGGGCAGAAACTTCGGATAATCCTCGCAGTGATCGACCAGTTCGAACATCTGCGCCGGAGTGAATTCGATCAAGACCAGTTTTTTGACTTCTGCCATGAGCGCACAGGAGAGCCGGCGCAACTCGAAGCGGGCGCCGAACTGTTAAAATAGGCGATTCTAGCGTAAGCAGCCCTCCCCCGCGCCGAAGGATTTCGACACCATGAGCATCATCGCCAACCGCAAGGCTTTCCACGATTTCTTCATCGATGAAAAATTCGAGGCCGGCATCGTGCTCGAAGGCTGGGAAGTGAAGGCGATCCGCGCCGGGCGCACCAACATCCAGGAATCCTACGTCATCATCCGCAATGGCGAGCTGTTCCTGTTCGGCATGCACATCTCGCCGCTCACCACAGCTTCCAGCCATGTTCGCCACGACCCGGTGCGCACCCGCAAGCTGCTGCTGCACAAACGCGAAATCGA
>JAVEVA010000073.1:0-9813 GCA_034005275.1 Thauera sp. | reverse complement strand
GCTGCCGGCGTCCGCTGGTCAACGCGTGCCAGCAGGCGGAAGAAGATGCTCAGATCAAGCTGAGCGATCTGCAACAGGCGGTAGAGGTCGGCCAGCAACTGATCATCACTTTCCCCCTGCCATTGCAGCAGGCCGAGCCGCGCCTGATGCTGACGGCGATATTCGGCCTGATAGCGCTCGGGGAAACGGTTGAGCACTGCTTCCAGCGCTGACGCGTCCTCAATCGCCGGATAAATGGCATTCGCCAGCTGCCACAGGTTCCAGTGGGCCACTTCTGCCTGAGTGCCAAAACGGTAGCGCCGGCCTTCCGCATCCGTGGTGTTGGGCGTCCAGTCCGGGTCGTAGTCATCGATCCAGCCATACGGGCCGTAGTCGATGGTGAGGCCCAGGATCGACATATTGTCGGTATTCATCACCCCATGGACAAAACCGACCCGCATCCAGTGGGCGATCAACACTGCCGTGCGCGACACGATCTCGTCGAACCAGCGCAGGCGGCGCTCGACAACATCCCTGCCACGGGCGGCGAGCGCCGGAAAGTCACGCGCAATGCAGAAATCGACCAGTTGCAGCAACAGCGCATGATCACCGCGCGCTGTCGGCAATTCGAAATTGCCAAAACGCAGGAAGGACGGCGCCATGCGGCAGACGATCGCCCCCGGCTCGGGGCGCGGCCGGCCATCGTAAAACATGTCGCGCATCACCGGCTCGCCGCTGCCGATCAGGCACAGCGCACGGGTGGTTGGCACGCCGAGGTGATGCATCGCTTCGCTGCAGAGGAATTCACGCAAGGAAGAACGCAGTACTGCCCGGCCATCGGCGCGACGCGAGTACGGTGTTGGCCCGGCACCTTTGAGCTGCAACTCCCAGCGTTCGCCGCGAAGGTTGATCGCTTCGCCAAGGCTGATCGCCCGTCCATCGCCCAGCTGCCCTGCCCAATGGCCAAACTGATGACCGCCGTAACAGGCGGCAAACGGCTCCATCCCGGCGAGCAGACGGTTGCCGGCAAAAGCATCGACAAATTCGTTGCTCAAAACGTCCTGTTCGCTCAGATCAAGCAGCGCTGCCGCTTCCGGCGACCAGGCGAGCAAATGCGGTGCGCGCACCGGCGTCGGCTCGACCAGTGAATAAGCCGCGCCGTGCACCTGGCGCACCTCCCGCGTGCGCAGCGCATCCGCCGGCAGCTCGCGCACGAAGCGGTTGTCGAAATTCAGTTTCATCGCAGCACTCAGCTCTGGCGTGGGTCAAAGGCGTCGCGCACCACGTCGGCAAACAGATTGGCGGCCAGCACCAGCACGAACATGAACACGAACGCCGCCGACAATGACCACCAGACCATCGGTTCGCGCGCCAGTTCAGCACGGGCCATATTGATCATCGTACCGAAACTGATGGTGGTCGGATCAACGCCGATCCCGACATAGGACAGTACCGCTTCGGCCAGCACCAGACCGGAGAAATCCATCACCAGCGCAATCAGCACGATGTGCATCAGGTTGGGCATAATGTGGCGACGCAGGATCGCCGGCGTACCCACCCCGAAGGCGCGGGCGGCCTGGACGTATTCGAGTTCGCGCAGCTTGAGTGTTTCGCCACGCAGCAAACGGGCCAGCCCGGTCCAGCTGGTGATGCCGAGAATGAAACACAAGGCGAGCAGACGGGCATCCGAACGCTGGGCAGCGGTGTCGAACCACTGCGGATGGGTGTCGATCAGCACCTGCATCATCAGCACGGCCGCAGCAATGAGCAGCACACCGGGAATAGCGTTGAGCACGGTGTAGATGTATTGCACCACATCATCGACCCAGCCACCGAGATAGCCTGCAGCAATGCCCAGCACCAGTGCCACCGGCAACATCACCAAGGTGGTGATGCTGCCGATGATCAGCGCAGTACGCACGCTTTTCAGCGCCAGATAAAGCACGTCCTGGCCGACTTTATCAGTGCCGAATACGTGGTAGAACGGCGCCAGCTGCACCCCGAGCGCCAGCAGCGCCAGCACCACGCCAGCGGTGAGCAACACGCTGCGCCAGGCCAGCCGGGTCTGACCGCGCCACAGGCGGGCGCTGGTCGCACGCCAGCTCTCGCCGCTCGCCGCACGCAAGGCCGCCAGCAGCACGCCGACCAGCCCCAGCCAGCCGGCGGCCGCCAGCGCCAGCGCTTCCGTTACGCGCCGCGCAATATCGGCCGCCTGCCCTTGCTCACCACCGTCATCCGTGACGCTCGCGCCAAGATGGGCGCCGCCGTATTGCAGCGGTGGGAAGCCGCGCCACTGGCTGCCATCGGCAAGCTCGATGGTCTCGCGCTGATACAGCACGCGGGCAAACGGCGCGGAATAGGTCTTTTCGGTCTGCAAACGCAGCGATTCGAGCAGCGCATCGAGCGCAGACAGCACTTCGGTGCTGTACACCGCAGCCCCTGCCCCTTCAGCCCCTTCAGCCTCCGCATTACCGGCCTCTGCCACCGGCGGCAACAGCGGCCGGTAATGCACGCTGTCGACCAGACCGATGAGCACGAAACTGCTCAACAGCACGGCAGCAACCATGCCGACCGGCCGCTGGCCGACTTTCAGCCAGGCGGCACGCAAAGCTTCATCGGCACGCGCATGCCAGGCGGCCCACAGTGCCACCGCCAGCAGCGCAAACAGCAGCGCATCGGTCCACAACAGGACGAACTGAGCATCGGTCCTCATCAGCCCAACCTCACGCGCGGATCAACCAGGGTATAGGACAGATCGGTGAGCACCAGCCCGATGATGTACAGCACCGAGCCGATGAACACCATCGCGCGCACGATGGCGAAGTCCTGCGCGTTGATCGCATCGATGGTGTAGCTGCCGAGACCGGGAATGGCGAAGAAGGATTCGACCAGCAGACTGCCCATGAACAGCAGCGGAATCACCACCACTACGCCAGTGAGGATCGGAATCAGCGCATTGCGCAACACATGGCGGAACAGGACCTGCAGCTCGGACAGACCTTTGGCGCGTGCCGTGCGCACGTAATCGCGGTTGATTTCTTCGAGAAAGATGGTGCGATACCAGCGCACTGAAGCGCCCAGACCGGCGACCACGCCAATCACCACCGGCAGCAGCACGAAGCGTGCCGCATCCAGCCCCGGCGCATAACCGGAAATTGGCACCAGCGCCCACAACTTGGCCACCAGCCACTGGCCGCCGATGATGTAAAACAGACTGGAGATCGACATCAGCGCCACGCACAGCACGACGCCCCAGAAATCAAGCGCGGTGGCGCGGAAGAACACCAGCAGCAAGGCCAGGGTGATCGCCGCCCACAAGCTGAGCGCAAAAGTGGGCAAGGCAATTGCCAGCGACGGCCCCATCCGGCTGCGGATTTCACGCCCGATGTCGCGACCATCGTCGGCCGCGCCAAATTCGAGCGCAAACATGCGCAAGGACTTGTCGAAGAAAATCGTCTGCGTCAAACGCTCACCACCACTGGCTTCAAGATTGAAGAACAGCGGTTTGTCATAGCCGCGTTCGCTTTTCCAGCGCTCGATCGCTTCCGGTGTTGCCCGTTTGACGCCGATCTGCATGCGCGCCATGTCATCGGGCGAATTGACCACGAAGAACAGCAGGAAAGTGAGCAGATTGACGCCGAGCAAAATCGGAATCGCGTACAGCAGACGGCGGATCAGGTAAGCCAGCATCAGTTCTGCCCTCCGCTGCCTTGGCCTTGACCTTGGCCTTGCAGTCCGACCCGCCGCTCGCTGGCGCGCCAGTGGCGCCAGCCAGGCAGAATCAGCGCGGCGAGCAGCGCCGCGACCAGCAACAATGGCCACCACTGCGCACGGTTCCACTGCTGGCGTGCCGCGCTGCGTGCGTCGATATCGAGGCGCAGATACTTGATGTGATTGCGTACCATCGAACCGGTTTTGCGGTTCAACACCCAGCCGTGCAGCAGCGCATAGCTTTTGGGATGGAAGGCGAACACCCAGGGCGCATCCTGTTGCAACATGCGCACCATTTCATCGATCACCGCCTGACGGGCCGGACCATCGTTCATCGCTTTCATGCGCTCGAACAGGCGGTCATAAGCCGGATTGCTGTAATTGGCGGCGTTCTGACCACTGGCACCGACTTTGGCCTGCGGGCCGTAGAGCAGAAACAGCAGATTTTCCGGGTCGGGATAATCCGCATTCCAGCCGAAGAAAAACAGTTGGGCGCTGCCAAGGCGGATCTTGTCCTGGAAACGGTTCCAGTCAGTGGGGCGGACCACAAACTGCACACCGAGACTGCGGAACTGCTTCGCCAGCCAGTCGCTGCGGCTCTTGTCGCCGAGGCCACCCGGCGTGGTGTCGAGATTGAGCACCAATGGCTCACCGGTGCGGGCATCACGCCCATTGGGCCAGCCGGCTTCCGCCAGCAGACGCCGCGCTTCGTCCAGGCTGCGCCGCTGCGGGCTACCGTGTTCGGCATCACCGCGCCAGGTGTACACCACCGGATTGATCCCTTCCTGGCCGCTGCGCGCACCGAAAATCCCCGGTGGCAGCGGACTCATCCCCGGCAGACCGCGGCCATTGAGAAAGATCGAAACGAATTCTTCCATGTCGAGCGCAATCGAAATCGCCTGGCGCAGCTTGCGCCCACGTGTGGCCTGCTCAGCATCGACTTTGCCATCGCGACCATATTCACCGACCACCGGGTCGAGCATGTTGAAGCCAAGGTAGAAAATCGATGGCGACACCGAAGTCAGCAGGCGGATGCCTTTGTCTTCCATCTCGCCACTGAGCGCGACATCGCCCTGGCTGGTGAGCGATACCGCCTGATCAAAATTTTCCGCTGACACCCCGGAAGCATCGTAATAGCCTTGCAGAAACTTGTTCCAGTGCGGGATGCCTTCACGTTCGCGGGCAAACACCACGCGGTCAATGAAGGGCATGCTGCGGCCGCAGTCCGCCAGCAGACCGGCCGCTTCATCGCCCTCCTCGCCGCTGCATGGATAGGCTTCGCCGCGGAAGTTCGGATTGCGTGCCAGCACCATGCGCGCATTGGGGTTGTTTTCCACCAGCATGTAGGGGCCGGTGCCCACCGGCCACCAGTCGAGCGTCAGGTTGCGCTCGGCCATGCCGGGCTGGGCAAAGAAGCGGTCGACTTCCGGCGGCACCGGACTGAAGAAAGGCATCGCCAGCCAGTAGAGAAACTGCGGATAAGCACCTTCGAGCTGGATGCGGTAGCGATGGCGGTCAAGCAGTTCGACACCGGGCAGCGCAAACGCTTCCAGATCAAGCACTTCTCCGGGCGCCAGCTGCTGCTGGGCAGCGAGCAGTTGTTCATGCAGAGTCTTGAGTCCGGGCAGATATTCCGCCATCAGCTCGAACACCGGTGAATGCAGGCCGGGATGGGCAAGGCGCTTGATCTGGTGCAGATAGTCTGCCGCCACCAGCTCGCGGGTATCGGTCGCAGCAAAATCGCCAAGCGTGTCGATGCCGTCGAGCGCCCCTGCGGCCAGCGGGTAATAGCGCAGGCTGCCGTCCTCATTGCGCGCAAAAGCCGGATGTGGCTGATAGAGAATCCCCGGCTTGATGCTGAGTTCGATCTCCATCCGCACCACCGCAGTCGCCGGCGCCTCCGCACTCAGCTCACGTCCATTGCGGTCATAGCGGCGCACGATCGGCATCTCACTCGCGGTGGCCGGCACCAGGCGATAGGGGCGTTCGAGATAGTGATACTGCAGCGGCGGCTCGACGATCTGATAGAGAAAAGTCGCTTCGTCCTCACTGTAGGACTGCACCGGGTCAAGATGCTTGGGCCGCTCGGTGAACGCGCTGTAATAGATGTTCTGCCCCTGCTCGACACGCGGATAGGGGTCGTTGAGCTCGCTGGTACAGGCACTGAGGCAGGCACCAAGACAAGTCAGCAGCAGGACAGACAGCGGGGTGGACAGACGAAAGCGGATGGAGGGCACGGACAGCAAGCCAACAGGAAAGGCAGCAAACAGCAGAAGGCGGATTCTGGCACGAGATCCGCTTGGCGGGGGCAAATCATCGTCCGATGAGCGTTCGCGGATGAATCCGCTCCCACCAATTCCGTGCCGCAGAAAATTTTTCCTCCAACGCTTGAAAGCCGCCAAACCGCCCCCAACTCGTGCCACCAGTACCATCAAAGAACCGGAGTGCCACACATGCAGGACGACACCCTTCCTCAGTCCCCGATCGATCAGGCCGCAGTCGATGCTGCGGCAGCAGCCAGCAGCAACGACGCCCCTGCGCTGGACGCGGCACCGGCTGCCGAAGAAAGTCTGGAGCAACGCCTGGCGAAAGCCGAGCAGCAACTCGCCGCCCACCAGGATGCTTTCCTGCGCGCCAAGGCGGAAACCGAGAATCTGCGCCGCCGCGCCCAGGAAGACGTGAGCAAGGCCAGCAAGTTTGCCGCCGAAAAATTCGCCAGCGCCATGTTGCCGGTGAAGGACAGCCTCGAAGCCGCGCTGGGCACCGAGAACCAGACCCTGGAAAGCCTGCGCGAAGGCGTCGAGCTGACCCTCAAGCAGCTGATCTCCGCCTTCGACAGCGCCAGTCTGGCGGAAGAAAACCCGCTCGGGCAGAAGTTCGACCCCAACAAGCATCAGGCAATCAGCATGGTCGACGCCGAAGCGGAAGCCAACACCGTGGTCACCGTGCTGCAGAAAGGCTATCTGCTCAATGAGCGTGTCATCCGCCCGGCGATGGTGATGGTCGCCAAAGGCAAATAAGCGCCAGTCAGACAGTTTTTGGGCGGCGGCGCTTGAAACACGCGACCGACGCCCCATATGCAGTTCATCGTCAGCGCCGGATGCGCTGCAATCGACCTAATTCAGACCAGATTCAGATTAAAAGGAACTCTCATGGGCAAGATCATCGGTATTGACCTCGGCACCACCAACAGCTGCGTTTCAGTGATGGAAGGCGGCGCGCCGAAGGTCATCGAAAACTCGGAAGGCGGCCGTACCACTCCTTCGGTGGTTGCTTACGCCGACGACGGCGAAATCCTGTGCGGTGCGCCGGCCAAGCGCCAGGCGGTCACCAACGCCAAGAACACCTTGTTCGCGATCAAGCGCCTCATCGGCCGCCGCTTCGACGAGAAGGAAGTGCAGAAGGACATCGACCTGATGCCCTTCACCATCGCCAAGGCCGACAACGGTGACGCCTGGGTGGAAGTGCGCGGCAAGAAGATTGCCCCGCCGCAGATTTCCGCTGAAGTGCTGCGCAAGATGAAGAAGACCGCCGAAGACTACCTCGGCGAAGAAGTCACCGAAGCGGTCATCACCGTGCCGGCCTACTTCAACGACAGCCAGCGCCAGGCCACCAAGGACGCCGGCCGCATCGCCGGTCTGGACGTCAAGCGCATCATCAATGAGCCGACCGCTGCTGCGCTGGCCTTCGGCATGGACAAGAAGCCGGGCGACTCGCGCATTGCAGTCTACGACCTCGGCGGCGGTACCTTCGACATCTCGATCATCGAAATCGCCGACATCGACGGCGAACACCAGTTCGAAGTGCTGGCCACCAACGGCGACACCTTCCTTGGTGGTGAAGACTTCGACCAGCGTCTGATCGACTACATCGTCACCGAGTTCAAGAAGGAGCAAGGCGTCGACCTCAAGAACGACGTGCTCGCCCTGCAGCGCCTGAAGGAAGCCGCTGAGAAGGCCAAGATCGAGCTGTCTTCGGGTCAGCAGACCGAAATCAACCTGCCCTACATCACGGCAGATGCCAGCGGTCCGAAGCACCTGGCGATCAAGATCACCCGCGCCAAGCTCGAATCGCTGGTCGAAGACCTGATCGCCCGTTCGATCGAGCCCTGCCGCGTGGCGCTGAAGGATGCCGGTCTGAAAGTCTCCGACATCGATGACGTCATCCTGGTGGGTGGCCAGAGCCGCATGCCCAAGGTGCAGGACACGGTGAAGGAATTCTTCGGCAAGGACCCGCGTCGTGACGTGAACCCGGACGAAGCCGTGGCCGTGGGCGCCTCGATTCAGGGCGGCGTGCTGCAAGGTGATGTCACCGACGTGCTGCTGCTTGACGTCACCCCGCTGTCGCTGGGAATCGAAACTCTCGGTGGCGTGATGACCAAGCTCATCCAGAAGAACACCACCATCCCGACCAAGGCGTCGCAGGTGTTCTCGACCGCCGATGACAACCAGAACGCGGTCACCATCCACGTGCTGCAGGGCGAGCGCGAAATGGCCGGCGGCAACAAGAGTCTGGGCCAGTTCAACCTCACCGACATCCCGCCGGCACCGCGCGGCATGCCGCAGATCGAAGTCACTTTCGACATCGACGCCAACGGCATCTTGCACGTCTCGGCCAAGGACAAGGCCACCGGCAAGGAAAACAAGATCAAGATCCAGGCCAACTCCGGCCTGTCGGACGACGAAGTCGAACGCATGGTGCGTGATGCCGAAGCGCACGCCGAGGAAGACAAGAAAGCGCATGAACTCGTCGATGCACGCAACCAGTGTGATGCCCTGATCCACTCGACGCGCAAGGCACTCGGCGAGTACGGCGACAAGCTCGGCGAAGACGACAAGAGCAAGATCGAAGCGGCGATCAAGGACGCTGAAGAAGCAATCAAGGGCAACGACAAGGATACGATCGAAGCCAAGAGCGAAGCACTGGCCATGGCGGCACAGAAGCTGGGCGAGCAGATGTACGCTCAGACCGAAGGCGCTGCCGGCGCAGGTGATGCCGCTGCCCAGTCTTCCCAGGCCAGCGACGATGCCGACGTGGTGGATGCTGAATTCACCGAAGTGAAGGACAACAAATAATTCCCGCTGCGGGACATCCTTCATCGCCGAGCGGCACCGGAGTCTTCGGTGCCGGCTCGGCTTTTGCTTTTGATCAGATCGGGTAAAGCATCATGTCGAAGCGGGATTATTACGAAGTACTCGGCGTTAATCGCGACGCTGACGAGGCCGCGATCAAGAAGGCCTATCGCAAACTGGCGATGAAATACCATCCGGACCGCAATCCGGACAACAAAAAAGCTGAAGAGCAGTTCAAGGAAGTCAAGGAAGCCTACGAGATTCTCTCCGAAGCGGACAAACGTGCGGCCTATGACCGTTTCGGTCACGCCGGCGTCGACCCGAGCATGGGTGGTGGCGGTCAGGGCTTCGAAGGCGGCTTTGCCGATGCCTTCGGCGACATCTTTGGCGACCTGTTCGGCGGTGGTCGCGCGGGCGGCGGACGCAGCAATGTCTATCGTGGCGCCGACCTGCGCTACAACCTCGAAATTTCACTTGAGGAAGCAGCACGCGGCACCGAAAAGACGATCCGCATCCCCAGCGCCGAAGAATGCGGGACCTGTCATGGCAGCGGTGCCAAGCCGGGCACCCAACCCAAGACCTGTCCGACCTGTAACGGTCACGGCCAGGTGCGCGTCCAGCAGGGCTTCTTCTCCATCCAGCAGACCTGCCCGAAGTGTCACGGCAGCGGCAAGATCATTCCCGAACCCTGCCGCGACTGCGGCGGCGCGGGCCGGGTCAAGAAACACAAGACCCTGGAAGTGAAGATTCCGGCCGGGATCGACAACGGCATGCGCCTGCGTCACGGCGGCCACGGCGAACCAGGGATCAACGGCGGCCCGCCGGGTGATCTGTATGTCGAAATCCACATTCGCAAGCACGCGGTATTCGAGCGCGAACACGATGATCTGCATTGCGAAATGCCGATCAGCTTCAGCACCGCCGCGCTCGGTGGTGAAATCGAGATTCCGACTCTCGACGGCATTGCCCGCCTCAAGATTCCGGCCGAAACCCAGAGCGGCAAGATCTTCCGTCTGCGCGGCAAAGGGATCAAGAACGTGCGCAATCACGC
>JAVEVA010000072.1:0-14757 GCA_034005275.1 Thauera sp. | reverse complement strand
AAGAGCTGGGCATCCAGCACCACGAGCGCCTGCAACTGGTCGAATACGACCTCACCGATCTTTCCGCCAGCATCCGCCTGCTGCAGCAGACCGGCGCCGGCGAAGTGTACAACCTCGCCGCGCAGAGTTTTGTCGGCGTCTCCTTCGAGCAGCCGGTCACCACCGCCGAAATCACCGGAATCGGCGCGGTCAATCTGCTGGAAGCGATCCGCATCGTCAATCCGGCGATCCGTTACTACCAGGCCAGCACTTCGGAAATGTTCGGCAAGGTGCAGGCGGTGCCGCAGGATGAAGGCACGCCTTTCTACCCACGCAGCCCGTATGGCGTTGCCAAGCTCTACGCGCACTGGATGACGGTCAATTACCGCGAAAGCTATGGCATTTTTGGCACCAGCGGCATCCTGTTCAATCACGAGTCGCCGCTGCGTGGCCGCGAGTTCGTCACCCGCAAGATCACCGACAGCGTGGCCAGGATCGCGCTTGGCAAGCAGCAGGTGCTTGAACTGGGCAATATCGATGCCAAGCGGGACTGGGGTTTTGCGAAAGAATACGTCGAAGCGATGTGGAAGATGCTGCAGGTCGACGAGCCGGATACCTTCGTGGTGTCGACCGGCCGCACGGAGACCGTGCGCAGCTTTGTCGACATGGCCTTCCGCGCCGCTGGCATCACGCTTGAGTTCCGGGGTCGTGATGAAGAGGAAGTGGCCGTGATTGCCGCGCTTGATGGCAGCGTGATCGGTGCTGAGCTGCCTTTGCAGCCTGGTCAGGTGGTGATGAAGATCAACCCGCGTTTTTACCGGCCGGCGGAAGTCGATCTGTTGATCGGCAATCCCGCTTACGCAGCCGAAAAGCTCGGCTGGCGTGCGCAGACGCCGCTTGAGCAGCTGTGCCAGCTGATGGTGGAAGCAGATTTGCGCCGCAACCGCATCGGTTTCTCGTTTTGAGTCCTGTTTCGGGAGAGTCCCGCCATGACTGAGCATTCTCCCGCCTCGCGCCGTGCGCTGATCACCGGCATCAGTGGCTTCACCGGCCGCTATCTGGCTGCCGAGCTTGCCGCGCACGGCTGGGAAGTGTGGGGCTTGGGGCAGGGGACTGCGGGCGCCGACCTTGTTGCGCCTGGCCGTCATCTGCATACCGACCTGCTCGATGAGGTGGCGCTGCAGGCAGCGGTGGCGCAGGCGGCACCCACCGTGGTGTTTCACCTGGCGGCGATTGCTTTCGTCGGCCATGGTTCGGCGCAGGACTTTTACCGGGTCAACATCGGCGGCACGCGCAATCTGCTGCAGGCGCTGGCCGCTTTGCCGGTTCTGCCCACCAAGGTGGTGTTGGCGAGCAGCGCCAATGTATATGGCAATGCGGCGGCTGGGCAGCTAGCGGAAAGCACGCCCTGGCAACCGGCCAATGACTATGCGGTGAGCAAGGCGGCGATGGAAATGATGGCCCGCCTGTGGCAGGACAAACTGCCGCTGGTGGTGACCAGGCCGTTCAATTACACCGGACTGGGCCAGTCGCCCGATTTCCTCGTTGCCAAGATCGTCGATCATTTCCGCCGTCGTGCGTCGCGTATCGAACTCGGCAATCTGCAGGTGTGGCGCGACTTTTCCGATGTGCGCGACGTGGTGCGCGCCTATCGGCTGCTTGCCGAACACTGTCCGCCGGGCGAAACGGTCAATATCTGCTCCGGCCACAGCCTGAGCCTGCTTGAAGTGGTGGAAATGGCCAGCCGGCTCAGCGGTCACCAGCTCGACGTGGTGGTCAATCCGGCTTTCGTCCGCGCCAACGAAGTGCAGACCCTCTACGGCGACGCCAGCCATCTCGCCCGCCTGCTCGGCAACTGGACGCCCCGGCCATTCGAGCACACCCTGGCCTGGATGCTGGCCTGAAACCCGCCGAGTCCGCCGAGGCCGATCATTCTCCATCCGGCAACAAGGTCCCCCTTCCCCGTAGGAGCGACGCAAGTCGCGAACATCGTCGTTCGGCGAGCGCATGCGGTTCGCGGCATGGTGGTGCATCGGTGAAGCGATGAAGCTCATTCTTGCCACCGACGCGATTTTCCCGCCGCTGACTGGCATCGGTCGTTATGCGAACGAGCTGGCGAGTCGCTTGCCGCTGCATCCGGCGATCGACGAAGTACGCTATTTCGGCATGTGGCGCTGGCAGGGTGGTGCGCTCAAGGATGCGGGCGCGGCGGCGGTGACGCTGCCCGCCGTGCCGCCGTGGCTGGCACGGTTGCGGCGGGAATTTGCCGATCGGCGCTGGGCGGTGAGTGCTTACGACCTGATCGGTGAGCGCTGGCGGGCGCGGCTGCTGCGCCGGGCCGGGCGGGAGGACGTGCCAGCGGTCTACCATTCGCCCAACTTCTTTCTGCCGCACTACGACGGCCCGGCAGTGGTGACGGTGCACGACTTGTCGATCGACCGTTTCCCCGAAACTCACCAGTCGGCGCAACGTCATTATTTCGATCTCGCTTTCACCCGTTCGCTGGCACGTGCCCAGCGGGTGATCACCGTCTCGGCCACTGTGCGCGATGAGCTGATCGCCGCTTATGGTCTTGCTCCTGAACAAGTGGTGGCGGTGCTCCACGGCGTCGATGCCTGCTTTCAGCCGCGTCCGGCCGCAGCGCTGCAGGCGGTGCTGGCGCGCTATCAGCTGCAGCCCGGTGGTTACTTGCTCAGCGTCAGCACCCTCGAACCGCGCAAACGTCTTGAACAGCTGATTGCCGCTCATGCCCGCTTGCCGGCAGGCGTGCGCACGCGCTGGCCGCTGGTATTGGTCGGTGCGCGCGGCTGGCTCAATCAGCGCCTGCAAAAAACGATCGAAGCTGGCGAACAGGGCGGCTGGCTGCGCTATCTCGGCTATGTTGACCAGACGGAGCTGCCGCTGCTCTATGCCGGCGCGCGCGCCTTTGCGATGGTGTCGATCTACGAAGGTTTCGGTCTGCCGCTGCTCGAAGCGATGGCGAGCGGCGTGCCGGTGCTGACGTCCAATCGTTCCTGCATGCCTGAAGTCAGCGCCGGTGCCGCTCTGCTGGTTGATCCGGATGATGTGGACGCGATTGCCGGCGCGCTCGGTCAGCTGCTGGAAAACGAAAGCTGGCGCGCCGGAGCCGTTGAGCGCGGCCTCGCCCGTGCCGCCGAACTGAGCTGGGAACGCTGCATCGACGCCACGGTTGAAGTTTACCGCCAGGCTGCGGCAGCCTGATCAGCGCTGCTCGTTCATCGTTCAGCGACTGGTCAGCTTCAGTTCGATGCGGCGGTTGCGCGCCCAGGCGGCTTCGTTGTTGCGCGGATCGAGCGGATGGAATTCGCCGTAGCCGGTGGCGGCGAGCCGGGTGGCAGGTACGCCCTGGCTGCGCAGGAATTTGACGATTGCCAGCGCACGCGCGGTTGACAGCTCCCAGTTGGACGGGAAACGCTCGGTGGCGATCGGCCGCGCGTCGGTGTGGCCATCGACCTGCAGTACCCAGGGCACCTCAGGCGGAATTTCGCTGGCGAGGGTTTTCAGCGTCTCGGCAAGGCGGCTGAGCTGGATCAGGCCATCGGCGCTGACTTCGTCGGACGCACTGGCAAACAACACTTCGCTGGAGAACACGAAGCGGTCGCCGACGATCTGGATGTCCTTGCGCTGGCCCAGCACGGCGCTCAGTCGGCCGAAGAATTCGGAGCGATAACGCGCCAGCTCCTTCACCTGACTGGCCAGCGCCAGATTGAGTTCGCGGCCGAGTTCTTCCAGCTTGAGGTCTTTGGCTGCGGCACTGGCTTCGGCGCTGGCCAGCGCCTGGTTGAGCTGTTCGAGTTGCTCGCGCACCGCTGCGAGCTGGCGGTTGAGCAGCTCGATCTGGGCAATTGACTGTTCGGCGAGCGTGCTTTGTTCCTTGAGGCTGCGCTCGGAAGTGTCGAGCGCGCTCGCCTGGCGGGCGACTTCGGCTTCCAGCTCGGCTTTCAGGCGTTGCAGGGCGCTGATGTCGGCGCTCAGGCGGGCGCTGCGTTCGCTCGCGGTGCGTGCTTCGTCCTGGGCAGTGTGCAGTTCGCCGCGTGAGGCAAACAGCTCGTCCGCCAGCGCCTGACGTTCGCGTTCGCTGTCGTCCAGGCTGGCGCTCAGTTCGCCGACGCGAGTGTCGGCCTTGCTGCGCGCCGACTGCTCCAGACTGAGGCTGCTGGCGAGGCTGGCCAGCTCGGCATTCAGCTTCGCCAGCGCACGGTCGCGGCCGCTGACGGCATCGGTGAGGACGAACTGGCCAAGCGCGAAGATCAGGATGACGAAAATCAGCACCATCAGCAGCGAAGCGAGGGCGTCGACAAAGCCGGGCCAGAAATCCAGCGCGCGGCGCGAGGACAGGCGCGCCATGTTCAGTCGCCCCGCTTGTCGAGCGCGGCGCCGATGGTGCGCGACAGCAGGCGCAGCTCGGCACGCAGTTCTTCGGAGAACTGCGCGCCCTGGGCCGGTTGCTGAGCAAGCTGACGGATGAGGTTGCGCAGCTCTTCCTGCGAGCTGCTGAGGGCGCCCAGGTCACGCGCTTCACGGTTCATCAGCTCGGCCAGCCGGCCGAGCTGGGTGTTGAGTTCGGCGAGATGTTCGCCAGTGCTGCGCCGTTCGCGTTCCGATTCGGCGCTGGCGCGCTGCATGCGGTCGAGCCCTTCTGCCGTCTGTTCCAGCAGCGCCTGGACATAGGCCGGCACGCTGGCTTCGCCTTCACCGGCCAGTCCGGAAGGCAGGCGGGTGAATTGCGACAGCCATTCTTCAAATTCATTGTAGAAACGATTCTGCGCGTGACCGGACTGCAGATCGAGAAAGCCGACGATCAGCGAGCCGGCGAGCCCGAACAGCGAAGTCGAGAAGCTGGTCGCCATGCCGCGCAAAGGGGTGTCGAGCTGGATCTTGAGTTCTTCAAACATCGCCATGGCATCGGCGCCGACACTCATGCTGCCGATGACGTCGCTGATCGAGCGGATGGTGATCAGCAAGCCCCAGAAAGTGCCGAGCAGGCCGAGAAAGATCAGCAGGCCGATCAGATAGCGCGACAGATCGCGCTGTTCTTCGAGGCGGATCTGCACGCTGTCGAGCAGGGTGCGCATCGATGCCGGTGACAGCTGCACATCGTGGCGGCGACGATTGCTCAGCAGACGGGCCATCGGCGCCAGCAGGCTGGGCTGGATCGCGCTCAGGTTGCGTTCGCTTTCGGGCTGAAAACCTTCCACCCACAGCACTTCACGCTGCAGTCGCCACACCTGGCGCAGATTGACGCCGATGCCGATCACCAGCACGCCGAGGATCACGCCGTTGAAGCCGGGATTGGCGAGAAATGCCTGTTTGAGCGGCGACACCAGCGCCGCCGCGAGCAGGGCAATGGCGGCAAGGAAGAGACCCATCCAGGTGCTGACGTGCACCGGCTTGCTGAAGACCTTGTGTTCCATGTTGACGCGGCTCGCTGAGAAAAAAGCAAAGGAAAGGGCAGGGAAGGCAGGCGGTATTGTCGCCTAATCCGCCTGAAACGGCGACAGGGTGGAGATGCAACAATTCAGTACATTGCGCAAACACTTGCGCAAACATGACTTGCCACACTACACCTCGACAACGATGGCAGTGCCCACGCATGAGCTGCCACGACGGAACAGGATGAATCAAGGAGGAGGCATGGTGGACAGTCAGGCAGCTGCTCCGGCGCTCGAGCCCGGGCTCGATACATTTCCGCGCTATCTCATGCATCACGCCAAGCTCAGACCGCAGCATCCGGCGATGCGCGAGAAGGAATACGGCATCTGGCAGAGCTACAGCTGGGCCGAAGTAGCGGAAAACGTGTGCGCGATCGCTGCCGGGCTCGCCGAGCTCGGCTTCCGCCGCGGTGACCGCCTGGCGATTGTCGGCGACAACCGTCCCCGGCTGTACTGGTCGATCATGGCCTGTCAGTGCCTGGGCGGCATCCCGGTGATGATGTACCAGGACGCGGTGGCGCAGGAAATGACCTATGTGCTGCAGGATGCCGAAGTGCGTTTTGCGGTGGTCGAAGATCAGGAGCAGGTCGACAAGATGCTCGAAATCGCCGGCGAGACGCCGCTGATGGAGCGCATCATCTACGAAGACCAGCGCGGCATGCGTCATTACAACGACGCTCAGTTGCTCAGCCTGGAATCGCTGCAGACCAAAGGCCGGTTGCGTTTGCAAAGCCAGCCGGATTTCGTCGATGGCGAGATTGCCAAAGGTGCTTTCGACGACATTTCGGTGATGCTCTACACCTCGGGCACCACCGGCAAGCCGAAAGGCGTCTGCCAGACCCACGAAGCCTTCATCACTTCCGCGCGCGGCGCGATCCAGTTTGATCGCCTCAGCGAGCGTGAAGACATCCTCTCTTATCTGCCGATGGCCTGGGTCGGCGATCACCTGTTCTCCTTCGCCCAGGCCACGGTCGCCGGCTTCACCATCAATTGCCCTGAGTCGGGCGAGACGGTGATGAACGATCTGCGCGAGATCGGCCCGACCTATTACTTCGCGCCGCCACGGGTGTTCGAGAATCTGCTTACCCAGGTGATGATCCGCATGGAAGACGCCGGCGCCTTGAAACGCCGCCTGTTCAGTCACTTCCTCGAAGTTGCCAAAGGCTGCGGTGCCGACATTCTCGAAGGTCGCCCGGTGCCGGCCATGCAGCGTTTGCAATACTGGCTCGGTTCGCTGCTGATCTATGGCCCGCTCAAGAACGTGCTCGGCATGAACCGC
Organism: Thauera sp.; assembly: GCA_034005275.1. Taxonomy (GTDB): domain Bacteria; phylum Pseudomonadota; class Gammaproteobacteria; order Burkholderiales; family Rhodocyclaceae; genus Thauera. The sequence goes on along the minus strand of JAVEVA010000072.1, from coordinate 8,046 downwards.
ATTCGCGTCGCCTACACCGCGGGTGCCGCGATCGGCCCTGAGCTGTTCCTGTTCTACCGTTCGATCGGCATCAACCTCAAGCAGCTGTACGGCCAGACTGAAACCTGTGCCTACGTCTGCCTGCAGCCGGATGGCCAGATCAAGCTCGATTCGGTCGGCAAGCCCGGTCCGTATGTCGAAGTCAAAATCGCCGACAACGGCGAAGTGCTGGTCAAAGGGCCGATGCTGCTCAAGTCCTACTACAAGCGGCCGGATGCCACTGCCGAAGCGCTCAATGCCGACGGCTATTTCATGACCGGTGATGCTGGCTATTTCGATGAAGATGGCCATCTGAAGATCATCGATCGCGCCAAGGACGTCGGCAAGACGGCTGACGGCTCGATGTTTGCGCCCAACTTCCTCGAAAACAAGCTCAAGTTCTTCCAGCACATCAAGGAAGCCGTCACTTTCGGCAATGGCCGCGAGTTTGCCACCGCGTTCATCAACATCGACCTCGAAGCCGTGGGCAACTGGGCGGAAAAAAAAGGCATTCCCTATTCCGGCTACACCGACCTGGCTTCGCGCGATGAAGTCTATGGCCTGATTCGCGAGTGCGTCGAAGAAGTGAATGCCGATCTCGCTGCCGATCCGAAGATGAGCGGTGCCCAGATCCGCCACTTCCTCATCCTGCACAAGGAGCTCGACGCCGATGATGGCGAACTCACCCGCACGCGCAAGGTGAGGCGCAACTTCATCGCTGACAAATATGCGGTGCTGATCGATGCGATGTTTGCCGGCAAAGCGCGGCAGTTCATTGAGACCCAGGTCGCTTACGAGGATGGTCGCGTCGGCAAGGTGTCGGCCGATCTGCGCATCGACGAAGCGCGGACTTTCCCCGCCGGCGCCAGCCGCCAGGCTGCCTGAGGATAACGAGAACAAGGGCATGGACATGACTGACAGCAGCCAACTTGCAGCCGCCGAGAACAGCGGTCGCCGCCGCTTCGGCGACATCATCCTCGATCTGCAGAACATTTCGCTCAGCTTCGGTGGGGTGAAGGCGCTCACCGACATCAGCTTCAACGTGCGCGAGCACGAGATCCGCTCGATCATCGGTCCCAACGGTGCCGGCAAGAGCTCGATGCTCAACGTCATCAACGGCGTCTACTACCCCCAGGAAGGCAAGGTCTTCTACCGTGGCGCCGAGCGCGCGCGCATGGAGCCTTACATGGCTGCCCGTCAGGGCATTGCTCGTACTTTCCAGAACCTGGCGCTGTTCAAGGGCATGAGTGTGCTCGACAACATCATGACCGGACGCAATCTGCAGATGCGCAGCAATATTTTCCTGCAGGCGCTGCGCATCGGTCCCGCCCAGCGTGAAGAGCTCGCCCACCGCGAACAGGTCGAACGCATCATCGATTTCCTCGAAATCCAGGCTTATCGCAAGACCCCGGTCGGCCAGCTGCCGTATGGCCTGCAGAAGCGCGTTGACCTCGGCCGCGCGCTGGCGCTCGAACCGCAGATGCTGCTGCTCGACGAACCGATGGCGGGGATGAACGTCGAGGAAAAACAGGACATGTGCCGCTTCATCCTTGATGTGAATGACGAGTTCGGCACCACCATCGTCCTGATCGAACACGACATGGGGGTGGTGATGGACATCAGCGATCGCGTCGTGGTGCTCGACTATGGCAAGAAGATCGGCGATGGCGCACCCGAAGAGGTGCGCAACAACGAAGACGTCATCAGTGCCTATCTCGGCACCAAGCACTAAGTACTGAGCACGGGAGGCAATCGAAATGGGCTTTTTTCTCGAAACATTGCTCGGCGGGCTGATGACCGGCATGTTGTATGCACTGGTGGCGCTCGGCTTCGTGCTGATCTTCAAGGCCAGCGGGGTGTTCAACTTCGCCCAGGGTGCGATGGTGCTGTTTGCCGCGCTCGCGGTGGCGCGTTTCAGTGAATGGATTCCGGCCTGGCTGGGGATGGAGCAGGGCGCACTCAGCATGGCGCTGGCGATCCTGGTCGGCATCGTGGTGATGATTGCCGTTGCCTGGCTGATCGAGCGGCTGGCCTTGCGTTATCTGGTCAATCAGGAGCCGATCACCTTGCTGATGGCGACGCTCGGCATTGCCTATCTGCTTGATGGCTTCGGCCCGATGGTGTTCGGCAGCGCGGTGTACAGCATCGATGTCGGCATGCCGAAAGATCCCAGCTTCATCCTCGAAAGCGTGTTCGACGGTGGCGTGCTGGTCAGTCTGGAAGACGTCTATTCGGCCGGGATCGCTGCCACCCTGGTCGCTGCCCTTACCGTCTTCTTCCAGTACACCAAGACTGGCCGCGCCTTGCGCGCCGTGGCCGATGACCACCAGGCTGCCCAGTCGATCGGCATTCCGCTGGCGCGGATGTGGGTCATCGTCTGGTCGGTGGCCGGCATGGTGGCGCTGGTGGTCGGCATCATCTGGGGCAGCAAGCTTGGCGTGCAGTTCTCGATCTCGCTGGTGGCGCTGAAAGCTTTGCCGGTGGTGATTCTCGGCGGCCTCACTTCGCTGCCGGGAGCGATTGTCGGCGGTCTGATCATCGGTGTCGGCGAGAAGCTGTCCGAAGTCTATCTCGGCCCGATGATTGGTGGCGGCATCGAAACCTGGTTTGCCTACGGCCTCGCGCTGTGCCTGTTGCTGGTACGTCCGCAAGGCCTGTTCGGCGAGAAGATCATTGACCGCGTGTGACACGCACTGACGAGAACGAGAGCAAAAACCATGTTCTATCGTGAAAACGGCCAATTCAAGACCAGCTACGCTGCCGATCAACAGATCTTCGCCGTCACCCAGGATCGGGTGGCGATCATCGCCCTGTTGCTGATCGCTTTCCTGGTGGTGCCGGTGGTGGCCAACAACTATGTGTTCCAGGCCATCCTGATCCCTTTCCTCATCATGTCGCTCGGCGCGCTCGGGCTCAACATTCTGGTCGGCTATTGCGGTCAGGTTTCGCTCGGCGCCGGCGCCTTCATGGCCGTGGGCGCTTACGCCGCCTACAACTTCCAGGTGCGCTTCGACGACATGCCGCTGCTGCTGTCGCTGCTCGGTGGGGGGGTGATCGCCATGGTGTTCGGCATGGTGTTCGGCCTGCCCAGCTTGCGCATCCGTGGGCTCTACCTCGCGGTGGCCACCCTCGCCGCCCAGTTCTTCATGGACTGGCTCACCAGCCGCGCCGCCTGGGTGACCAACAACTCGTCCTCGGGCTCGGTGAGTGCCGGCAAGCTGTCGATGTTTGGCTGGCAGATCGACACGCCGATGGAGAAATACCTGCTTTGCCTGAGCTTTCTGTGCGTGCTGGCACTGGCAGCGAAGAATCTGGTGCGCGGCAACGCCGGCCGCCAGTGGATGGCGATCCGCGACATGGACGTTGCGGCGGCAGTGATCGGCATCCGGCCGATGTATGCCAAGCTGAGCGCCTTCGCAGTGAGCAGTTTCATCATCGGCATTGCTGGTGCGCTGTGGGCTTTCGTCCATCTCGGCGCCTGGGAACCGGCCGCTTTCAGCCTTGACCGCTCGCTGGCGCTGCTGTTCATGATCATCATCGGCGGCCTCGGCTCCATCGTCGGCTCGCTGTTCGGCGCTGCCTTCTTCGTGCTGCTGCCGATCTTCCTCAATCAGGTGCCGCACTGGCTCGGACTGCCGATTTCGACGGCGACCGCCACCTATCTGGAGCACATGATTTTCGGCGCGCTGATCGTGTTCTTCCTCATCGTCGAACCGCACGGCCTGGCACGGCTGTGGGCGACCACCCGGCAGAAATTGCGGGTGTGGCCTTTCCCTCACTGAACCTCACTGAACCTCACTGAGTCGCACTGACGCACCGCTTTTCAATCGCCCCCGGCGGGGGGCAAGCTTCGCCGGCCAGCGTGTCGGCCCTGGAACGCTGCCGCCAGTTCCGACCGGGCACAGCACCCAGCATTACAACCAAAGGAGACCTCCCATGAAACTGTCGAAAGTCGCGCTTGCCCTCGCTGCGGTTGCCGGGCTCGCCTCTTCGGTGGCCCAGGCTGCTGACGAGCAATTCATCCCGCTGCTGGTCTATCGTACCGGTCAGCTCGCCCCGCTCGGCATTCCCTGGGCGGATGGCAAACAGGACTACCTCAAGCTGGTCAATGCTCGCGGTGGCGTCAACGGAGTCAAGATCGCTTACGAGGAATGCGAAACCGGCTATGACACCGGCAAAGGCGTCGAGTGCTACGAGCGCCTGAAGAACAAGGGCAGCGGCGCATCCGGTTTCGACACCCAGTCCACCGGCATCACCTTTGCCGTTTCCGACAAGGCGCCGGGTGACAAGGTGCCGGTGGTGACGCCGGGCTATGGCCTGTCGCAATCGGCCGATGGTCGCGTGTTCGAGTGGAGCTTCCCGCTGCTCGGCAACTACTGGACCGCTGCCGATTCGATGATCCAGGACATCCTCAAGAAGGAAAACGGTAGCCTCAAAGGCAAGAAGATCGCGCTCGTCTATCACGACTCGCCATACGGCAAGGAGCCGATTCCGCTACTGAGGAAGCGCGCCGAGAAGGAAGGTTTCGAACTGCTGCTGCTGCCGGTGACTGCCCCTGGCGTCGAACAGAAATCGACCTGGCTGCAGATCCGTCAGCAAAAGCCGGCTTACGTGCTGCTGTGGTCGGCCGGGGTGATGACGCCGGCCGCCGTGCGTGAAGCGCAAGCCACCAACTTCCCGCGTGACAAGATCTATGCGATCTGGTGGGCCGGTTCCGACCATGACGTCAAGGACATTGGCGCCGGTGCCAAAGGCTATAACGCCGTCACCATCCACAACACCGCCGAGAACGACCGCGTCCACGAGGACCTGAAAGCCGAGATCTATGGCAAAGGTCAGGGCACGGCGCCCAATGTGAGCGAAGTCGGCGCCATGGCCCACACCCGTGGCATGGTGATCTCGATGCTGCAAGTCGAAGCGATCCGTACCGCGCAGGAAAAATTCGGCGTCGGCAAGGTGATGACCCCTGAGCAGGTGCGCTGGGGGCTGGAGAACCTCAACCTCACCCAGGAACGACTGGACGAGCTCGGCTTCGGCAAGATCATCCGCCCGGTGCAGACCAGCTGCGAGAATCACCTCGGCACCGACTGGGCGCGCATCGCGCAGTGGAACGGCAGCGGCTGGGATGTGGTGTCCGACTGGTATCAGGCTGATCCGGCGATGGTGCAGCCGCTGATTGCCGAATACGGCGAGAAGTATGCCAAGGAGAAAGGGATCAAGGTTCGCAGCTGCGACTGAGTCCTTGCCGTGCGCTGTCCTGCCCGCCTGGCCTGCTGCCGGGCGGGTGGGGCAGTTCGCCGCACGATCTGTGTTACGGAGAAACGGATGTCTGCCACCACCTCTACCGCCACTGCTACCAGTGCCACCAGCGCTCAGCCCTTGCTCAGCGTCAACGGTGTTGAAGTCATTTACAACCACGTCATTCTGGTGCTCAAAGGCGTGTCGCTCGAAGTGCCGCAAGGCGGCATCGTCGCCATCCTCGGCGGCAACGGCGCCGGTAAGACCACCACCTTGCGGGCGATTTCCAATCTGCTCAAAGGCGAGCGTGGTGAAGTCACCAAAGGCAGCATCGAATACCGTGGCGAACGCATCGAAGCGCTCAGTCCGGCCGATCTGGTGCGCCGTGGCGTGGTGCAGGTGATGGAAGGCCGCCATTGCTTCGCCCACCTCACCATTGAGGAAAACCTGCTTGCTGGGGCCTACACCCGCAGCGACAAGGGCGAGATTGCCGCCAACCTGGAGAAAGTCTACAACTACTTTCCCCGCCTCAAGACCCGGCGCAGCAGCCAGGCTGCCTACACTTCCGGCGGCGAGCAGCAGATGTGCGCCATCGGTCGCGCGCTGATGACCAATCCAGAGATGGTGTTGCTCGATGAGCCGTCGATGGGGCTGGCGCCGCAGATCGTCGAAGAAGTGTTCGAGATCGTCAAGGATCTCAACCACAAGGAAAAAGTGAGCTTTCTGCTTGCTGAACAGAACACCATGGTCGCGCTGCGCTATGCCGACTTCGGCTACATCGTCGAGAACGGCCGCATCGTCATGGACGGCGCTGCCAGCGACCTCGCCAACAACGAAGACGTCAAGGAGTTCTACCTCGGCCTCTCCGGTGAAGGTCGCAAGAGCTTCCGCGACGTCAAGCACTACCGCCGGCGCAAGCGCTGGCTGAGCTGAGTCCGCCCGCAACAAGCCGCAACCCTGCCGGGCATTTCCGGATATTTCCCCGCAGGAGCGGCGCCAGCCGCGAACCGCCCCAGCCGACAATGACCCGCAGCACCGCCATCCGCCACCAACTGCACTGCGAGGGGGAAACAAGATGACCTATTTCGATGCCCGAGAACATCAGAATCCAGCGCAGCGCGAAGCGGCCTTGATGGAGCGCCTGCCGGCCCAGATCGCCCATGCGCGGGCCGCTGCTCCTGCTTACGCCCGCCTGCTGGCCGACATCGATCCGGCGACGATCAATAGTCGCGCGGCACTCGCCCGCCTGCCGCTGACGCGCAAATCCGATCTGGCTGCCGAGCAGCAAAAAGCCCACCCTTTCGGCGGCTACGCCACCATCGGCTGGGGACCGGCCTGTCGGCGGGTGTTTGCCTCCCCCGGCCAGCTCTACGAGCCGGAAGGCGCGGCAGCCGATTACCACCGCATGGCCCGCGCCCTGCATGCCGCCGGTTTTCGTGCCGGTGATCTGGTGCATAACACGTTTTCCTATCACCTCACCCCGGCCGGCTCGATGATGGAAACCGGCGCCCATGCGCTCGGCTGCACCGTCTTTCCCGCTGGAGTCGGTCAGACCGAATTGCAGCTGGCGGCGATCGCCGATCTGCGGCCACAAGCTTATGTCGGCACGCCGTCCTTCCTGCGCATCCTGCTCGACAAAGCCGATGAACTGGGCATTGCGCTGTCATTCACCAAAGCTTTCGTCACCGCCGAAGCGTTTCCGCCCAGTGTGCGCGAAGCGTTTGCCGCTCGCGGCATCGACGCCTACGAAGGCTATGCCACCGCCGATCTGGGCCTGATCGCCTATCAGACCGCAGCGCGTGACGGGCTGGTGCTCGATGAAGACATCGTGGTCGAGATCGTTCGCCCCGGCACCGGTGACCCGGTCGAAGCGGGCGAAGTCGGCGAAGTGGTGGTGAGCAGTTTCAACCCGGATTACCCGCTGATCCGTTTTGCCACCGGCGACCTGTCGGCCTTGCTGCCGGGGATCTCGCCCTGTGGCCGCACCAACGGCCGCATCCGCGGCTGGCTCGGCCGTGCTGACCAGACCACCAAGGTGAAGGGCATGTTCGTCCATCCGGGGCAGATCGCCCAGATCATGCAGCGCCACGGTGAAATCCGCCGCGCCCGGCTGGTGGTCGACAACCCCGACCACAATGACCGCATGACCCTGATGTGTGAAGTGAGCGGTGGCGGCCACGAACAACTCGCCGCCAGCATCGCTGCCAGCGTGCGCGAACTCACCAAGCTGCGCGGTGAAGTCGCTTTCCTGCCCAAAGGCGTGCTCGCCAACGACGGCAAACTGATCGACGACCAGCGCAGTTATCGCTGAACCGGGTTGCTGAACGGAGTCACGCGACACGGCGCCAGGCCTCGTCATTGCAGCAAAAAGCCGGCTCCGGTCAACACCCGGATGGCAAGAACCAGAGGCGGCACAGAGGGCGGCGAAAACCGCAGCTGTGGGTCCGGGTCCATGACCCGGACGGGCCTGGTCTTGCCGAGTTGCCTGGTGTCAGCCTTGCTTGCTGTCCGCATCCGGCTTGCGGCGTGGACTGCGTGGCTTGCTTTCTTCCGTGCTGCCGGTGGTCGCCGTCGGCGCAGCGCCGGCGCCAGCCATCAGATTCCACGGCTGCCACATCGCTGCTGCCGCCGCAAAAGGATTGCCGCCACTGACTTCGTCCGACCCCATCGCCTTCACCGCAGCAAGGGTGGCGCGCTGCAGTTCCAGACCCTGAATCGACATCTGCAGCATGTTGAGATTCATCTTCAGCCAGCCTTCGACCGCTTTCATGTCGGTGATGCGCTTGTCCA
>JAVEVA010000010.1:4307-64138 GCA_034005275.1 Thauera sp. | reverse complement strand
CTTCATGGGAGCATCCAAAAAGACAGGAAAATACACAATTTATGACATTGTGAACAGCTCTTTGTAATGCATTGATATTAAATGATGTTTTATTGATTGTGATGACATGTAGGTGCGCAAGCCCTGAATTGATAGCTTCGTTTTTTTCCATATCAAGGGCCAAGCGCTTAAGAAGAGCGTCAATAGCTTTCTCAAGTGAAACTTTTTCTCTCTGCTTACTCTGGAAATAGTACATGTACTCCTCAAAAAAGAAGCCTTCAATTAGCGAGTAAACCATAAGGATGGCTGTATCAGAGAGCGCGATTTTCAGATTTCTATGCGCAGTACCCCCTGACTCTGCTTCGAGTTCATCCAAGCCTGAAATTACAGTGCTGACGAGATTTTCGAATACTTCCTGAAAAGCGGATAGTGGCCGATGGCCAGTTTGCATGGTGAATAGTGCATATTCGAAATGCTCTTTACTCATAATCTAAATCAGTCCTAACAGACGAAGCTGATTAGTGTAGCGCTACAACAAGCGCCCATTAAAAAACCCCACCCCTCTTGCGAAGGATGGGGTTCTTGTGTTGCTTCGTAACTTCACCAACACCCGGCTTGTGGCCGGGGGGTGGTTGGGTTAGTTAGGCACCAGCAGTGATGAAGCTGCCGTCCAGGGTGATGTCGTCGAAGCTCACGCCGGTCAGCGTTACCTTCACGATCTCGGTCAGGCCACCGTCGGTGGTCAGGCCACCAGCAAAGCTTTCCTGCTCGATGTACAGCTCCAGGTTGTTGCCATTCTGCTTGTAGAAGATCTCCATAGCAGCATTGTCACCAACCTTAGCGGAGATCACCTTGGTGCCCAGATCAACCAGAGTGAAGCCATCGCCAACAAACAGGTAGTCAGCACCCTTGTCACCAAACTTGTTGATGGTAGTGGTGTCTTTGCCCTTCAGTGCATCGACCATGAAGATGTCGTCGTCTGCGGTACCGGTGACAGTCTTGCTATTCTCCAGTTCCTTCGGAGCGACATAGCCGTTATCGGCGAACCAGTCGGTGGCATCATCAATCGCTTCTTGCAGACCGGCAAGGTCGTTCTTCAGGTCGCGAGCCTCAAGGAAGGCTTCGACCTTATCACCGAAGGTTTCGATGTCGGCAAGGGCGCCATTAATGCCTTCTGCATTCGGAGCCTTAGCCGCAGCGTTAGCACCGGTGCCAACGTTGGGAGCAATACCATTAACAGAAGCACCAGAACCGTCCTCGACAAGCGTACCGCCAGCACTGCCTTTGATATCACCTGTCAGCTGAGCAGCAATACCAACATCTGCAGCAGCTTCCCTAGCGGTGAAGATCAGGGTCACGCCATCAGTGGCGAGCTCAACATCCCACTTGGCGGTGGCGTGCGTGCTGTAGCCATTGAAGATGTTTTCTGCGGTGGTTTCAGCATCGGCATCGTCAGCGCCAGTGCCATCACCCGCCGTGTAGGTATAGCCGTCAAATTTGAAGGTTTTAGTATCAGCACCAGGACTAGTAACCTCAAACGTGAACACCTGCTGAACGCCGTCCGCGTCCGCATCGGCAGTTGCTTTGTCCTTGAAGATTCGGACACCGTTGCTGCCATTGAAGTCAATGGTTACGTCGAACTTGCCAGCTGTTGTGTTCGAGTAGTTGATATCGGCAGCCGGATTAAAGACCGAGTAACCACCCAGCTCGTTCAGGTAAACCTGCGCGACAGCATCTTCCAGAGCCTCTTTGGCCGCAGCCAGATCAGCAGCAGCAGACTGGTCTGCCTCATAAGCGTCAAGCAGATCCTGGACACCCTTCACAACAGGCGTAGACGTGGGCTTGCCTTTGTCGGACAGCGTCCAAGTACCACCAGTTTTGGTAGCGAGAACTACGTCGTTAGCAGTAGTACCGTCGACGTAAGCGATCAGCTTATCGCCAGCAGCGTTAACGAACACATCTTTTGCAGTCGTGGTTGGCGCAGTCTTGTACACATAATCCGTGTCGCCGGCGCCGGCCCCAGTAGCATTGACTGCTTTAAATTCGTTACCCTTATCGGTCAGGACACCATCTGTTTCCGCCTTAGCATCCAGTGCAGCATTGACATTCGGCAGCTCAGCCAGCGCAGCTTCAACCAGTGCCTTGGTACCAGCTTTGGCAGCAGAAACTTTTTGCGACAAGGCGCTGTTCAGAGCGGTCTGCTTGTCAGCGATCAGTTGATCCTGAACGGATTCGGAACGATCGCCAAAAGAGGCATCGCCAACGTTCACCGTACCACCATTACCAAGACTTGCAGCTGCATCGGTGTACACACCGGCAGGGACACCAGTTCCAGTCACAGCATTATCAACAGTCGCGGCTGTCAGGCCATCGGCTTCGCCGTCACCGTCCAGATCAAGCGCTTTGGCGTAGTTTTCTTTGTCAGCCTTGGCATCCGCCAACCCTTCCAAAGCCTCAGTGAGACTAATACCGCCATTTCCTCCAATCTATTGTTTTTCAACAACTTACCCCCGGTTTTTCGCCCTCAAACCCCCGCCTCCCACTACTTTCCAACTATTGCCGCTCCACCTGAAATTTCCCCCAGAAATATGTTATTTATTTTCAAGCGCTTGTGGTCGCTATAAGTCACCTTCGGTACGCTTCAAAAATTTTTCTTCCTACCAGCTTCCTTCCGGACAGTCTTTTTTTGCCTGCTCCTCAAGACTCTTGTCTGCCCTGTTGCGATCCTTTCCCATGGAGGGTCGCATCTAGGTCTATCAGGAGATTGTCATGCCAAAGCAGGCACTTACCTCAGAGTTCCTGGCTTCGTTGCCCGATCATGTACCGGTCAGCGGCGCCACCAACTTCTTTGATTCCGATATCAGGGGTTTCTTGCTCGAGCTGCGCTCAAGCGGTGGTGCGACCTACTACTTTCGCTACCGCAACGCCGCCGGCAAGGTACGGATGAACAATCTGGGCCGGGTGGGGGTGGTGGCGCTGGCCGATGCGCGGGACAAGGCGCACAAGATGCGGACCTTGCTGCGCGAGGGAGGTGATCCAGGGCTCGAGATGCATCGTTTCAGGGAGGCGCCGACGCTCGCGGATTTTGTCGCACAGCGTTATTTGCCCTATGTGAAAGTGCACAAGCGCAGCTGGGACATGGATGAGTCCTTGCTGCGCAACCATTTGTTGCCGGTGCTGGGTGACCGTCGAATGAACCGTATCGCGCGTTCCGAAGTGATGGCTTTTCATCATGGGCAGCTGGGCAAGGGCTATGCGCCCGGTACCTGCAACCGCATGCTGATTTTGCTGAGGTGTGTCTACAACTGCGCGATCCGCTGGGAGGTGTTGCCGCCGGCGAGCAATCCCTGCGACGGGGTGAAGGAGCTGGAGGACAACGGCGCCCGCGAGCGTTACCTGTCGGCTGAGGAGGTGCAGCGGCTGTTTGCCGAGCTGGATCGCAACCGCAATGTGCAGGTTGGTCAGGTGATCCGCCTGCTGCTTTATACCGGTGCGAGAAAGCGCGAGATTCTGGATGCGAAGTGGGATGAGATCGATTTTGCGCGCCGGATCTTGACGGTGCCGGCAGCGCGTTCGAAGTCCAGGAAGACGCACCATATTGCCTTGTCCGACGTGGCGGTGGAATTGCTGCAGTCACTGCCCCGCCATGAGGGCGTGCCCTGGGTGTTCGTGAGCCCGAAGACCGGCAGGCCGCCGGTGTCGATTTTCAATGCCTGGAACAGCATCAGAAAACGGGCGGGGATGCCGGAGTTGCGGCTGCATGATCTGCGCCATAGCTACGCAAGCTTTCTGGTCAATGCCGGGCGCTCCTTGTATGAGGTGCAGAGGCTGCTGGGCCACCAGGACCCCAAGATGACCATGCGCTATGCTCATCTGGCGCCGCAGGCTATGCTGGAGGCGGCGAATGTGGTGGGTGCCGTGGTGGCTGGCGCTCGCTGCAAATTCGCGGATCAATCCGCTCCCACAAGTGAGGTGGGAGCGGGGCAGGCGGGTGCTCCGCCCGCAGATATGCCAGAATCGGACGTTTCGCATCCTCCCTCCAGGGCATCAAGAGACTGCACATGAACAACTGGTCTTCCGGCTATGTGGCCGACATCGGCTATACCTACGGTTATTACAGCGAACTCAATCCCTTGCGCATCCGGTTGGCGTTTTTGAATGCCGGTCTGGTGCCGCCGGAAGTGGGCACGGCTTGCGAGCTCGGTTTCGGGCAGGGGATGAGTGCCAATCTGCATGCTGCAGCTTCGGTGGTGCGCTGGAGCGGGACGGATTTCAATCCGTCGCAGGCTGCTTTTGCCCGGGAGCTGGCGCAGGCGAGCGCGGCCGAGGTCGCGCTGTTTGATCAGGCTTTTGACGAGTTCTGCCAGCGTGCGGATCTGCCCGAGTTCGATTTCATCGGGCTGCACGGGATCTGGAGCTGGATCAGCGATGCCAATCGCAGCGTGATTGTCGATTTCATTCGCCGCAAGCTGAAGGTGGGAGGCGTGCTCTACATCAGCTACAACACGCAGCCGGGCTGGGCAGCGATGGTGCCGATGCGTGATCTGCTGACCGAGCATGCCGAGGTGCTGGGCGCGGATGGGGCGGGCATCGTCAGCCGCATCGACAGTGCGCTCGGTTTTGCCGAGCAGTTGCTGGCGGCCAAGCCGCAATATGCGCTGGCCAATCCGTCGATTGCCCAGCGCATCGAGCAGATCAAGGGGCAGGACCGTAATTATCTGGCTCATGAATACTTCAACCGCGACTGGTCGCCGATGTCCTTTGCCCGGATGGGGCAGTGGCTGGAGCCGGCCAAGCTGCAATTTGCCTGTTCGGCGAATTATCTCGATGCGCTTGACACCATCAATCTGAGCGCCGAGCAACAGCAACTGCTGGCCGGTATTCCGGATACCGGTTTTCGTCAGACTGTGCGCGATTTCTGCGTCAATCAGCAGTTTCGCAAGGATTACTGGGTCAAGGGCGTGCGCAGCCTGAGTGTGCTGGAGCAGGCGGAGCGCTTGCGTGCCGAACGGCTGGTGCTGGTCCAGCCGCGCCAGGAGGTCAGCCTCAAGGTCAATGGCAGCCTGGGTGAGGCGAGCTTGCAGCAGAACGTATACGGCCCGGTGCTGGATGTGCTGGCCGATCATCAGCCGAAAACCATCGGCCAGATCGAGCAGGCGCTCGCGCAGTTGCCGGCCGGTGCGTCGATCAGTTTTGTCCAGCTGGTGCAGGTGGCGGTGGTGCTCAGTGGCAGTGGCGCCGTGCTGCCGGCACAGTCTGATGAAGCGATCGCACGGGCCAGTGCGTGCTGTGCTGCCTTGAATCGGCATCTGATGAACAAGGCTCGCAGTAGCGCCGATATCAACTATCTCGCCAGCCCGGTGACGGGCGGGGCAATATCGGTTGGTCGCTTTGCCCAATTGTTTCTGCTTGCCCGCAGCCAGGGCGGGCAAGCGCCGGCCGATTGGGCGCAGTTCGTCTGGCAGCTGCTTGAAGCCCAGGGGCAGCGCATTGTCAAGGAAGGTCAGGCGCTGCAGACCGCCGCTGAAAATCTCGCTGAACTGAGCAGCCAGGCCGAGGAGTTTGCGCTCCGGCGCTTGCCGCTGCTGGTGGCGCTGGGCGTGACGGACTGAGCAATGGCGATGCAGCAGGAAACAGCGGCTGATGCGGCAGGGCTGCAGCGCATCAGCACCGAATACGTCGAGCGCGAAGACCGCATCCGGCTGAGCGGGGAGCGGGTGAATGGCGAGGTGGTGGTGTTGTGGCTCACGCAACGTCTGAGCAACCGCCTGCTGCCGCATCTCACCGGCTGGCTGGCGGGGCAGGTGGCAGCCGATGCTGCGCATCAGGACATTCTGCACAGCTTTGCCCAGCAGGCTGCCCAGGCCCAGCTGGCGGCCGAACCACAGCAGCGGGTGTCTTCGCCGCACATCGGCTGGCGGGTGGATACGGTCGACATCACCCGGGGCGAGGATGCGCTGCAGCTGGTGTTCAAGGGCGAAGCGCAGGTCAGGCTGGTTCTGGCAGCGCAGCCGCTGCGTCAGTGGCTGGGGATTCTGCTGACGCAGTATCAGCGTGGAGAATGGCCAACCACCGTCTGGCCTGACTGGATGCTCGACAGCCAGCTGGCGGAAGGGCCGGCTGACGGTGTGGCGGTGATTCATTGAGCGGAGGTTTTGCGGTTGATGCAGGAGCTTTGATGGCGGCGAGGTTCGCGACTCGCGTCGCTCCTGCCGGAAATTGGAGCAGAGTCCCGCAGGAGCGGCGCAAGCCGCGAACCTGTAGCGGCAAAGCGCTGGTCATGGGCCGGTGACAGTCGTATCCTTCGCTGATCCGCCGCGCGGACTGTGGCGGGAAAGGAGGGTAGGCAGATGCTGTGGCTGTTGCTGATCGCCTTGCCGGTGTTGCTGCTGGTGCTGGCCTGGCGCCAGGCAGGGGCGCTGGCCTTGTTGCTGAGCGGGCTGGTGTGGATTGCTGCCTTCGGGCTGGCGGCGCACTGGGGGGTCGGGTTGACGGTGCTGGTGCTGCTCGGTTTTGGTGGGGTGATGGCGGCGCTGCTGCATCGGCCGACGCGCCAGCGCTGGCTGTCCGCGCCTTTGATGAGCGGTCTGCAGCAGGCGTTGCCGCAGATGTCGGCCACCGAGCGTGATGCGCTCGAAGCGGGCACAGTGTGGTGGGAAGGCGAGCTGTTCCGTGGCCGTCCCGACTGGACGCAGTTTGCCGCCTACTCGTGGCCGCAGCTGACCGCTGCCGAGCAGGCCTTTCTTGATGAGGAGGTCAATGCGCTGTGTGCGCTCAGCGATGACTGGGCACAGCGCAACGCGCTCGACATGCCGCCGGCAGTGTGGGAATTCATCCGCAGTCGCGGTTTTCTCGGGCTGATCATTCCTGAAAGCTATGGCGGCAAAGGTTTTTCCGCCTATGCCCATTCGCAGATCATCACCCGGCTGGCGACGCGCGCTTCGGCGCCGGCGGTGACGGTGATGGTGCCCAATTCGCTCGGGCCGGCGGAATTGCTGTTGCGCTATGGCACCGAGGTGCAGAAAAACCACTATCTGCCCCGTCTCGCCCGTGGCGAGGAGATTCCGGCGTTCGCTCTCACCAGTCCGTGGGCCGGTTCCGATGCGGCGGCGATTCCCGATACCGGCATCGTCTGTCGTGGAATGTGGCAGGGCGAGGAAGTGCTCGGCATGCGGGTGAGTTTCGACAAGCGCTACATCACCCTGGCGCCGGTGTGCACCGTGTTCGGGCTCGCTTTTCATCTGCATGATCCGGATGGCCTGCTTGGCGGCCAGCGCGAGCTGGGCATCACTTGTGCGCTGGTGCCGCATGACCATCCGGGCGTGGACATCGGCCGCCGCCATTTGCCGCTCAATGCGGCGTGGATGAACGGTCCGGTGCGCGGTCAGGACGTGTTCATGCCGCTGGA
Organism: Thauera sp.; assembly: GCA_034005275.1. Classification (GTDB taxonomy): domain Bacteria; phylum Pseudomonadota; class Gammaproteobacteria; order Burkholderiales; family Rhodocyclaceae; genus Thauera. The sequence goes on along the minus strand of JAVEVA010000010.1, from coordinate 56,751 downwards.
TTTCGTCATCGGTGGTCCGGCGCGGATTGGTCAGGGCTGGCGCATGCTGATGGAATGTCTGGCGGCCGGACGCAGCATTTCGCTGCCCGGTTCGGCGGTCGGCATGCAGCAGCTCTGCGCGCGCAGCGTCGGTGCTTATGCGCGCGTGCGCAACCAGTTCCGCACGCCGATCGGTCATTTTGAAGGAGTGGAAGAAGCGCTCGCCCGCATTGCCGGCAACACCTATCTGAGCGACGCGGCGCGGGTGCTGAGTTGCGCGGCGATCGATGCCGGCGAGCAGCCGGCCGTGGTGTCGGCAATCGTCAAGTCCCAGCTCACCGAACGGGCGCGGGTGGTGGTGAATGCCGGCATGGATGTGCTGGGGGGCAAAGGCATCTGCCTCGGGCCGAACAACTTCCTCGCCGCAGCGTATGACCAGTTGCCGGTCGGCATCACCGTCGAAGGCGCCAATATTCTCACGCGCAGCCTGATCCTGTTCGGGCAGGGCGCATTGCGCTGCCACCCGTATGCGCATCAGGAAATCGAAGCGGCGCGTGCCGGCCAGCTGGCGGTGTTTGACCAGCTGTTGTGGCAGCACGTCGGCTATGCACTGCACAAGGCAGCACGCGCGCTGGTGATGGGCCTCAGCGGTGCGCGGCTGGCGCAGGTGCCGATCGACGTGGCGCCGGAAATGCGTCGTTATTACCAGCAGCTGAGCCGCTTTTCGGCGGCGTTTGCCTGCATTGCCGATGCTTCGCTCGCCACCCTGGGCGCAGCGCTGAAACGGCGCGAGAAGCTTTCCGCCCGCCTCGGCGACATTCTCGCCTTGCTTTATCTCGCCAGTGCCGCACTCAAGCGCTACGAAGCGGAAGGTCGTCAGGCGGCCGATGCGCCGCTGGTGCATTGGGCGGTGCGCGATTGCCTGTTCCAGATTCAGCTCGCGTTTGAAGGCGTGCTGGCCAATTTCCCCAATCCGCTGCTGGCGACGCTGTTGCGCCGGCTGGTGGTGTTTCCGCTTGGTCATCCTTACAGTCAGCCGAGCGATGCGCTCGGTCATCAGGTCGCGCGGGTGCTGCTGAGTCCTTCGCCGACCCGCGAGCGGCTCACCGCTGCCGTGCATCGCCCGCAAGCGGCCGAGGAGCCGCTGGCCGCGCTGGAGGCGGCGCTGCAGGCCACACTGGCGGTGGAAGGTACGGAATCCCGCTTGCGTCAGGCGGTGCGCGCCGGTCAGCTGCCGGCGACGGCGACGGAAGCGGCGCTGTGGCAGCAGGCGGTGGACGACGGCGTGATCAGCGCCGCCGAGCACGAGCAACTGCAACGGCGCAAGCGGCTGCATGATGCGGTGATTGCGGTCGATGATTTCGCGGCAGCGGGAGAGCGGGGATGAGTGCGGAAATCTATGTCGTCGATGGTTTGCGCACGCCGTTTCTGAAAGCACGGGGCGCGCCAGGGTCGTTTTCCGCGGCGGATCTCGCCACGGCAGCGTGTCGCGCCTTGTTGCTGCGTCAGCCGCAGGCGGCAGCGGCAGTCGATGAAGTGATTCTGGGCTGCGCCAATCCGGCGGTCGATGAAGTGAATATCGCCCGCGTGGTGGCTTTGCGCAGCGGCTGCGACGAGCGCATTCCGGCGTGGACGGTGATGCGCAATTGTGCCTCCGGCATGCAGGCGCTCGACAGTGCTGCCGCCAGTATCCGCAGCGGCCGCGCGGAAGTGGTGCTGGCCGGTGGGGTGGATGCCTTGTCGCGCGCGCCTTTGCTGCTGTCGCCAGCGATGGTGAGCTGGCTGGCGCGCTGGCAGGCAGCGCGCAGCACGCTGGCCAAGCTGAAGCTGCTTGGCCAGTTTCGCCCCGGCCTGCTCAAGCCGGTGCTGGCGATCATGGAAGGGCTCACCGATCCGATCGTCGGTCAGCTGATGGGCCAGACGGCAGAAAATCTGGCCCATCAGTTTTCGATCAGCCGCGCGCAGATGGACGACTACGCGCGCAGCAGTCACCAGCGCGCGCTGGCTGCACGCGCAGCCGGCCATGATGCGACGGAAATCCTGCCGCTGATCGCTGCCGACGGCCAGCTGTTCGCCGCTGATGATGGCGTGCGCGATGCGGCCGGACTGGACAAGCTCGATCAGCTCAAACCGTTCTTCGATCGGCGCTACGGCCGCGTCACGGCCGGCAACAGTTCGCAGATCAGCGATGGCGCCGCCTGTTTGTTGCTCGCTTCGGCGGCGGCGGTCGAACGTCATCAGCTGCCGGTGCTCGGCCGCATCATTGACTGCCACTGGGCAGCGCTGGCGCCCGAACGCATGGGGCTGGGGCCGGTGCATGCCAGCGTGCCGCTGCTGCAGCGCCACGGTTTGCGCATGGACGACATCGACCTGTGGGAAATCAACGAAGCGTTTGCGGCCCAGCTGCTCGCTTGTCTGCAGGCGTTTGCCGATGAGGACTACTGCCGCAGCCAGCTCGATGGCGCTGCGGCGCCAGGGGCTCCGCAGCTTGAGCGACTCAATGTCGACGGCGGAGCGATTGCCCGTGGTCATCCGGTCGGCGCGACCGGGGTGCGCATCGTGCTCAGCCTGTTGCACGGCCTGCGCCGTCGTGGTGGCGGGCGCGGCATCGCCAGCTTGTGCATTGGCGGTGGTCAGGGGGGCGCAATGCTGGTGGAGGCCGGAGCATGAATGCCGAATCCATTGAACAGACGAATGGCCAGTCCGGGCAGCCCTGGCAGCATTGGCAACTTGAGCGCGCTGACGATGGTCTCGGCTGGCTGACGCTCGACTGTGCCGGCGCGGCGGCGAATACCTTGTCGCAAGCGGTGCTCGGCGAGCTTGACCAGGTGCTCGATGCTTTGCAGGCCGCGCCGGTGCGGGCGCTGGTGATCCGTTCCGGCAAGTCAGCCGGTTTCATTGCCGGTGCCAATATTGACGAATTTTCTGCGTTCGACAGCAGCGCAGCGGTGCGGGCGCTGGTCGAGCGGGGCTGGCAGCTGTTCGAGCGCATTCAGCGACTGCCTTACCCGACACTGGCGCTGATCCGTGGTCATTGTCTCGGCGGGGGGCTGGAGCTGGCACTCGCTTGCCGTTACCGGCTGGCAGTGGACGAGCCGGCGACCCGGCTGGCCTTGCCGGAAGTGATGCTCGGCATCGTGCCGGCCTGGGGCGGCATGAAGCGGCTGCCGGCCTTGATTGGTGCGCCGGCGGCACTCGATCTGATGCTCACCGGCAAGTCGGTTGATGCGCGTCGCGCGCGCCGGCTGGGACTGGTTGATGACGCCGTGCCCTGGCGGGTGGCGGACGATGCCGCACGCATCCTGCTGGCGCAAGGACGCAAACCGGCTGGAGGCCTGTTGGCCCGTCTCGGTCGCTGGCGCACTCGCGCGCTGAACTGGGCACTGAATGGCGTGTTGCGTCAGCAGGTGGCGAACAAGGCGCGCGCGCAGACGGCGGCCAAAGTCGCGCGCAAGCACTATCCGGCGCCTTACGCGATCATCGACATCTGGGCCAGGCATGGTGGCAATGCGCTCGCCGTGCCGGCCAGTGATCCGGCCGCGCTGGAACACTTGCTGGAAACGCCGACCACACGCAATCTGCTGCGCGTGTTTGCCCTTCAGGAGCGGCTGAAGAGCTTTGCCAAAGGGCTGGATTTCCGTCCGCGCCACGTGCACGTGGTCGGTGCCGGCGTGATGGGTGGGGACATTGCTGCAGTGTGTGCGTTGCGCGGCCTGCGGGTGAGTTTGCAGGATCAGTCGATGGAACGCATTGCGCCGGCGATGGCGCGCGCGGCGAAGCTGTTTGCCCGCCGTTTGCGCGGCGATCCTCGTGCCCAGCGTGCCGCGCTGGACCGCCTGATGCCTGATCCTGCGGGCGATGGCGTGGCGCAGGCCGATGTGATCATTGAAGCGATTTTCGAAGATCTCGATGCCAAGCGTACTTTGCTGGCCGGGCTGGAACAGCGCGCCCGTGCCGATGCGCTGCTGGCGAGCAATACTTCGAGCTTGCGCCTGGAAGACATCGCCACCGCCTTGCAGCAGCCGGCGCGGCTGGTCGGCATTCATTTCTTCAATCCGGTGCCGCAACTGCCCCTGGTTGAAGTGGTGCGTGGCGAGCAGACCGATCCGCTGCTTGTCCGTCAGGCACTCGGTTTCGTGCGTGCGCTCGACAAGCTGCCGCTGCCGGTGAACAGTGCGCCCGGTTTTCTGGTCAATGCGGTGTTGGCGCCTTACATGCTGGAAGCTTTGCGCTGTGTCGAGGAAGGGGGGGCGCCGGCCGACATTGACGCCGCGCTGGTCGATTTCGGCATGGCAATCGGGCCGGTCGAACTGGTCGATACCGTTGGTCTGGATATTGCGCTGGCCGCCGGTCGCACCCTCGCTGCTGCCGGCAGCAGGGTGCCGGCGCAGCTGGAAACGCTGGTGGCAGCGGGCAAGCTCGGTCGCAAAAGCGGCGAAGGTTATTACCGCTGGCAGCAAGGCAAGGCCGTCAAGCCGGCAGCGGCCAGGAGCGGGGCTACTCAGACCGGCAGTGAGCCGCCGGCAGGCTGCAGTGCGGAAGCGCTCGCCCGCCGCATTCTGGCACCGCTGTATCAGGCGGCGGACGCCTGCGTCGCGGCAGCGGTGGTCGCCGATGCAGATCTCGCCGATGCCGGCCTCATTTTCGGTGCCGGTTTCCCGCCGTGGAGCGGTGGTCCGCTCCATCATCACCGGCAGTCGCTGCTGCCGGAGCTTTTTTCTGCCAATGAGAACCCACCCAGTGATGAATGAAATGCAAGCCACTTCCTCCGACCTGCCCGCTGACAAGCAACCGGCCTTGCGCGTGATGCCGATGCCGGCTGATCTCAATCCTGCCGGCGATGTGTTTGGCGGTTGGGTGATGTCGATGGTCGATATTGCCGGCTCGATTCCGGCGGTGCGCCGCGCCCGTTCGCGGGTGGCGACGGTGGCGGTGAATTCGTTTGCTTTCAAGCAGGCGGTGTCAGTGGGTGATCTGCTCAGTTTCTATGCGGAAGTGAGCAGCGTCGGGCGGACCTCGATCACCGTTGATGTGGAAGTCTTTGCCGAACGTGACCCGGAAAATCCGGTAGTAGTGAAAGTGACCGAGGCGCGGCTGACCTATGTCGCCCTCGATGACCAACGGCAAAAACGGCTCATTCCGCCAGCTTGAGCGGAAAGCGCCGCCAGCGCCGCAGACCCGCCCCGCTGATGTGGCCGGGGTGCAGACCAGGGAGGAGTGCAGCAATGAGAAAGACTGTCTTGTACCGGAGTCTGGCTCCGGTTGTGCTGGCATTGTCCAGCGGAAGCGTGTCGGCGGCCGGTTTCCAGTTGCTGGAGCAGAATGCCAGCGGCCTCGGCAATGCTTACGCTGGCTCGGCGGCAGTGGCTGAGAACGCGAGCACGGTGTTCTACAACCCGGCAGGGATGACCCGGCTCGCGGCGCGCGAAGCGAGTGTCGGTCTGTCGCTGATTCGGCCGAGTTTCAAGTTCAAGGATCAGGGCTCAAGTGCCGGTGCACTCACCGCTGGCTCCAGCGATGCCGGTAGCTGGGCTGCGCTGCCGAATGCGTATTTTACCTGGGCGCTGAACGATGATTTGCGTCTTGGGCTCGGGATCGGCGCGCCTTTCGGCCTGATGACCGATTACCAGCGCAACTGGCTTGGTTCGGCGCATTCGATCGAGTTCGACATCAAGACGGTGAACCTCAATCCGGCGCTGGCCTGGCGAGTCAATGAACAGCTTTCGCTCGGTTTTGGCCTCAACTGGCAGCGCATGGACGCCGAATATCTGCGTCGTGCCGGGACGATGAATCTGCCGCCCGCCGCCGGCAGCTTGCCGCTGGCGTCCACCCTGGTGAAGCTCAAGGCGGATGATGACAGCTGGGGCTGGAATGCCGGGGTGTTGCTGCAGTTGAGCGAGGCCACCCGGCTCGGGCTGTCCTATCGCTCGAAGATCAAGCATCAACTGCGTGGCGATCTCAAGGCCAGCGGTCCGGTGGCGGCTTTCAATGCGGCGGTGTCGTCGAAAGCGGGGGCGACGGTCGAGTTGCCGGATACTTTCATCCTCAGTCTGGCGCATGCGCTCGATTCACGCTGGGAGCTGCTGGCCGATGTGTCGTGGACGGGCTGGAGCAGCATCAAGCGGGTGGATATCAAACGTCGTTCCGGCGCGCAGGCCGGACAGACCGCCCAGGTGCTCGATACCGATTTCCGCGACAGCTGGCGGCTGGCGCTCGGCGCCAATTACCGACTCGATCCGGCGTGGAAGCTCAAGTTCGGCCTTGCCCACGACCAGACTCCGGTCAAGAATGCGCGCAAACGGCTGACTTCGCTGCCGGATAACGACCGGCTGTGGTTCAGCTTCGGTGCCCAGTGGCAGCCTGCTGCCGGCAATACGCTCGATCTGGGCGTGGCGTATCTGTATGTCCGTGACACCAGCATCAATGCTGGCGATGCGGCCGATCCGCAGCGCGGGCTGGTGAAAGGGGAGTACGACTCCAGCGTGTGGATCGTCGGCGCGCAGTATTCGCTGGCGTTCTGAGTCAGGGTAGGCACAAGGCCTACCCCTACGGCGGCTTTGCTGCCTCGTCTGTCATGGCGCGATTTCCGTAGGGGCGACCCTTGTGGTCGCCCGTGTCCGAGATCGCGCCATCGCCAGGGCAGGCACAAGGCCTGCCCCTACGAAGCCTTCCGTCGCCACCGACCGTGCCGTTTAGCTCTGATTTTTCGCAGCGCTGACCCCGGCCTGGCGGCCGAAGAAGGTGGAGTCGCCGAGCGACATGCCTGAACTGTAGCCTTCGCCCCAGCGCGGCAGGCCGCAGGCGGTGCGGCCGGCGGCGTAGAGGCCGGCGATGGGGGCGCCGTCGGCGTCGAGCACTTCGCCGCTCGGGCGGGTGTGCAGGCCGCCCATGGTGAAGGCGTGGCCCTTGTAGTCACCCTGGCAGTAGTTGAGTGCGGCAAACGGGCCTTCGGTGAGCGGGCGCAGCCATTCGGCGGTCTTGTGCAGCTTGGGATCTTCGCCGTTGGCCGCGTGGCGGTTGAATTCTTCCACGGTGTGCACCAGGCTGCCGGCCGGCAGACCGAGTTCGCATTCGACTTCTTGCCAGGTTTCGCCGACCGCCGCGACTTCAAGATCGGGCTGCAGCAGCGGACGGGCGAAGATTTCGTTGTCCACCAGCAGCCAGGCCTTGCCTTCCGGCTGGCGCAGGACGTAGTGGGCGACGCGACCGTGGTAGGCGTCTTCGTTGATGAAGCGCTCGCCACGGGCGTTGACGAAGATGCCTTTTACCAGCGAGTTGGGCGGGAAGTAGGGCAGGGTGGTGAAGAACTGATCCATGTGGATGGCAGCGCCACCGACGCTCATCCCCATGCGGATGCCCGAGCCGTCGTCATTGCCGCCGCTGACGACTTCGGTGCAGCCCAGTGCGGCAGGGGCGAAGCGGGCGACCATGTCGCGGTTGATGATGAAACCACCGGCGCAGAGGATCACGCCACGGCGGGCGCGGACGCATTTTTCCTCGCCTTCGATGCGCACCACCAGACCACGCACATGACGCTGGTCGTCGATGATCAGGCACAGCGCGCGGCTGTTGCAGTGGATGTTGGCGCCGACTGCTGCGGCGCGATCGCACAGCGAGCCCATCAGCATCTTGCCGCCGCCACCCCAGCCTTCGAGCTGGGCAGTGTGGCCGCGTGGTGCCGGCTTGGCCTTGGCCGAGAACGGCCAGGCGGCTTCGCTGCCGGACCACAGCAAGGTATCGTCGGTGACCGGTTCGATCCACTTGCCGGGCAGATAAGTGCCTTTGAACGGCACGCCCTGAGCTTCCAGCCAGTTGAAGTGGCCGACCGCATTTTCCGCATACACGCGCACGCGCTCGGCGTCGGCACCAGGACCGCCGGCCATCATCAGGTAGGCGATGAGGTCTTCGGTCTCGTCCTTGAAGCCGTGGGCTTGCTGGATGCGAGTGCCGCCGCTGCCGCCGACATACACTTCGCCACCGGACAGCGCGGCGCTGCCGCCGGGGGCCGAAGCGACTTCGAACACTTCCACTGCCGCGCCCGCTTCGCGTGCTTCGATCGCGGCACAGCTGCCGGCGGCGCCGAGGCCGACGATGGCGACATCGGTCTCGATGTCCCAGTGATTGATGTTTTCGAAGCGCAGGGCGCGTCCGGGGGTGAAAGTGGCTTGCGAGGCAGCGCTCATGAGGGTCTCCCGTGATTGGATTGAATTGTTCACCGTGCATCATCGACAGCCTGCAGTGGGCAGTCATCACCCGATTGAACGATGCCGCCAGCGCTGGCGGTGACAGTGACTCAGCCTGGCGGTGTTGGGGGGCGATGCAGGTCTAGTCCGCATTGACGATGAAGCAGAGCGGTGCACTCCGCAACATCACCCCATTCAAAACAAGACTCGGGACTGGAGCGTGGTGATGCAGGAGCAATCTCAAATGGCATGGGACGTGATCGTCGTCGGTTCTGGCGGCGGGGCAATGACTTCGGCAGTGATTGCTGCGGATCAGGGTCTGTCGGTGCTGGTGATCGAAAAGAGCGAATACTACGGCGGCACGACGGCGATTTCCGGTGGCGGCATCTGGATTCCCAACAACCATTATTTCGCTGCCAAAGGTGGCAAGGACAGCTACGAGGATGCGCTCAAGTACATCCTTACTGCCGGCAAGGGCACGGTCGACGAGAAGAAGGCGCGTGCCTTCCTCGATCATGCGCCGGAGATGATCCGCTACATGGAGCAGAAGTCGCGCGTGCGCTACGCGGTGGCGGAAAAGTATCCTGATTATTACCAGGATCTGCCTGGCTCACGCCCCGGCGGTCGTTCGCTCGACCCCGAGCTGTTCGATACCAGCGTGCTCGGCGAGGAGCTGGACAACCTGCGCCGGCCTTCGCCGACCACTTTGCTGATGGGCAAGATTGCGTGGACGGCGCGTGATGCTCACATCGCGATGGCGCGCGAGCGCGGCTGGAAGCTCAAGGTGGCCTGGTTCATGGCACGCTACTTCCTCGACTTCGGCTGGCGGCGCAAGACCAGGCACGACCGCCGTGCTGGTCTGGGCAGCTCGCTGGTGTGCGCGCTGCGTGCTTCGCTGCTCGATCGCAAGGTGCCGTTGTGGCTCAAGACTGATTTCCGTGATCTGGTGCTCGAAGACGGTCGGGTCACCGGGGTCAAGGTGGTGCGCGAAGGCAAGGAAATGCAGCTCACCGCTCGCCACGGTGTCATTCTCGGCGCTGGTGGTTTCGAGCAGAATCAGGCACTGCGCGAGCAATACCTGCCCAAGCCGACCAAGGTCGCCTGGAGCGCCACGCCGCCGGGCAACAACACCGGCGCGGCGCTCGAAGCCGGCATTGCGGCAGGCGCTGCGACCGATCTGATGGAATGGGCGTGGTGGGCGCCGACGATTGCGGTGCCCAAGGAAGACAAGCCGCGTTTCATCGCCGCCGAACGTGCTTTCCCCGGTTCGATCGTGGTCAATGGCAACGGCAAGCGTTTCTGCAACGAAGCTGAAGGCTATCTTGAATTCGGCGATGCGATGTACAAGGATTACGAAGCCACCGGTGGCAAAAACTTGCCGGCCTGGTGCATTTTCGATGCCGACTTCCGCCACAACTACGCCATGGGGCCGCTGATGCCCGGCCAGATCACCCCGGACAGCCGTCTGCGTCCGGCCTGGCTGAACACCGTGTACTGGAAGGCTGACACCCTGGACGCGCTTGCGGCGCAGATCGGTGTTGATCCTGCCGGCCTGCAGGAAACGGTGGCGAAGGTCAATCGCTATGCCGAAACCGGCAAGGACGAGGAGTTCGATCGTGGCGGCAATGTCTTTGACCGCTACTACGGTGACGTCAACGTCAAGCCCAATCCTTGCCTGCTGCCGATCAAGAAAGGACCGTTCTACGCGATGAAGATGGATGCCGGCGACATTGGCACCAAAGGCGGTCTGCAGACCGACGAGTTCGCTCGCGTTGTGCGTCCGAATGGCGAAGCGATCCCTGGCTTGTACGCAATCGGCAACACTGCGGCGTCGGTGGTGGGCTCGGCCTATCCGGGCGCTGGCGCGACCATCGGTCCGGCGATGACTTTCGGCTATATCGCTGCGCGTTACATCGCCGCCAACAAATGATTCAACGTTGACAAGGACAGGGAAGATGGCTGAAAGGCTGGCGGGCAAGATTGCCCTTATTACCGGTGGCGCCAGTGGCGTTGGCCGTGCCGCAGTGGAAATGTTTGTCGCCGAAGGCGCACAGGTGGTGATCACCGATCTCAACAGCAGCGCCGGTGAGGCGCTGGCTGCCGAGCTGGGCGAATCGGCGCTGTTCCTGCGCCAGGATGCGGCCAGTGCTGCCGACTGGGAACAGGTGATGGCCGCCGTGCGCGAGCGCTACGGTCGCCTCGATGTGCTGGTCAATAACGCCGGTATTCTGCTCAAAGGTTCGATCGAGGAGGCCAGCCTCGATGACTGGCAACGGCTGATGCGGGTCAATGCCGACAGCGTCTTCCTTGGCTGCCAGCATGCGGTGGCGATGATGAAGGACAGCGGTGGTGGTTCGATCATCAATATTTCGTCGATTGCCGGCATTGCCGGCCGCGACGACTATGCCGCTTACGGTGCGTCGAAAGCGGCGATTTCCGGCCTGACCCGTTCGATCGCCGCCCACTGCCGGCGGGCGAAGTACCGCATCCGCTGCAATTCGATTCACCCTGACGGAGTGATGACGCCGATGACTGCCGGCGGCTATCCGAAAGGCATGGATCCGGCGCAATTCACCATTGATGCCGATCCGATGAACCGCGCCTGCCTGCCCGGCGATGTCGCGGCCGCCATTCTCTTTCTCGCCGAAGATGGCTCGCGTGCCATCAACGGTATCGAACTGCGCGTAGACAGCGGCCAGTTCGTGATGAGTATCTGACTCGACCTGTCGCTTACGGAGCGATCATGACAGCACAATTCACCCTCCCTGTTGCCCGCACCCTGCCTGCCCTGATGCTTGAAGCGGCAGAACTGCACGGCGAACGCACTTTCATCGAAGACGGCGACACCGTCATCCGTTACGGCGAACTGCCTGCCCAGGTGTTTGCCCTCGGCCAGGCTTTGCTCGCCCATGGCATCAACAAGGGTGACCGGGTGGCGATCTGGGCACCGAACTGCGCCGAGTGGATTCTGGCCTCGCTGGCGATTCACAGTGCCGGCGCGGCGATGGTGCCGATCAACACCCGCATGAAAGGACCGGAAGCGGCGGACATCATCGAGCGCAGCGGCTGCCGGCTGCTGTTCGTGATCGATGACTTCCTCGGCACCGATTATCCGGCGATGCTGGCCGATTGCCGCCCGGCGAATCTGGAAAAAATCATCGCCATCGGCGCCGCCGGCGCGCATGCCGATACTGACTGGGCGAGTTTCCTCGCCAGCGGAGCCGGGGTCGAGGAAGCGGCCATCCGTGCGCGCGCAGCGACGGTTCAGCCGGACGACATGTCCGATCTGATGTTCACTTCCGGCACCACCGGGCGGCCGAAAGGGGTGATGAGCGCCCACTACCAGCCGATCCAGTCGTTCACCGAATTCGTCAAGATTCTCGGCATCATCCCCGGCGATCGCTATCTGATCGTCAATCCCTTCTTCCACACTTTCGGCTACAAGGCCGGCTGGGTGGCGTGCATGATCGCCGGCGCCACCGTGCTGCCGCATCCGGTGTTTGATGCTGAAGCCGTGTTCCAGCGCATCGAGAAGGATCGCATCACCGTGCTGCCCGGGCCACCGACGCTTTACCTGTCGATGCTCGCTCATCCTCGCCTGGCCGAAACCGATCTGTCGAGCTTGCGCGCCGCGTCGACCGGTGCGTCGACCATTCCGCCGATCCTGGTCGAGCGCATGCGCAAGGAGCTGGGTTTCAAGGTGGTGGTGACCGCTTATGGTCTCACCGAGTGCGGTGGTCTGGCGACGATCTGCGAGCCGCAGGATGATGCCGAGACAGTGGCCAATACCAGCGGCCACGCCATCGACGGCACTGAAGTGCGCATCGTCGATGGCAACAACCAGCCGCTGGGTGCCAACGAAGCCGGCGAGATCTGCGTGCGCGGTTTCCACATCATGCAGGGCTATTTCGAGGACCCGGCGGCGACTGCCGAAGCGATCGACGCCGATGGCTGGCTGCATACCGGCGATGTCGGTACGCTCGATGAGCGCGGTTATCTGCGCATCACTGATCGCCTCAAGGACATGTTCATCGTCGGTGGTTTCAACTGCTATCCGGCCGAAATCGAAGCTGGTCTCACCACCCATCCGGCAATTGCCCAGGTGGCGGTGATCGGCGTACCCGACGAGCGCATGGGCGAAGTCGGTTGTGCCTGCGTGGTGCTGCGTCCGGGCGCGACGCTCGATGAGGCGGAATTGATCGCCTGGTCGCGCAGCCGGATGGCCAACTACAAGGTGCCGCGCTTTGTCCGTTTTTTCAGCGCCTTGCCGGTGAATGCTTCCAACAAGGTCGCGAAAAATGAGCTGCGCGCCCAGTTCCCGGTTTCTGCGTGAGACACGTGAAGCGGTTGCACCGCAGCTGTTCGCCAATTTTCAACCTGGAGACACGATGACTGACCGCAAGGATTTGTTCGCCCCGTTCCAGCTCGGGCCGATCACGCTGCGCAACCGCTTCATCCGCGCTGGCGCCAATGAAGGCATGGTGGTCGATGGCGCGCCGAGCAAGGCACTGGTCAAACACCACCGCGACATGGCTGCCGGCGGCGTCGGCCTCACCACCGTGGCCTACGGTGCAGTGGCTGAAGTTGGCCGTACCTTGCCCAACCAGGTGTGGATCCGTCCCGAAATCCTCCCTGATCTGAAAGCGCTGGCCGATGCGGTGCATGCGGAAGGCGGGGCGATTTCCTACCAGATCACCCATGGTGGTTCGTTTGTGACCTCGATCAAGGTCGACGGGCCGACCATGAGCGCGAGCTCGGGCTGGAACAAGGCCGGACTGCTGCGCGGCAACTACCGCCAGCGCGCGATGACGCGTGCCGACATGGATCTGGTCATCGAGCAGTTTGCCGATGCCGCCGAGATCTGCCGTCAGGCCGGTTTCGATGCGGTCGAGATCCATATGGGTCACGGCTATCTGCTCAATCAGTTCATCTCGCCGCTGTCGAACAAGCGCCGTGATGAATACGGCGGCAGCGCGGAAAACCGCGTCCGCTTTCCGGCAGAAGTGTTGCGTCGGGTGAAGGAAAAAGTCGGCCATCAAATGGCGGTGGTGGCGAAGATCAACGTCGCCGACGGCGTCCCCGGCGGGGCAACCGCCGAGGATGGCATCGTCACCGCACGTGCGCTGCAGGCGGCGGGAGCCGATCTGCTGGTGCTGTCCGGTGGGCGCAACATCGAGTCGGGCTGGTTCATGTTCGGCAGCAACTTCAACCAGGAAGAAATGCAGAAGGTGCTCAAAGGCAGCCTGATGACCAGCATCATGATGAAGCTGGCGCAGATCGGGGTGCCCAAGGTCGACTTTCACGAGATGTATTTCCTCGAATATTCGCGCAAGATCCGTGCGGCGGTTGATGTGCCGCTCGGTTATCTGGGCGGTGCGCGCTCGCTGGCCAATGCCGAGCAGGCGATGAGCGAAGGGTTTGATGCGGTGGTGATGGCGCGGCCGCTGATCCACGACAGCCAGCTGATCAACAAATTTCGCAGTGGCGAACTCAAGACCTCGGGCTGCATCAACTGCAATCGCTGCGTACCCTACATTTACCACCCGGCCGGCACGATGTGCGTGTTCAACCCGCCCAACGAGCTGGCGCTCAACCAGGTGCGAGCCTCGGCGAGCTGAAGGGCACTGCTTCGCCTGGCCTCAAGTTCGGGCGCAGTCTGCCGTATGCAGGGCAGGCTGCGCCTTGTTTCATGCGCAGTCTGTTTACATCCGGCAGGATGCTTTCCCCGTTGTAGTTCAGGAGTCGCGAAACGCCGCGCTCAGCGCCCGGTTCCGACCTCGCCGGCTCGAACGGTGGAACGGCCGGCAGGCACTTTGCAGTGCAGCCTGATGGCCGTTGATAATCAAAAAAGAAGGAGACAAGATGTTCAAACCGACCATTGCTCAGCGCCTGTGGATCTGGGGTGGCGTTTCAGGGTTTCTGTTCTTCATCGCGGTCGCTTTTGGCTGGTTCGGCCTTTACCAGGCCAAGGAGGCGATGCGTGAAGTGCATGAAGTCAATATCGCCACCCTCGGCCGGCTGGAAGATATCCAGCAGCACCTGCTGGCCAATCGTCGCCTGATTCCGCTCGCCTTTCAGCTCGATCCTGAAGGGGGGCTGGCCTCAGCCCACGATCGCGCGCTGAACTACTACCTCGAGCTGATTGACCGCAACCTGGCACAGATTGACCGCTTGCGCAGCGAGCTGGGTGACAACCTGCACGACGAGCGCGAGCGCGAGCTGTTTGCAAACTTTCAGGCCCGTTACGAAGACTGGTTCATCGAAGTCGATGAAGTGCTGGCTTCGTTGCGCACCGGGGCGTTTCGGGTCACCTACATGAGCGCGTTCGTGCAGGGAGGCGAGCCGGCAGGGGATGCGCTCACTGCCGCGCTGGATGACTTGTTTGCCCATCAGCGTGAAGTCACCGCCGAGATGTATCTGACCGCCCAGCAGCGCTATGAATCGACCATCGCTGCCTATCTGGCCCTGTCGGTGATCGGCACCCTGTTTGGCGCCAGCATTGCCCTGCTTACCCTGCGTCGTCTGCGTACTGCCTTCGGGCTGGCTTCACGGGTGGCACGTACCATCGCCGCCGGCGATCTGTCAGTGGAAGTGCCGACCCTCGAAGGAGACGAATTCGGCGTGCTGCTCGGCGAGGTCGCGCTGATGCGCGACAACCTTCATGGCCTGATTGATGACCTGCGTCGCGAAGTGCAGACCCTCGGGGTCGAAGCCGGACAGATGTCCGATATCGCCAGTACTGCCTCCGAGCGCGCGCTGCATCAGGAAGAAGCGCTTGGTCACATGTCGGAAGCGGCCAGTGCGCTGGTCGATGCCATTGACCAGGTCGAAGCGCACGCCACGACTTCGCTGCAGACTACCGAGCAGTCATCAGCGCGTGCGCAGGACAGCCGGCGCTTCATCCGCAGCATGGCTGAAGAAATGCAACGGGTGGCGGAGGTGGTCGGCACGACCGCTGAGCAGGTCAGTGACCTGCAGCAATTGTCTCAGCGCATCAGCGGCGTGGTGGCGGTGATTCGCGAAGTGGCTGAGCAGACCAATCTGCTCGCACTCAATGCTGCGATCGAAGCGGCGCGTGCCGGCGAACAGGGCCGCGGTTTTGCGGTGGTCGCTGATGAAGTGCGCAAGCTCGCTGAGCGCACGGCCACTTCAACGCAGGAGATCGTGGCCACCATCAACGATATCCAGCAGCGCACGCACAGCGTTGCCGATGGCATGAAGCTGGTGGTGGAACGGGTGGCCAGCGGCGAAGTGCTGTCGCGTGAAGCCGAGCAGTCGGTGGAAAGCATTCGCAGCGGCACCGATGCGGTGTTCAGCGCAGTGGGCAGCATCGGCGAACTGATCAAGGCCCAGGCGGCGTCGACGCGGGAGATTGTTGACCGGATCGAGAGCGTGTCGACCGGCACCAGTGAGCTGTCGGTCAGTGCGCGCAGCAGCGCGCAGTCCGCTGCCGGACTGGACGCGCTGGCACGTACGCTGGATCAGCTCACCGGGCGTTTCCGCTTGGCCTGAACGAATCTGCGAGTGCGTCTGCTGACAGACGAAACCGACAGACCGGGTCTTCAGGCCCGGTCGCGCTCGACGCCACAGGCGGCGGCGGTGAACACCACGTCGGTCGAGGAGTTGAGTGCGGTTTCGAATGAATCCTGCACCACGCCGATGATGAAGCCGATGGCGACGATCTGCATCGCCACGTCCATGTCCATGCCGAACAGGGCACAGGCCATCGGGATCAGCAGCAGCGAGCCGCCGGCGACACCGGAGGCGCCGCAGGCGGCGAGCGAGGCAATCACGCTCAGCAGCACCGCGCTGGCCAGATCGACTTCAATGCCCAGCGTATGCGTGGCGGCCAGGGTCATCACCGTGATCGTCACCGCTGCGCCGGCCATGTTGATCGTCGCGCCGAGCGGGATGGCGATGCTGTAAGTGTTTTCATCGATGCCGAGGCGCTTGCAGAGCGCGAGGTTGATCGGAATGTTGGCCGCCGAGCTGCGGGTGAAGAAGGCGGTGATGCCGCTTTCACGCAGGCAGGTGAAGATCAGCGGATAGGGATTGCGCTGCAGTTTCCACCACACGATGAGCGGATTGAGCACCAGCGCGACGAACAGCATGCAGCCGACGATCACCACCAGCAGCCGGGCGTAATCGGCCAGCGCTTGCAGGCCGGATTCGGCCAGCGTCGACGCCACCAGACCGAAAATACCGAACGGCGCAAAGCGGATCACCAGCCGCACCACGGCGGAGACCGCGTCGGCAAAATCGCTCACCATCGTTCGCGTGGTCGCACTGGCGCCGCGCAAAGCGATGCCGAGCACTACCGCCCAGGCCAGGATGCCGATGAAATTGGTCTCGAGCAGCGCAGTGATCGGGTTGCTGACCACGCTCATCAGCACATTGCGCAACACCTCGATGATTCCGCCCGGTGGTGAGGCTTCGACCGGTGGCGGCACCAGGCTGAGCGTAGTCGGAAACAGCAGGCTGGCAATCACCGCAGTGATCGCGGCACCGAGCGTGCCGAGCAGGTAGAGGATCAGCACCGGGCGGATATGCGTCTGCTGACCTTGCTGGTGATTGGCGATCGAGGCCATCACCAGGGTGAACACCAGGATCGGTGCGACCGCCTTCAGCGCCGAGATGAACAGCGTGCCGAGCAGGCTCACCGCCTGGGCGCTGGTGGGGGAAAGCAGGGCAAGACCGATGCCGAGAACAAGGCCGATGATGATCTGCTTCACCAGGCTCAGCCTGGGTTGGCGCTCGGGAGCAGGAGTTTGGGTCATGGGAGTGAGGAATCCGGAAGCGGAAGAGGAGGCAATGGTACATGGGAGCAGGCGGCAGACACAAAAAGGCCCGCTGCTCCCCGTGAGCAGCGGGCTTTTCGTCCGTTCCGGAACTGAATGGCGGATGGGCTGGCGCTTAACGTGAAAGAACAGACTTCGTAGCCCGGATAAGCGCAGCGCATCCGGGATCGGTATGGCAAGAAACCATGATTTGATCTGGCTGCCAGAGGGCAGTTCCATCGCCATTCCGCAGAAGGAACGAGATTCTCCCCGGATGCGCTGCGCTTATCCGGGCTACTGTTGCTGCGGGCGTGTTCAGCGCCCTTCGAACTGCGGTGGACGTTTTTCGATGAAGGCCTGCATGCCTTCCTTCTGATCGCGCGAGGCGAACAGCAGGGCGTTGGCGCGACGTTCCAGCGCCAGCGCGGCTTCGAGGGAAGCATCCATGCCGAGCAGGATGCATTCCTTGACCTGCTCGACGGCCAGCGGCGGCATGCTGGCGATTTCGCTGGCGAGCTTGATTGCGGTCGGAATCACCTCCGCATCGGCGACCAGGTCGCTTACCAGGCCGGCAGTCCAGGCTTCATGTGCGCTGATCGGCTTGCCGGTGAGCGCCATCCGCATCGCTTTGACCTTGCCGATTGCCCGCACCAGGCGCTGAGTGCCGCCGATGCCGGGCATGATGCCGATGCGGATTTCTGGCTGGCAGAAACGCGCACCTTCGCCGGCAACGATGATGTCGGCGTGCATCGCCAGCTCGCAGCCGCCACCATAGGCATAGCCGCACACTGCGGCAATCACCGGCTTCGGACAGTGCTGGATCGGTCCCCACACCCGTTCGGTGTGGCGCTGGGTGATTTCGATCGGGCCGACGCCAGCCATGCTGTTGATGTCGCCGCCGGCAGCAAACACCTTGTCACCGCCAGTGAGCACGATGCAGCGCACGCTGTCGTCGGCGGCCAGTTCGGTGAAGCGCTGCGAGAGCTGAGCCTGCAGTTCGAGCGACAGCGCATTGGTCGCCTGCGGGCGGTTGAGGCGCAGCAGCGCGACGCCGGGAGCAGGGTGTTCGAGCAGCAGCGGCGTTTCTTCGCCAGGAGATTGATCTGACATGGGATTCTCGGCGGCAAGCGGCACAGGTTGGGGAAGATGAGCGATGGTGGCGCGCAGGCGCTGGGCGATCATCGTCCGTTCAGACGAAGAAGGCGGCAAGTCCTCTGCCTAGACTCGGGCACAGACTTTTATCATGGAGTGGAACATGGCGACTCAGCACCCGGGCTCCGGCCTTGATTATCAGGGCAAGGTGGTCCTCGTCACCGGCGGCACCAAAGGCATTGGTGCTGACATTGCGCGCGGCTTTCTCGCTGCCGGCGCCAAGGTGGTGGTCTGTGGCCGCAATGCGCCGGAGAGCATGCCGGCCGCAGGTGCTGCCGAGGCCGAGTTCATTGCTGCGGACGTGCGCGACATCGAATCCCTGCAGGCCTTGTTCGCCGCCATCCGCGAACGCCATGGTCGGCTTGATGTGCTGGTCAACAATGCTGGCGGCGCACCATTTGCGCTGGCCGACAAGGCTTCGCCGCGCTTCCATGAAGGCATCCTGCGTCTCAACCTGATTGCGCCGCTCAATACCGCTCAACAGGCCAATGCCATCATGCAGGAGCAGGCGGAAGGCGGGGTGATCGTTTTCATCGGCAGCGTGGCTGCTTCGCGTCCCTCGCCGGGCACTGCTGCCTATGGCGCGGCCAAGGCCGGCGTGCTGTCACTGACTTCCTCGCTGGCGGTGGAATGGGCGCCGAAAGTGCGTGTGGTCTGCGTCAGCCCCGGTCTGGTGCAGACCGAGCAGGCACATCTGCATTACGGTGATGAGGCCGGCATTGCGGCGGTCGGTGAAACAATCCCGCTCGGCCGCATGGCCCAGCCGGAAGACATCACCAACACCTGTCTTTACGCCGCTTCGCCGCTGGCTGCCTACTGGAGCGGTACCAACCTGCTGGTGCACGGTGGTGGCGAGCGCCCGGCCTTCCTCAGCGCGGCCAACTCGCCGCAGGACTGAGCATTTTTTCGCCCTGGCTTCACCCTGTGGTGCCGGGTCCATGACCCGGCTCGCAGGCGTTGGAACTGCAAGCGGGCTTGTTCGGGGCATGGCCCCGAACCCACGAAAACTGGAAGCTGCTCCTTTCCGGATCAGTCGCGTTGCGACAAGACTCAGGCTCTTGTTATTTTGAGCAAAAAATAACAAGAGCATCCATGTGGTCCTTCTGCGGGCTTGCCATGGTCAAAGCGGCGGTGCTAGCTTGCGCCGGTCCGTCTTTTTGCTGGAGTGCTTCCGATGAGTCTGCCCGACCACCAACTCACCATGACCGTGTTGATGACGCCGGATACTGCCAACTTTTCCGGCAAGGTCCATGGCGGCACCATCCTCAAGCTGCTCGACCAGGTCGCCTATGCCTGTGCGGCCCGTTATGCCGGCCACTATGTCGTTACCCTCAGCGTCGATCAGGTGATGTTTCGCCAGCCGATCCAGGTCGGCGAGCTGGTGAGTTTTTTCGCTTCGATCAACCATACCGGCAACTCGTCGATGGAAGTGGGGATCAAGGTGGTGGCCGAAGACATTCATGCCAAGGTGGTGCGGCATGTGAATAGCTGCTTCTTCACCATGATCGCCGTCGATGAGCAGGGACGGCCGACCAAGGTGCCGGCGCTCACGCCGGTGAGCGCCGAGCAGCGTCGCCGTTTTGCTGAAGCAGAAACCCGGCGCGAGATGCGGCGCGAACTGGAGCGCCGGTTCACCAAGGTCAGCGCGGAGAGCTGAGCGCAGCAGGAAAAGAGGAAAACCATGCCGATCAGGCAAGTCATCAACAGCGGACGGGTGCCGGTCAAGATCTGGACGGATGACGTCGACGAGGCGTCGAAGCTGCAGCTGAGCAATATCGCCAGCCTGCCTTGCGTCCACCATCACGTTGCCGCGATGCCCGATGTTCATCTGGGCATCGGCGCGACCATCGGCTCGGTGATCGCCACTCAGCAGGCGATCATTCCGGCCGCAGTCGGGGTTGATATCGGTTGCGGCATGGTGGCGGCGCGTCTGTCGCTGAGTGCCAACCAACTCGATGAGCAGCGGCTGAAGAAAGTGTTCGAGCAGATTTCGCGCGATGTGCCGGTCGGCCGTGCCCAGCATGCTGATGAGCGGGTGCTGGTCGAAGCGGTGCGTCCTTTTGAGCCCGGCCTCAAGGCGCTGCTCGGGCGTCATCCGCAACTGCTCAAGCGCCTCGGCAAGTTTTCCAGATGGGCCAACCAGCTGGGCACTCTTGGCGGCGGCAATCATTTCATCGAAGTCTGTCTCGATGAGGCGGAGCAGGTGTGGGTGATGCTGCATTCCGGCAGTCGCGGCATCGGCAATGCGATCGCGACCTATTTCATCGAGCTGGCGAGAAAGGACATGGAGCGGCATCAGCTGCAGTTGCCTGACCGTGATCTGGCCTATTTTTCTGAAGGCAGTGCCCACTTCGCCGACTATGTCGCAGCGGTGCATTGGGCACAGGAATACGCCAGCGCCAATCGCCAGGCGATGCTCGAGCTGGTGCTCGCCGGTTTGCGTCGCCATCTGCCGCCGTTCTCGGTGACCACCGAAGCGGTGAATTGTCACCACAACTACGTCGCCCGTGAGCACCACTTCGGCGCTGAGGTGTGGGTGACGCGCAAGGGCGCGATTCGTGCCGGCAAAGGCGAGCTCGGCATCGTCCCCGGCAGCATGGGCGCGCGCAGCTACATCGTGCGCGGCAAGGGCAATGCCGAAAGCTTCTGCTCGAGCGCCCACGGTGCCGGCCGGCGCATGAGTCGTACGGCGGCGGCCAAACGCTTCACTGCCGCCGATCTGGCTCGCCAGACTGCCGGGGTGATCTGCCGCAAGGATCAGGGCGTGGTCGACGAGATTCCGGCGGCCTACAAGGACATCGACGAAGTGATGGCCAATCAGCGCGAATTGGCCGAGATCCTGCACACCCTGAAGCAGGTGGTGTGCGTCAAAGGCTGAGCGCCGGGGCCATGCCCCAATCGGGCCAACATCAAAAGACGCAGCTTTCCTGCGCTGCGCTTACAATCCCGACTTCTTCCCGGTCTGAAAGGTTGCGGCAGTGCGCATGTTGACGGCAATTTCCGACAAGCTCCGCGGATTTCAGCGCCGCCTCACCCGGCTGGAGACCCAGCCGCTGGGCCGGGCGGCACTGGTAGTGCTGATCTTTCTCGATGTGTTTGTCCTGCTGGCCTTGCTGCAGGGACTGGCGGCGCAACACCGGCAATTGACCAGCTCGACCGAGGCTGCTCCTGCGCTGTGTCGGGAAGTGGTGATCGAGCAGAGCTGGAATGCTGCCAACCGGCTGGAACGTCTCGCCCGGCTGGTGCGTCAGCCGCAGCTTTGGCCGGAAGCGCCGCAGACTGACCCGGCCCTGCATCCGGTCTGTCAGCCCTTGCTGGCGGCGCTCGCTGCTGTGCGCGATGATGACAGCCTGAAGTCACAGCTCAACGACTGGTATCGGCTTGAGCAGGAAGGTCGCAGCACCCGGCAACGCATTGAGCAGCTGAAAGGGGCTTATGACACCGCCTTGCTGGAGAAAATTGCCGACCAGCAGCCGGGCGCTGACCCGGTGGCTGACCCGGTCGCCGCGATGCGCAGCGAACTCGCCGGACTGAGCGCCCGGCTGGAGCAGCTTGCTGCTCAACAGGCGGCTTTGCGCACTGCGTTGGCAGCCGCGCCGTTGCTCGGGCAGCTGTTTGACCAGCTCGATCAGCTCGGAGAGGAAGCGCGCGCGGCACTCAGCACCGCCGTGCAGCAGATCGACTTCTGGTATCCGCTCAAGCGCCTCGGCATGGAGCTGTTGTTCCTGCTGCCGCTGCTGCTGGTGTTCTACGCCTGGAATGCGCGCAGCCTCGCCCGTCAGCGGCCTTACCAGACCTTGCTGTCCGCCCATCTGCTGGTCGTCGCCCTGGTCCCGCTGCTGTTCCAGCTCGTCCGGCTGGCCCATGACATCCTGCCGCGTCGCCTGTTGCGCAACTTCATCGAACTGCTCGAGTCGGTCGGCCTGATTGCGATCTGGCACTACCTGGTGATCGCCGTCAGCATCGTTATCGCGCTGGCGTTGATTCATCTGTTCCAGAAAAAGCTGTTCTCGCCCGAGCGCCTGATGTTGCGCCGGCTTGCCAAAGGCGAATGCCGTGGCTGCGGCCTCCATCTGCCGCTCGCCAGCGCGCACTGTCCGGGTTGCGGCCTGGGCCAGTACCGCCAGTGCCCGCACTGCGCGCAGCCGACGCTTGCCCACGGGCCGTTCTGCACCGGCTGCGGCGGTCCGGCAGCCGGGCGCTGATCGCTGCGTGCTGCTGCCGACGGTGTTTTACCGCAGGCGCGTACTCCGGTGGGCTGCAGCCAGCTCGCCGCAGGCGCTGAAAGCATCGACGCCGAGGGTGGCCAGCTCGTTGGCCTGTTCGACACTGGCCACCTGTTCGGCGATCGCTTCCATGCCGATCGAGTGGAGCAGCGAGCACAGGCCGCGCAGCAGGCTCTGGTCTTCGGGCTGTTCGGTGTTGAACGAAGCGCTGATCTTGAGGTAGTCGAGGCCGAGGTCGTGCAGGCCTTCGAGGCTGCTGAAGTGGCGGCCGGCGTGCTTGAGACCGATGTGGCAGCCGAGCGGACGCAGGCTGAGCACGAGCGCGCGGAAGGCGGCGGAGTGGCGCTGAGCGCTGCTTTCGAGCACGTCGAGATACAGGCGCGGGGCCAGTTCCGGCTGTGCTTGCAGGGTGGCAAGCAGGGTGGCGTGAAACTCGTAGCTGCGCACCGCGTCATCGGAAAGATTGATCGCCAGCCCGACCAGTTCGGGCTCGGCGGCGAGCAGGCTGCAGGCGGTGTCGAGTACCGCCTGGTCGATGCGGCACAGCAGACCGAGGCGTGCCGCCCAGGGCAGGAACTGGCCCGCATTGCGCCATTCGCCATCCAGCTCGAGGCGGACGGGCGCTTCGTAGTGGTGAATCGGGCCGAGATCGGCAGCGGGGCCGGCAGCGGGGTCAGCACTGAGGACGGCAAAGCGAGCGAGGCGCAGGGCCTTGCGTGCCAGTGCCTCTTCGATTGCCGTCCGCCAGCGCTGCAGATCGTCGAACAATGCATTGCTGCTGGGGGCGAACTGCAGCTGGTGCAGATTTTCCTGCTCGGCATGGGCGAGGCTGCCGTCGAGACGAATCAGCACGCTGGTGGCATCGTCTTCGGCGTCATAGCGGGCGGCGGCGGCGATCAGTTCGCTGCTGAATTCGGCGGGTAACGGGCTGTGGGCCGGATTGAGCAGCTGGCGGTCGAACTGCGTCAGGTCGCTGCTGGTGAGGCTGCCAGGGGCGAGCAGGGCGAATTCGGCGGCATTGATGCGGCCGCATTCCCACTCGGGCTGTTGATCGCAGAGCTGTTGCAGTTGACGGGCAAAGTCGTTCAGGACCTGATCGGTCTGCTTGCGGCCATGCTTGCGGTTCAGCTCGGCAAGCTGGCAGAAACGGAAAATCAGCAGCATGCCGCCGGCAGCGGCGCTGTGGTCGGCGAGCACCGCATTGAAGTGCTTGAGAAAAGCTTCGCGCTTGAGCAGGCCGGTGAGCGGGTCATGCTGGGTCTGGTGGCGCAGTTGTTCGAGGCGCCGGCTTTCTTCGTTGAGCATCGCCCGCACCCGTTCGGCGAGGCGGTTCATCGCCAGCACCACGCGGCGGAATTCATCGGTGCGCGGTGGCGTGGTGGTGATGAAGCGTCGCGCGCCGATCGCTTCGGCCTGGGCGACCAGGCTGCCGAGCGGACGGGTGATGTGCCTGAGAATCAGCGTGCCGAGCAGGCCGATCAGCAAGGCGGCAGCGAGGAACCACAGCAGCAGTTGCGTGCTGGCTTTCCACAGTGAGGCATAGGCGTAGCGCACATGGGTCTCGATGCTGAGCGTGCCGTATTGCTGCCAGCCGTCCTGCACCTGGGCGATGCCGGCTGGAATCTCGAGTGCGACCAGGCGGATGAACCAGGCTGGAACGTCGCTCTCTTCACTGGCAAACACCCGCTCTTCGAGCACTTCGCCGCCGGGGCTCTGCAGCAGGATGCGGCGGTAGTGGCCGGTATCGAACTGGGCCGAGATCAGCAGCTCGACGCTCACCGGGTCCTTGGGCAGCTGTGACAGGGAGAGCGCGAGCGACTGGGCGTTGTCCAGGTTCTTGATCGTCAGCTCCTGCATCATGTAGTCGCGGGCGGCCCAGCTGCTGACGATGAAGCTGCCACCCAGGCTGGCGAGCGAAGTGAGGGCGATGGCAAGCCAGAGTTGCTTGATGAGGGACATCGGATCAATTCTCCGTGCGGAGGCGTTGAAGGAAGAGTTTGGCGGAGCGCTTCATGGCTGCAGTTCCACGCCCTCAGCCTGCATGCGGCTGAGCAGATCGCGCCAGCGTGACAGGCGGGCACTCGGGTCGGCACTCGAGTTGCTGGCGCCGCCGACCCACAGGCCGGCGCTGTTGAAACTGAATACCGGCGACAGGTCGGGGCGGCGTGAGCCGGGGCGGATGTCGTCGATCAGATTGTCGAGAATCAGCGGGTCGGCGTCGGGGCTGGCAAAATAGCCCAGCACCATGTGGGCCTGGGAGATGCTGCTTTGCGGGCCGCCGATGCGGGCGCGGACATAGATCAGGCGCAGTTGCTCGTCACCGACGCCGAGGCGGCGCAAGCTGACGTATTTGGCGATGGCGAAGTCTTCGCAGTCACCGGCGCGCTTGCTCATCGTTTCCAGCGGCGTGGCCCAGTAGTCGGCCTGCTGCCAGATGTCGATGTCGTCTTCGAAGCGCAGCCGACGGTTGAAGAAGCTGTTGATCTTTTCCAGCTGCAGCGCAGGCTCGCTGCCTTCAAGGCCGGCTTGCAGTTCCAGCCAGTCGCTGACCATGGCGGCGGTGGCGTTGCCGTAACGCGCCTGCGCCTGCTCGATCAGTCGTTGCGATGTTGCCGGCAGCTGGGCCAGTGCGTTGTCGAGCCAGAACGTGGCGCCCGGCGACAGCAGGGAAAGCAGCCACAGCGCCAGCACCAGCAAGCCGGACAGCAGACCAGGGCAGCGGGCGCGGAGCGGAGTGGAGCCGGCACGAGGCATCACAGACCTGATTCAGCGTGCCGTGCGGCGGGGGAGCAGGATGCAGGGTGCGGACGGTGTCATTGACATATTTTCCGGTGGTGATCCGTGATACTGTTCGCAGACTATCGAGTCGCGCAAGCTTATCATTGTCCGCTATTCGATGAGTTTTTCGGCGACGAGTCTGTCAGCGATGAGCCTGTCTGAATCCGACCGAGTTTTTTACCTTCTGGAGCAAACCGTGAACCTACGCCAAGTGAGCCTGGCCGTCTTCAGTGTGCTGAGTCTTGCAGCCGCTGCAGTGCAGGCCGAACCCGCCGAAGCGGTGCGCGAAGCTGCGCGCAAGGCCGTGTTGAGCAATCCCGAAGTCCAGGCCAAGTGGAACGCCTTCCTGGCTGCCGATGCGGCGCAGGATGTGGCCCGTGGCGGCTATTTGCCTCAGCTGCAGCTGTCCGGTGGCGTGGGGCGGGAACGCCTTGACCGCCCGGGGCAGCCGACTGAACGCTTCAACACCCGTGGTGCGGAGCTCACCCTGAGCCAGATGGTCTATGACGGCTTCTATACCAGCAGCGAAGTCGAGCGTCTTGCCTATGAGCGGCTTGGACGTTACTACGATCTGCTCGAGGCTGCGGAAGGTGCGGCCAGTGAAGCCTGGCGTGCCTATGCCGATGTGGTGCGCTATCGTTATCTGGTCGGGCTCGCCAAGCAGAATTACGTCGAACACAAGATCGTTCATCAGCAGATTGAGGAACGGACTGCGGCAGGCGTGGGACGCCGGGTCGATCTGGAGCTGGCCACCGGGCGGCTTGCGCTGGCCGAATCCAATCTGCTCACCGAAGCGACCAACCTGCATGATGTCAGCGCCCGCTACCAGCGCATCGTCGGCGAACGTCCGGCGGATCAGCTGCCGGCAATGCCGGAGACCCTGGATGCCAGTCTGACGGCGACGTCGGCGGAAGAGGTTCTGCGCCAGGCATTCAGTGCCAGCCCGGCGCTCAATGCGGCGATCGAGTCGGTACGTTCAGGCCAGGCTCAGCTCGAAGCCTGGCGTTCGGCGCACCATCCTCGGGTCGACCTGCGCGGCCGTCAGTCCCATCTGCACAACCGTGACGGGGTTTCCGGCAATACCCGCGAAACCGTGGTTGAACTGGTGCTGACCTACAATCTTTATCGTGGCGGTGCTGACCAGGCGCGCATCCGCCAGGCTGCGGATGAGCTCAACATCGCTCGCGACCTGCGCGAAAAAGCCTGCCGCGACATCCGCCAGACCATGCTGATCAGCTATAACGAAGCGCGTCGTCTCGACGAGCAACTGATCTATCTCGACCAGCACCAGCTGTCGATCGGCAAGGCGCGCCAAGCGTATCGCAGCCAGTTCGACATCGGTCAGCGCACCTTGCTTGACCTGCTGGATAACGAAAACGAGTTCTTCCAGGCGCGTCGTGCCCATACCAATGCGGTCTACGACAAATACATTGCCGAAGGTCAGACCCTGGCCGGCATGGGGCGCCTGATGCAGGCGCTGGGCGTGGCGCGTGAAGACCTGCCGCGGCTGGAAGATCTCGAGCGCAGTCGTGAAGAAACCGACTTGAGCGAGCTTTGCCCGCCCGAGGACATGCCGCAGCCTGCAATCGACAAGGAAGCGCTGTTCGCCGAAGCCTTGCGCGAAGCCGGGCGGAATTGAGCCAGTCCCCGTTCTGCGCGGCGCGACGCAATCCGTCGATTTCGCCGGATCGGCCCCGCAGGCCTCGGTAGGGGCGACCCTTGTGGTCGCCCGTCACCGCCCGCGAAAACGCGGTTTGCGTTTGGCGCTGAAGGCGGCGAGGCCTTCGGCGTAATCTTCGGTGGCAAGGAAATCGAAGGCCCGGCGCCGCTCGGCCGCGCTCAGCGGAGTGGGGTCCTGCAGGCGGCGTACCCATTGCTTGTGCCAGCGTGCGACCAGTGGTGCGCCGGCGCAGATGCGTTCGGCTGCGGCCGCAGCTTCGTCAAATACCGTGTCATCGGCCACCACTCGGGTGAGCAGGCCTTTCTGCAAGGCTTCGTCGGCGCTGAGGATGCGGCCTTCGAGCAGGATTTCAAGGACCACCGCCGGACCGGCGAGCGCGAGCAGGCCGGCCATCTCTCCCGGATACATCGAAAAACCGAGTTGCTTGATCGGCGCGCCAAAGCGTGCCGAGGCGCCGGCGATGCGCAGGTCGCAGCAGCCGGCAATCTCCAGGCCGCCGCCGATGCAGGCGCCGCGGATGGCAGCGATCGTCGGGCGCGAGCAGTTGCGGATGGCGTTGAGTGCGGTGGCGACCAGTTCTTCATGGTAGTGCAGCGCATCATCGATGGTGGCGCGTACGGTACGGAATTCCTCGATGTCGCCGCCGGCAGCAAACGCTTCGTTGCCGGCACCACGCAGGATCACGCAGCGGATTTCAGCCTGTTTTTCGATGTGATTCATCGCTGCTGCCAGTTGCTGCCACATCGAGGCATTGACAGCGTTCAGCTTTACCGGATTATTCAAGGTGAGTGTGGCCAGATGGCCATCAAGGTGACAGTCGATGTGTGCGGTCATGGTCATGTTCTGCGCCGGAAGGGGTAAATGAACAACAGATGATAAAAAAGTTCCATACGGATATGTATGGAATCTTTTAGATGATATATGATCCGGAGTGGCCGGCGCATTCCGCAGAGAAGGTCCGGCGAGGATGGTGTGGGGGATGCATTGTTCGTGTTTTCTTTGAGGAGGGAAAAAGTGTCTACCGAAATCTATGCTCGTATCCGGCAAAACCCCCGTTTTGCCGAACTGGTGGCAAAGCGGACCCGCTTTGCCACCATCCTGGCGGCGATCGTGCTTGTCGTCTTCTACAGTTTCATCCTGCTGGTGGCCTTTGCCCCCGATCTGATCGGCAAGCGCCTGTTTGATGGCAGCAACTGGACTTTTGGCGTGGTGGCCGGCCTGTTGCAGTTCATCATTTTCTGGGTGCTGACCCTGGTTTATGTCCGTCGCGCCAATGGCGAGTTCGACGACATCAACAAGGAAATCATCCAGGCAGCCTGGGAGGCCAAAAAATGAGTGCATTCCGTTTCCCCTCCGGCGCCCGTGCCGCTGCCGGCCTGCTGGCACTGAGTCTGCCTGCGCTGGCGCTGGCCAAGCCTTCGATTGAAGCGGCAGAGAAGCAAGCGCTCAATCTGCATGCGATCATCATGTTCTTCGTCTTTGTCCTGCTCACGCTGGGCATTACCTACTGGGCGGCCAGCCGCACCAAGTCGACGTCGGACTTCTACACTGCCGGTGGCGGCATCACCGGTTTCCAGAACGGGCTGGCAATCGCCGGCGACTACATGTCGGCAGCGACCCTGCTCGGTCTGACCGCGATGATGTATGTCCAGGGTGTGGATGCCTACATCTACATGCTGGCTTTCTTCGTTGGCTGGCCGGTGATCCTGTTCCTGATGGCCGAACGCCTGCGCAACCTCGGCAAGTTCACCTTTGCCGACATCACCGCCTATCGTCTCGATCAGGGCAAGGTGCGCACCATGGCGGCGGTCAGCTCGCTCACCGTGGTCTGCTTCTACCTGGTGGCGCAGATGGTCGGTGCCGGTCAGCTGATCAAGCTGTTGTTCGGTCTGGACTACAACATCGCCCTGTTCGTCGTCGGCGGCCTGATGATGGTCTATGTCACGTTCGGTGGCATGGTCGCCACCACCTGGGTGCAGATCATCAAGGCCTGCATGCTGCTGTTCGGTGGCACTGCCGTCGGCCTGCTCGCTTTCAGCCAGTTCGGTTTCTCGTTTGACGAGCTGACCAACCGCGCGATGGAAGTGCACAAGCTCGGTCAGGGGCTGCTCAATCCGGGCAGCCTGCTGGCTGATCCGGTGACCGCGATCTCGCTTGGTCTGGGCCTGATGTTCGGTACCGCCGGCCTGCCGCATATCCTGATGCGCTTCTTCACCGTGACCGACGCCAAGGAAGCACGCAAGTCGGTGCTCTACGCTTCGGGCATCGTCGCCTACTTCTTCAACGTCATCGCCATCATGGGCCTGTGCGCGATTCTCATCGTCGGCCAGAACCCCCAGTTTTTCGAAGGTGGTGAGCTGGGCGGCGCAGTGATCGGCGGCGGCAACATGATCGCCATGCACCTTGCTCAGGCGGTGGGCGGCAACCTGCTGCTCGGCTTCCTGTCGGCGGTGGCGTTTGCCACCATCCTCGCCGTGGTGGCTGGTCTGGCACTGGCTGGTGCTTCGGCGATCTCGCACGACATCTACTCGCGCGTGATCATGAAAGGCAAGGCGGATGAAGCCACCGAGCTGCGGGTGTCGAAGTTTGCCACCATCGGCCTGGGCATCATCGCCGTGCTGCTCGGCATGGCGTTCGAGAAGATGAACATCGCCTTCATGGTGGCGCTCGCCTTCGGTGTAGCCGCTTCGGCCAACTTCCCGGTGCTGATCCTGTCGATGTACTGGAAAGGCCTCACCACCCGTGGTGCGCTGGTCGGTGGTTACCTCGGCCTGGCCAGTGCGGTGAGCTTCGTCGTGCTGTCGAAGTCGGTGTGGGTTGATGTGCTGCACAATGCTGCACCGATCTTCCCCTATACCCAGCCGGCGCTGTTCTCGATGCCGCTTGCTTTCCTTGCTGCGATCATCTTCTCGAAGATGGACAACAGCGCGCGGGCCAAGGCGGAAATCGAAGCTTTCGAAGACCAGTACGTGCGTGCCCAGACCGGTGTCGGGGCAGCGACCGCGTCCTCGCACTGATCGTCAGATCGCTTTCAGCTTGAAAGCCCGCCCTGCAGCGATGCAGGGCGGGCTTTTTGTCAGTCTGGGCGGGGCGGGATGGTAAACTTGGCGCCGATCTGGGGCTCGCCCGCCGCCGCTGGACGCTGACAGGAGGCTGATGTGCCGCTGACCGAGCTGTTTCTGATTGCCCTGCTGATTGCCATCAGCGCTTTTTTCTCGACCTCCGAGATCGCGCTTGCCGCTTCGCGCAAGTCCAAGCTGCGTGTGCTGGCGGAAAGTGGCGAGCCGAATGCCCAGCGCGTGCTGAGCCTGCAGGACAACCCGGGCTATTTTTTCACCGTGGTGCAGATCGGCCTCAACGCGGTGAGCATCCTCGGCGGTATTGTCGGTGACCAGCTGCTCTCGCCACACATCGAGAACATGCTCAGGCCGGTGTATGACGGGTCTTTGCTGCGCACTATCAGCTTTGCGCTGTCGTTCAGCTTTGTCACCGCCATGTTCGTGCTGTTTGCCGACCTGATGCCGAAACGGCTGGCGATGGTGAAACCCGAGCAGATTTCGATCCGCATGGTGCGGCCGATGCTGGCCTGCATCTGGCTGCTGGCGCCGCTGGTGTGGGTGTTCAACGGGCTGGCCAATCAGCTGTTCCGCCTGTTGCGCCTGCCCAATGCGCGCGTCGAGGACATCACGGCCGATGACATCGTGGCGATGGCAGCTGTCGGCGCTCAGGCTGGTGCCCTGCTGCGGCAGGAGCAATACCTGATCAGCAATGTGTTCGAGCTGGATTCCCGCGTCGTGCCTTCGGCGATGACCCCGCGCGAAAGCATCGTCTTCATCACCTTGTCCGACTCCGAGGAAAGCATCCGCCGCAAGATCGCCGAAGAACCGCACAGCAAGTTTCCGGTCTGTGAAGACAGCATCGACAGCGTGATCGGCTATGTCGACTCCAAGGACATCCTGCCGCGCATCGTCCAGGGTCAGGATCTGTCGCTGCGCACTCAGCCGATCGTGCGCAATGTGCTGATGCTGCCCGATACCCTCAACCTGTTTGAAGCGCTGGAGCGTTTTCGGGATGCAAAGGAAGATTTTGCGCTGGTCATCAACGAATACGCCCTGGTGGTGGGCGTGCTCACCTTGCAGGATGTGATGAGCACCGTGATGGGCGAACTGGTCAATCCCTTCCAGGAAGAGCTGATTGTCCGCCGCGATGACCACTCCTGGCTGATCGACGGCCTGACGCCGATCGAGGATGTGATGCAGGCACTGGACATCGATGTGTTCGAAGGTTTCCAGAATTACGAGACCATCGCCGGCTTCCTGATGTATCGCCTGCGCAAAGTGCCCAAGCGCACCGATGCGGTGGTATATGAAGGCTACAAGTTCGAAGTGGTCGACATCGACAATTACCGCATTGACCAGGTGCTGGTGACGCGGGAGATTTCAGCTGCGTCGGCAACTGAAGCGCCGGAAGAGGAAAGATGACGAAGCTTGCTGGCTTGGGCACAATGGTGGGCTTGACGGCATGGGTCGGCGTTGTTGCCGGCAAGGCGAAGGTGGGGCGATGGATGTGGATCTGATCATTCTCGGTGGCGGTCTGGCCGGTGCAGCGCTGGCAGTGGCCTTGCGGCGCAGTCCGCTGAAAATCGCGCTGGTCGAACTGAAAACGCCGCAGCGCAGCGCGGGCTGGGATCAGCGCATTTACGCCTACAGCCCGGCCAATCAGGCCTTTCTTGATCAGCTTGGTGTCTGGGCCCATCTTGACCATGCCCGCCTGCAGCCGGTGAGTGCAATGCACGTGTTCGGTGATGCCGGCGGCGAAATCCGCTTTTCTGCCTACGACAGCGGTCTCGCCGAACTGGCGTGGATCGGCGAATCGGGTCTGGTGCACGAAGAACTGTGGCAGACCTTGAAGCGCCAGCACAACGTCCAGCTGATCTGCCCGGCGGCGCCAGCCAGCCTGCAGGTCGATGCCCACGGCGTCGAGCTTGGCCTTGAAGATGGTCGCCAGCTGCGCGCGCGGCTCATCGTCGGTGCCGATGGTCGCCAGTCCTGGCTGCGCCAGCAGGCCGGAATCGCCGCGACCATGAAGCCTTACCACGAGCGCGGTGTGGTGGCCAATTTCAGCACGGAACAGTCGCATCACGGTATCGCCTGGCAGTGGTTCGATGGCCAGGGCATCCTCGCCTGGCTGCCTTTGCCGGGCAAGCGGATTTCGGTGGTGTGGTCGGCGCCCAATGGTCTGGCGGATGAATTGATGGCGCTGGATGAAGCCGATTTCTGTGCCCGGGTGGCGGCGGCAGGCGGCAATCGGCTGGGCGCCTTCGAACTGCTCAGTCCGCGCGCGGCTTTTCCACTGGCATTGATGCGGGTTGAAACGGTGGTCAAGGAGCGCATTGCGCTGATTGGCGATGCCGCGCATGCCATTCATCCTCTTTCCGGCCACGGTATCAATCTCGGCTTTCAGGATGCGCAGACGCTGGCGGAAGTCCTGCTGGCGACGCCAGCCTGGCGTGATCTCGGCGAGTTGAGTGTGCTGCGGCGCTATGCGCGCGCGCGCGCGGAAGAGCCTTTCCTGATGCAATACCTCACGCATGGGCTGAACCGGCTGTTCCGTCATCCTGATCCGCTGCTGGCGCGCTTGCGCAACCACGGAATGAACCTTGGCCGGCATCTGCCGGTCTTAAATGCCGCTCTGGTGCGCTACGCAGCCACCAGCCGTTTCTAATTCTGGAGAAGTACATGGTTTTCCCCGTTCAAAAGCGCTGGTCGAAAGCGCTGCTGTGCTCGCTTGGTCTGTCGTTTGCGGTCGGCGGCAGCGTGCTTGCGCATGCTTCCGAACAAGCGGTCGAAGAGGCGATGAACACGTTCATTGGCCGGACTGCAGTCGAGTCGGTGCGTGCCATGCCGTATGCCAATCTGTACGAAGTCCTGCTCAGCAGCGGCGAGCTGGTGTACACCGATGACAAGGTCAGTTTCATTCTTGATGGTAGCGTGATTGATGCCAAGACCCGCCGTGATGTGACCCAGGAGCGGCGCAACGAGCTGTCGGCGATCGATTTCTCCACCTTGCCGCTGGAGCGGGCGGTGAAGCTGGTGCGCGGCAAAGGCACGCGGGTGATCGCCACCTTTGAAGATCCGAATTGCGGTTATTGCAAGAAGCTGGTCAAGGATCTGGCCAAGATGGATGACGTCACCATCTATACCTTTCTCTACCCCATCCTCAGCGAAGATTCGGCCAGCAAGTCGAACAATATCTGGTGCGCAAAGGACAGCGCGCAGAGCTGGTGGAACTGGATGGTCGATGGCAAGCAGCCGGCCGATGCCGATTGCGACGTGAATGCAGTGCTCGAAAATGTCGCCCTCGGCCGCAAACTGCGCATCACCGGCACCCCGACCATCTTCCTCGCCGACGGCAGTCGCATCGGTGGCTACATGCCACCTGCCAGCCTCGAAGAAGCGATCAACGAGGCCGCGAAGAAGCAGACAAAGCCTGCCCAGGCCAGATAAGCCCGGGGCAGGGACAGCACTGGCAGGTTTCGCAGGGGCGACCCTTGTGGTCGCCCTTCCCGGGCTGCCGACCACGCCAGGGCAGGCACAAGGCCTGCCCCTACCGGGTTCCGGTGTCATCCCTTGCGGCAGCGACAGTCCGTCCGGGCAGGTAGGGGCGACCCTTGTGGTCGCCCTTTCCGGGCTGCCGACCACGCCAGGGCAGGCACAAGGCCTGCCCCTACTCGGTTCCGGTGTCATCCCTTGCGGCAGCGACAGCCCGTCCGGGCAGGTAGGGGCGACCCTTGTGGTCGCCCTTTCCGGGTTGCCGACCACGCCAGGGCAGGCACAAGGCCTGCCCCTACCGGGTTCCGGTGTCATCCCTTACGGCAGCGACAGTCCGTCCGGGCAGGTAGGGGCGACCCTTGTGGTCGCCCTTTCCGGGCTGCCGACCACGCCAGGGCCGGCACAACACTCTCCTTTTACTGCTCCGGTGTCATTCCTTGCGGCAGTAACAGCCACATCTGTCCTTGCTGACGCATGCGGCCGGCCTGGCGGCCGGCCTGGTCGCCGAAGCCCCAGAAAAAGTCCGCCCGCAGTGCGCCCTTGATCGCGCCGCCGGTGTCCTGGGCGAGTACCAGCCGGCGCAGTGGGCGTTCGCTGAGTGGTTCGGTGGTGCTGAGAAATACCGGTGCGCCAAGCGGGACGTGCTGTGGGTCGACGGCAATGCTGCGGCCGCTGCTCAGTGGTACGCCCAGCGCGCCGATCGGGCCTTCCTCCTCGCCGTCGCGCTGATTGCCGGACGGCAGTTCGCGGAAGAACACATAAGCCGGATTGACGTTGAGCAACTCCTGCAGGCGAGTCGGATTGCTGCGTGCCCATTGCTTGATCCCTTCCATCGAAGCCTGGTCGAGCGTGAGCTGTTGCTGGTCAACCAGCCAGCGACCGATTGACTGGTAAGGATGGCCGTTGTGTTCAGCGTAGCCGATGCGCACCCGGCTGCCGTCGGGCAGTTCGACCCGGCCTGAACCTTGTACTTGCAGGAAGAACAGATCGATCGGGTCTTTCGCCCACAGCAGCACCGGAGCGGGGAAATCTTCGCCGGCGCTGCTCAGCTCGGCGCGTGAGGAGTAAGGCAGCAGTTTGTTGCCGACCAGACGGCCGCGCAGGCGCAGGCCTTTCAGCTCGGGGTGGAGGCCGGCAAGTTCGACGTTGATCAGGTCGGGCGGTGTGCCATGAATCGGCCAGCGGTATTCGGCATCAGCGGTGCGACTGCCGGCAATCAGCGGTTCGTAATAGCCAGTGACCAGGCCACGGGCTTCGCGGCTGCCGGCGAACAGTTGCCAGGGGCTGAAGTGCGCACGGAAGAACTCGCGCACGGCCTGCTCGCCAGGCTGGCGGCCGAGCGTAGCCGCAGTGTTGCAGGTCGTCGTCCATTGCGGCTGGCGGGCGAGACGTTCGCAGCTCTTGAGCAGGGCGGGCCAGGCAGCGCTGAGCTGGTCTTCGGCCCAGCCGTCGATTTCCTGCCACTGCGCCAGTCGTGGCGGCAGTGCTGCAGGTGGGGCGGTCTGGACCAGCGGACTGCTGCTCGCGCCGCAGACCGGACAGGGCGGACAGACCGGTGCCGGCGCGGCCACCGGTGGCGGGCATTGTGCTACCGGGGTGGTGGGCTGAGCCGGAGAAACCGGCAGCGTCGGGCTGGCGCAGGCGGCAAGCAGGGTGACGAGAACAAGAGAGGCAAGAGGATGGGGCACGGTGCAGCCTGGGCAGGACGGAGGATGGAGGCAGAGGACAGAGGCGGGGCAGGGTTCGGGTAAAATCGACTTTTCTGCCCAGTATACCGGCGACTGCAAGGCCGCCGCAGCTTTCCCATGTTACTGATCTTCTTCGAGCTTGGCATTGCGCTGATCCTGTTGCTGATCGTCGCCTGGGCCTTGCGTGCTCCGCCGCGCGAGGAAGAGCGTCGGCCGCCGCGGCAAGGGGACGGGATCGACAGCGACCAGCGGGCAGATACCGTGGACAAGGAAAATGAATGAACGAACTGAATGAATTGCTGCAACGTGCCGAGCGGGTGCTGTCGCGGCTGGAAGCCTGGCTGCCGGGGCCGGCGCCCGAACCGGACTGGAATGCGGCGCTGGCTTTCCGCTGGCTGCGTCGCCATGGTCGTGCCGAGCTGAAACCGGTGCCGCAGCACCATCGCATCCAGCTGGCGGATCTGCAGGACATCGATGAGCAGAAAGAGCGCATCGACCGCAATACCCGCCAGTTTCTCGCCGGCCGACGCGCCAACAATGTGCTGTTGACCGGTGCGCGCGGCACTGGCAAGTCTTCGCTGATCAAGGCGCTGCTGACTGAATATGGCGCGCAGGGCCTGCGGCTGATCGAAGTCGACAAATCCGATCTGATCGACTTGCCCGAGATTGTCGAGCTGCTCGAAAAGCGCCCGGAGCGCTTCATCCTGTTCTGTGATGATCTGTCCTTCGAAGAAGGGGAAGATGCCTACAAGGCGCTGAAAAGTGTGCTCGATGGTTCGATTGCTGCAGTGGCGGACAACGTGCTGGTGTATGCCACCTCCAATCGTCGCCATCTGATGCCCGAATATCACGCCGAGAACTTGCAGGCACGCAATGTCGGCGGCGAGATCCATCCGGGTGAAGCGGTCGAGGAAAAGATTTCGCTGTCGGAGCGCTTTGGCCTGTGGATTTCGTTTTATCCCTTCAGTCAGGAGCAGTATCTGGCGATCGTCGCCCACTGGCTCAGTCATTTCGGTGTTGATGCAGCGGCGATTGAAGGCGCACGTGCGGAAGCGCTGCAATGGGCGCTGATGCGTGGTTCGCGCTCGGGGCGGGTGGCCTGGCAGTTTGCCCGCGACTATGCCGGACAGCTCGGCGACCCGCCTGGTGCGCATCGGGAGGCAGAGGCTTGAAACAGGTTGAAGTCGCCGCCGGGGTGCTGTTGCGTGACGATGGCGCCTATCTGCTCGGTCAGCGCGGGCCGGATACGGTGTATGCCGGCTACTGGGAGTTTCCCGGCGGCAAGCTGGAAACCGGCGAGACGCCGGCAGCGGCGCTGAAGCGCGAGCTGGCGGAAGAGCTCGGCATCGAAGTGCTGCAGCTGCGCCCCTGGCTGGTGCGCGAACATCAGTACGAACATGCTCATGTCCGCCTGCATTTCTTTGAAGTGGTGCGCTGGCAGGGCAGTTTCCAGCCGCGAGTGCATGCCGAATTGCGCTGGGTTGATCCGCAGGGGGAGGCACCCGCACCGATGCTGCCGGCCAATGGTCCGGTGTTGAAAGCGCTGCGCCTGCCACGGCAGATGGGGATCACCCATGCCAGCCAGCTTGGCGTGGATGCCCAGCTGGCCGCGCTTGATCAGGCGCTGGCCGGCGGCTTGCGTCTGGTGCAGCTGCGGGAAGCCGCGCTGCCGGAGCCGGCGCGGACTGCGTTCATCACGGCGGCGCGGGAGCGTGTGCACCGCGCAGGTGGAATCGTGCTGCTCAATGACGAGCCGGCAGCGGCGCTGGCGGCACAGGTCGATGGTGTGCATCTCAACTCAGCGCGCCTGATGGCGCTGACCGAACGGCCGGCCGTGCCCTGGGTCGGCGCGTCCTGTCATGAGCGCGCTGAACTTGAGCACGCTGCCGCGCTGGGGCTGGACTACGCCTTGCTCGGGCCGGTGCTGCCCACTGTCAGTCATCCGGGTGAGCCGACGCTGGGCTGGGCGAAGTTCGCTGAGCTGGTTCGGGAGCTGCCGTTGCCGGTGCTGGCGCTGGGGGGGCTGAGTGCGGCCGACATGGAGACTGCGCGCAATGCCGGTGCCCACGGTCTGGCGGCGATTCGCGCGGTCTGGCAGTCCGCTGCCCAGCCGGGCTGAATCAGTTTTCCAGTTCGCCGTCCGGCGGCGAACTGGGCACGCGATAGCTTTCCGACGCCCATTCGCCCAGATCGATCTGGCGGCAACGTGCCGAGCAGAACGGGCGGAAAGGGCTGGCTGCGGCCGACCAGAGCACCGCCTTGCCGCAGTTGGGGCAGGAGACGGTGCGGGTGGGCGCTTGCTCGGGACGGACGGTCTTGCTCATGATGATCGATTCACAAACTGCAGAAAGTCAGCTCGAAACTGACATCGTCTTCGCTCTGACGCGGACGAGCGACGGTTTCGGGCAGCATGAAGCGGACATTGAGCGCGTATTTGTTGGCGCTGATCTCCGGAACGACATGATGGCTGCGAGGAACGCGCACGCGCAGCATCTGGGCGCTGCGCCCGGCCATGGTGAGCTGGTATACCCCTTTGCGTGCCAGCTGTCCTTCGGGATGGCCGCTGGCGCGCAGCAGGCGCAGGACGATTTCCAGTCCGGCGCGGATCGGGGCCATGGGCGCGATCCAGCCGTCGAGATCACGACGGCGGGCGGCGGGTTCGCGATTGAGCCAGTGGTGATAGGAGGGCAGATCGAACTGGCAGACGCCGCCTGGAATGGCGGCGCGGCTGCGGATGCTCATCAGCCATTCGTTCTCGCGCAGGTACTGGCCGATCTTGCCGGCCATCGCCAGCAAGGCGGTCGAGGCCTGTTCGATCTCGTAGAGCGCGCCAGCGAGGGCGTCTTCGGAAATCTCGGGGTTGTCGCGGAAGGACATCAGGATCTGGCGCTGGCGTTCGAGTTCCTGCACCAGATCGACTTTCAGGTCGGCGCGGCTGGCGACTTCCAGGGTTTCGAAAATGATCTGTAACGCGATGTGGTGGTCGGCGGCAGCGTCGGCGTTGCTGAAATGGGAGATCTTGCCGAACAGGTCCTCAAGTCGCAAAAGCGTGCGGATGCGCTCGTTGAGTGGATATTCGTAGCTGATCACCGCACTTTTCCTGCCACAATTGCGCCCTTTTGACGATCTTCGATCATAGCACAGAGCTTGCTGTCGACCATTGTCAATCCCGGGCGGAAATCAGCCGTCGGCAGCAGCGGCCAGACTGAGGGCGAGATAGTGCGGATGAAGCTGCGCGACCTGCTCCTGCAGCTGGCGCAGATCACCGCTGTTGTCGATCACTTCATCGGCGGCAGCCAGCCGTTGTTCCCGACTGGCCTGGCTGGCCATGATGGCGCGGATCTGCTCTTCGGCCAGGCCGCTGCGTGCCTTGACGCGTTCGATCTGCAGCGCCGGTGGGCAGTCGACCACGCAGACGCGATCGCAGAAGTCACGATAACCGGGCGTTTCGACCAGCAGTGGCACGGCGAAGATCACATAGGCACCGCTGGCCTGTTCACACTGGCGCCTGCTTTCGGCGCCGATGAGCGGGTGCAGGATCTGTTCGAGTTCGGCACGTGCGCTTGCGTCACTGAACACCAGTGCGCGCATCGCCGCACGTTCAAGGCTGCCATCGGCAGCAATCACCTGCGCGCCAAAGCGGGCGCGGATCGGTGCGATCGCGGCACCGCCCGGCGCGGTAAGGGCGTGGGCGATGGCATCGGTGTCGACCAGGCTGGCGCCGAGGCGGACGAAGTGGTCGGCGGCAGCGCTCTTGCCGCTGCCGATGCCGCCGGTGAGGCCGATGATCAGCGGGCGCCGGTCTTGTGGTCGTGCTGCGGTGCGCATGCTGGTCTACTCCGTGGTGCAGCTGCTGCGCTGGGCGTTGAAGCTGCGGCTGGCGCTGTCTACTGCCGCCCTGGCGGTCGGCGGGAAGCGGGCCTCGATGCGGTGGCTGGTGCTCAGCCGCGGGCTCAGGATGGCTTGAGTCACGCCCTGCTTGCGCAGCTCGTTGAGCAGTACGCGCGCGCGCGTTTCGGTCTTGAACACCCCGAGCGAGATGGCGTACTGGTTGGGGCCGGCTTCCTGGACGATGAACAAGTCCTTCACGCCGCGGGTGCGCAGATTCTGCGCTTGCCGGTCAGCCTGTTCGCGGCCGCCTTGCGGCGGCAGGTGCACCCACCATGAGCTGGGCAACTCGCTGGTGCTGGCACGCACCGTGGCGCCGGCCCGGTTGAGGGCGGTGCTCAGCTGTCTGGCCTCTTCGTTGCCCAGGCCCGCCCAGGCCAGACAGACTGCCGGGTTCGCTGGAGGGGGCGGAGCGGATGTCGTGACTTCGTCCGGTGCGTCGTTGCTCTCGTGGTCGGCGGCGTGGAGTTCGGCAACTGCGGTGGCGACCGGCGGTTCCGTTTCGGCTTGCGGGGTGGCTGCCTCGCTGCTTTCGTCGCTGTTTGCCTCGACCCGTGCGTCGTGTTGTGTCTCTTCCGCTGGCGCCGCGCGCTCGTTGGCGAGCACGATCCGCTCCGGGTTGAGCTGCTGGGCCAGCCGCTGGCCTTCGCCCTGCTCGCCGGGCTCGCCCAGCCAGCCGACAATGCTGGCGAGGGCGATCAGGTTGAGCACCAGCAGGACGACGAGCGTGATCGCGCGCATGACAGGAGATCAGCCGAATTTCGGCAGCTGGGAGAGTGACGCAGCGACCGCAGCAGCCGGATAGTCGAAGTCTTCCAGCTTGCCGCTGAAGTAGCGCTCGAAAGAGCTCATGTCGAAATGACCGTGGCCGGTGAGATTGAACAGGATGGTTTTCGCCTCACCGCTTTCCTTGCAGCGCAGCGCTTCGTCGATCGCGGCGCGGATGGCGT
Organism: Thauera sp.; assembly: GCA_034005275.1. Lineage (GTDB taxonomy): Bacteria > Pseudomonadota > Gammaproteobacteria > Burkholderiales > Rhodocyclaceae > Thauera. Next base: position 16,898 of record JAVEVA010000010.1, on the reverse strand, counting down.
GGCAGGATTCGGGCGCCGGGATGATGCCTTCGGCGCGGGCAAACTGGATGCCGGCTTCGAAGGTGGCAAGCTGGGGCACGGCGACCGCTTCGATGAGGCCGTCGTGATGAAGCTGGGAAACCAGCGGCGAGTCGCCGTGATAGCGCAGGCCGCCAGCGTGAATGCCGGGCGGCATGAAGTCATGGCCGAGGGTGTACATCTTCATCAGCGGCGTGAAGCCGGATGCATCGCCATAGTCGTAGGTGAACACGCCTTTGGTCAGCGTCGGGCAGGAGCTCGGTTCGACCGCGATGCAGCGCAAGCCGGCCGCGCGTGCTTCGCCGCTGGCCTTGTCGGCGAGGAAGGGAAAGGCGATGCCGGCGAGGCTGGAGCCGCCGCCGCAAGGGCCGATCACCACATCGGGATACAGACCGATCTTGTCGAACTGCTTCTTGGCTTCGAGGCCGATGATGCTCTGGTGCAGGCAGACGTGGTTGAGCACCGAACCGAGGGTGTAGTTGGTGTCGGCCCGGCTGGCGGCTTCTTCCACCGCTTCGGAGATCGCGATGCCGAGCGAACCTTCGTTGTCCGGGTTTTCAGCGAGCAGGCGGCGGCCGGTTTCGGTGAGCGGCGAAGGGCTGGGATGCACTTCCGCGCCCCAGGTCTGCATCATCAGCCGGCGATAAGGTTTCTGGTCATAGCTGACCTTGACCATGTATACCCGCACTTCGAGACCGTACATCTGGCCGGCAAAAGCGATCGACGAGCCCCACTGACCAGCGCCGGTTTCTGTGGTGAGACGCTTGATGCCGGCCTGCTTGTTGTAATAGGCCTGCGGCACCGCCGAGTTGGGTTTGTGCGAGCCGGCCGGTGACACGCCTTCGTACTTGAAGAAGATCCTGGCCGGGGTGCCGAGCGCGCGCTCGAGGCGCACGGCGCGCACCAGCGGGCTCGGTCGCCACAAGCGGTAGATCTCGCGCACTTCCTGCGGAATCTCGATCCAGCGCTGGGCGCTCATTTCCTGTTCGAGGATCGCGCCGGGGAAGATCGCCCCCATCTGTTCCGGGGTTGCCGGCTGACCGTCGGCGCCCAATGGCGGCGAGGGCGGCGTCGGCATGTCGGCGACGATGTTGTACCAGTGGGTGGGAATGTCGGCGGCGGTCAGCTCGATGCGGGTGGATTCCATGGTCGCGGTTCTCCTCGTTGATTTTCGTCGTGCTCAGGGATGGCAGTGGTGGTCTGGGTGGCGGTCGTGAGCGCTGGCGATGGCGGCCAGACCGTCGAGCACCAGATTGTCCACCCGGCGCAGCGCAGCGCCCAGGCTTGGCGTCAGTGCCGGCAGCAGCCCATCGGCACCGCCGCCACCGAGCAGGCAGATCGTGTCCGGATGATCGGCCAGCTGGGCGAACATGCGCTCGATCGCCCCGGCCTGGGCCTGGATGCAGCCGGAGTGAATGGCGTCGACCGTGCGCCGTGGCTGGGTGTTGAAGCGGCCTTCGGCCAGCGGTAGCTGGGCAGTGCCCTGGGTGAGCGCCTGCTGCATCAGTGCGCTGCCGGGAAGAATGAGGCCGCCGAGAAATTCGCCGGCGGCGGAGAGCAGGTCGATGGTGGTTGCCGTGCCGGCCATCACCACCAGGCAAGGGCCGGGATGCAGGGCATGGGCGCCGATCAGTGCTGCCCAGCGGTCGGCGCCGAGCTGGCCAGGGGCATAGAGATTGCGCACGCCGCAGCATTCAGGGCCGGACTGCAGCCAGTGGATCTGGCGTCCATCCAGCAGCTGGCGGATCCGTTCGCCGATCACCGGGCCGGCGACATTGCTGGCATGAATGGCGGTGGTCGGCTGCAGCTGGGGAAGAATTTCGCCCAGGCTGGCGAGCTGGTCATGATTGATTGCCGCGCTGGCCAGTACCGTGCCGTTGACGTTGCGCAGTTGCCACTTGATGCGGGTGTTGCCGGCATCGATGAGCAGCATCATCGGCTTTCCTCCATCAGCGGACGCAAGGAGACTTCGCCGCTGAGGATGCGCTCCTTGCCATGTTCGGTGGCGAGCAGCAGCGCGCCGTCATCATCGACGCCAAGACACAGGCCGTCGAGGGTGAGGCCTTCGCCGCTGATCCGCACCGGCAGGCGGGCAAAGGCGTTGAGTGCTTCCCAGCCCGGCTTGAGCGGGGCGAAGCCGGTTTCGCCATAGCGTTCCAGCAGGGTGACGAGTTCGCCGAGGATGAGGGCGAGCAGTTCGACCCGATCCGGGGCGCCGTCCGGCAGGGCGCGGGCGAGATCGCTCACGCCACGCTGTTGTTCGAGGTCGGTTGCGGCCGGTAGCGCGAGGTTGAGGCCGATGCCGATCACCGCGTTCAGGCTGCGTGCGCGGCCAAGCTGCAGCTCGACGAGGATGCCTGCCAGCTTGTCGCCGTTGATCAGCACGTCATTGGGCCACTTGAGCTGTACGCCGATGGCGCCGAGCTGCTGCAGACAGTTGGCGACTGCCAGACCAGCGACCAGTGACAGACCGGCCGGTGCCGGGGTGCCGGCAGGAAAATGCCACTGCAACGAAAAGGTCAGGCTGCGCTCCGGCCAGGATTGCCACTGGCGGCCGCGCCGGCCACGGCCGGCACGCTGATGGTCGGCGACCAGCACCAGCGGTCGGGTTGTGGTTTGTGGTGCGCGTTCGCTGAGCACGCTGTTGGTGGAGGCGCATTCAGCCACCCATTCGAGATCGATGCGTTCGGCGAGCGTGCCAAGCCGGGCGCGCAGGCGCTCGAGTGCGGCAACTGGAGAGTGGGGAGAGACAGGCACGGCGATGGTCAGGTTGGTGAAGGCTCAGCGCAGGCCCTGAAGTTCCTTGTTGAGCGCTTCGATGTTGCGGCGGTGCAGATCAACCCTGTCCTGGAAAGGCTGCAGGCGATCCAGTTTTTTCTGGTAGTTCTGTTCCGAACCCAGGCGCACGGCGTCCTGTTCGGCCAGCTCGGCTTCGGCCGTCTCAAGCGCGCGCTGTTCGTTGGCCAGTTCGGTCTGCAGCACATCACGGCGGGTGTCGTCGCGGTTGCGCTGGGCGCCGGGGCTGACGCGCGGGAAGCTGCCTGATGCGCTGGTGGCGGATGAACCGGACGACGGGCTCGCCGGCTTGGCAGCCGGGCTGCCGCGAGCCGGCGCCGGGACGGTCGACACTGCCTGGCTGGTGTCGAGCTTGCTGCAGCCACGGGCGGCAGCCGGATCATTGGTGTAGGTGATCCGGCCGTTGGCGTCGACGCATTTGTAGACATCGGCCAGCGCGGACTGGCTCAGGCCACACAGAAGGATGCTCAGCAGCAGGGGAAATGGGGCCAGTGAACGCATGCGTGTCGAATGAAGTGCTCCGGTCAGGGCATTAGACCCGATAAAAAAAGGACGGGCAATGCCCGCCCTGGCTGCAGCGCGAGCGGCAACTGGATCACAGGCTGTAATACATGTCGAATTCGACCGGATGGGTGGTGATGCGCAGGCGGTCGACTTCTTCGCGTTTCAGCTCGAGATAGGCGTCGAGGAAGTCATTGGTGAACACGCCACCGCGGGTGAGGAATTCGCGGTCGCGATCGAGCTCGTTGACCGCCTGTTCGAGGCTGAAGCAGACGGTGGGAATGAGGCGGTCTTCTTCCGGCGGCAGGTCGTAGAGGTTCTTGTCCGCCGGGTCGCCTGGATGGATCTTGTTCTGGATGCCGTCCAGCCCGGCCATCAGCAGGGCGGAGAAGCACAGATAGGGGTTGGCCAGCGGGTCGGGGAAGCGGGCTTCGATTCGGCGGCCTCTCGGGTTGGAGACGTGGGGGATGCGGATTGAGGCGGAGCGGTTGCGCGCCGAGTAGGCGAGCTTGGTCGGTGCTTCGAAATGGGGCACCAGGCGCTTGTAGGAGTTGGTGCCGGGATTGGTGATCGCGTTGAGGGCGCGAGCATGCTTGATGATCCCGCCGATGTAGTAGAGCGCAGTATCGGACAGGCCGGCATAGCCGTTGCCGGCGAACAGGTTCTGGCCGTTTTTCCAGATCGACTGATGGACATGCATGCCGGAGCCGCTGTCGCCGACGATCGGCTTGGGCATGAAGGTGGCGGTCTTGCCGTACTGGTGGGCGACGTTGTGCACGATGTACTTGAGGATCTGCGTCCAGTCGGCACGGCGGGTGAGGGTGTTGAAGCGGGTGCCGATCTCGCACTGGCCGGCGGTGGCGACTTCGTGGTGATGGACTTCGACCGGCACGCCGCAGGCTTCAAGTGCCAGCACCATCGCAGCGCGCACGTCGTTGAGACTGTCGACCGGCGGTACCGGCATGTAGCCACCTTTGACGCGCGGGCGGTGGCCGCTGTTGCCGCCTTCGAAGCTTTCTGCTGAAGCCCAGGCCGCTTCTTCGGAAATGATCTTGCTGTAGGAGCCTGACATGTTCACCGACCACTCAACGGCGTCGAAGATGAAGAACTCCGGTTCGGGGCCGAAGTAGGCGGTGTCGCCGATGCCGGTGCTTTTCAGATAGGCTTCGGCGCGCTTGGCCAGCGAGCGGGGATCGCGTTCATAGCCTTTGCCATCGGTCGGTTCGACCACATCACAGCTCAGCACCAGGGTGGTTTCGTCGAAGAAAGGATCGATGTAGGCAGTGTCCGCTTCCGGCAGCAGCATCATGTCGGAGGACTGCACTCCTTTCCAGCCCGGCATCGATGAGCCGTCGAACGGGTGGCCCAGCTCGAAGTGATCCTCTTCGAATGCCGAAACCGGCAGGCCGATGTGGTGTTCCTTGCCGCGTGTATCGGTGAAGCGCAGGTCCACGAAGCGTACTTCGTTTTCCTGGATCATCTTCATCACATCCTGGGCATTCATGCTGACTCCTGAGCGGGCGTGGGCAGCGAAAACGGTAGGGTGACCGCTCCGCAGAAACCGTGCATTTTGCCATAAGGCGCAGCGCTGCGTGAGCGTGCTTCAGTGTGTCAGCGCGCGGAAAAAGCGGATTGAACGGTAATTGAGATCGCTGGCAAGCAGCGCGGCGGCAGCGGCGTCCAGCTGCGGGCCGGCAGCCGGCGGAAAATCGGCCGGCAGCAGGACTTCGACGTCGAGGCGCTTGCCGAGGTAGTGGAGGTAGACCTGGCTGGCAGTCGGCAGTTGGCGATCGTCGAACAGCCCGGCAAGGGTGGCGAGAATCTCGCTGCGCATCGGCAGCTGGCCGGCGGGCACTGCCTGCAGCTCGCCATCATCTTCGGCGTCGATGTGCACCAGAATGTCGCGTACTTCGGGGTGGGCCTGGCGTACGGCAAGGAAGACCTTGTCCGAGATGCGATGCCCTTCCGAGACCGTGAGCCGTGGCGCTACCTGGACATGGGCATCACACAGCACCCGCCCGGCCATCCGCCGGGTGCGCAGCTCATGGACGCCGACCACGCCGGGGATTTGCGCGATGGTGCTGCGGATGTGCTGCAGCTCCTCGGCACCCAGTCCGGTATCGATCAGTTCGCGAATCGCTTTCCAGCCCAGGCGCAGGCCCATGCTGAGAATGATGAAGCCGACCACGGCCGCAGCGAGCGGTTCGAGAAAGGGAAAGCCGGCGAGGCTGCCGCCGATGCCGATCGCCACCACCAGCGAGGAGGCGGCATCCGAACGTGCGTGCCAGGCATTGGCTTCGAGCAGGCCGGACTTGAGCCGCCGTGCGGCACCGATGGTGAAGCGGAACAGGCCTTCCTTGGCGAGCAGGGTGAGGATGGCCATCGCCAGCGCCGTCGGATGGAGCGCGGGCTGGGCTGCCATGTTCTGCAGACGCAGGCCGGAGCTCCACAGAAAGCCGATTCCCACGGCAGCCAGCACGGCGCCGAGCAGCAAGGTGGTGGCGGTTTCGATGCGACCGTGGCCATAAGGATGATCGCTGTCGGCCGGATCGGCGCCGTGCTGGCCGGCGAGCAGGACGAGCAGGTCGGTGACCAGGTCGGAGAAAGTGTGGGCCGCGTCGGCCACCAGGCTGAAAGCGTTGGCGAACAGGCCGATCACCACCTGGGCAATCGCCAGGCTGGTGTTGGTGAGGATTGCTACCCAGGTGACGCGACGGATGCTGCGCGCGCGCAGCGCATCCGCAGCGGGAGCGAGCGAAGGGGCGGGAGAGGGAGCCTGGTGACGGGACATGTAGAGCGCGGGTGAAGAAGGGCGAGTGAAGGAGGCAGGTGAAGAAGGTATACTGACCCGATTTGCCATCTTCCAGGATGAATGATCGCATGGGAAGCTTGTCGGATCTGCTTGCGCTGGCTGGTCAGCGCGGTCGTGAATTGAATCTGCCCTATCAGGGCGCGTTGACGCCGGCCGAAGCCTGGCAAGTGTGGCAGCAGGCGCCAGGTGCGCGCCTGGTGGATGTGCGCACGCGCGCCGAGCTCGACTGGGTGGGACGGGTGCCGGATGCGGTTGAAATCGAGTGGTCGTCGTGGCCGGGGATGCAGCGCAATCCGCATTTTGTTCAGCAGCTCAGGCAGCAGGTCGACAGCGAAGCGCTGGTGCTGTTCCTGTGCCGCTCGGGCGCACGTTCCGATGGTGCCGCCCGGCTGGCGGTCGAAGCCGGTTTCAGCAATTGTTATAACATCCTCGAAGGTTTCGAAGGCGACCGTGACGCCCGCCAGCAGCGCAACCAGATTGGCGGCTGGCGCCATGCCGAACTGCCCTGGTATCAGGGCTGAGACCGAGGGCGGCGCTGTCCGCCAGCGCGATGGGCGGGGAACTCTTCCCTGTCGTGGTCGCTCTGATGACCATTGCCAGGCCCGGCGTCGCTGGACGCCGGGCTGACGCTTTTCTCTCCCGGCCTTGCCTGGCCGGGTCTTTCCTTTTCCTTTCTGGATCCGGATTCGCATCATGCAAGTAGCTCCCATCAGCTTCGATCGCTTCAATGTTCTGTCGAATGATGAAGCGCAGGAACGCATTCGTGCCGCACGTGCCCGTCTGGGCGAACGTGCCGTGCTGCTCTGTCACCACTACCAGCGCGCCGATGTCTATCAGCACGCTGATCTGACCGGCGACTCGCTCAAGCTTGCCCGGCTGGCTTCGCAAACCGATGCGGAATACATCGTCTTCTGTGGCGTGCATTTCATGGCTGAAGTGGCTGACATCCTGTCGCGTCCCAGCCAGATCGCCATCCTGCCTGACCTGGCGGCCGGCTGTTCGATGGCCGACATGGCCAATCTGGCCAAGGTCGAACGCTGCTGGCGCGAACTGAGCGAAGTGCTTGACACGCCCGACGAGCTGATCACTCCGGTGACCTACATCAACTCCGCTGCTGACCTGAAAGCTTTCTGTGGCGAGCATGGCGGCATCGTGTGTACCTCGACCAATGCGCCGAGCATCCTCGACTGGGCGTTTGCCCGCCGCGAGAAAGTGCTGTTCTTCCCCGATGAACACCTCGGGCGCTGGACGGGTTTCAAGAAAGGCATTCCGCTCGACGAAATGCTGGTGTGGGATCCCGACCTCGAATACGGCGGCCTCACGCCCGAACAGATTCGCAAGGCGAAGATCCTGCTGTGGAAAGGGCATTGCTCGGTGCACCAGATGTTCCAGCCGGTGCATATCGAACGCTGGCGGGCCAAACATCCTGATGGGCTGGTGATCTCCCACCCCGAAAGCAGCCTCGAAGTCTGTCGCAAGTCGGATTATGTCGGCTCGACCGAATTCATCAGCAACACCATCCGCTCGGCGCCGGCCGGTACCCACTGGCTGGTCGGCACTGAACTGAACCTGGTCAGCCGTCTCGCCGAAGAGATGAAAGCTGAAGGCAAGCAGGTGCAGTTCATGGCGCCGACGGTGTGCATGTGTTCGACCATGCAGCGCATCGACCCGCAGCATCTGGCATGGACGCTGGAAAATCTGGCTGACGGTCATGTGGTGAACCAGATCAAGGTGCCCGAGCACGAGGCGGAGCTGGCTCGCGTCGCGCTCGACCGGATGCTCGCTCAGTCCTGAGGTATTCGAAGCGTCGGTCGATTTTCGTGGGCTCGGGGCCATGCCCCGAGCAGGCGTTGGTCGCAGCACCGGCGCTGGCAAACCGGGGCATGGCCCCGGCGCCACAGGAAAAAGCTGCGATCAAAAAAGGATGGAGGAATGCAGGAGGCGCCAGGCGCTTGCCCTGCGTCAGGCTTGAAATCGGCCGCTACGCCCCCATCTGCGGGGAATCTGGATCGTTGCCGGGAGCTCACATGACTGCACGTCTGCGCATCTGCACGTACAACATCCACAAGGGGTTTTCCCAGTTCAACCGCCGCATGGTGGTGCATGAATTGCGCGATCGCCTGCGCACGCTGGATGCCGATCTGGTTTTCCTGCAGGAGGTTCAGGGCTTGCATCTCGGCCACCGCCAGCGCTTTGCTGACTGGCCTGCTCAGCCCCAGCATGAATTCCTCGCCCACGAGCGCTGGCAGCAGGCGGCTTATGGTGGCAATGCAGTCTATGACCACGGTCACCACGGCAATGCGATTCTCAGCCGTCACCACATTCTCAGTCAGGCCAATCAGGATGTGTCTGCCCATCGCTTTGAAAGTCGTGGCTTGCTGCATTGCGAGATCGCTGTTCCCGGCCTGAACGAGGCGGTGCATTGCGTCTGCGTGCACCTTGGGCTGACCGGCGGCGGACGGCGACGGCAACTGGATGCGCTGGCCGAACGCATGGAGCGGCTGACTGGCGAGGATGCGCCGCTGATCATCGCCGGTGACTTCAATGACTGGCGCAATCGGGCGGATCGTCTGCTCGCCGAGCGCCTCGGCGTGCACGAGGTGTTTGGTGCCGATCGCGGCCGGCCGGCGCGCAGTTTTCCCAGCGCTTTGCCGTTCTTCCGTCTCGATCGCATCTACGTGCGCGGTTTTGATGTGCGCAAGGCCGAAGTCCATAGCGGAGCGCCATGGGCGCAAATCTCCGACCACGCGGCGCTGACCGCCGAGCTGGAAATCGGCCCTTGAGCGTCTGGCTTGACGGAAACGACCTGCAACTGCTCGAAAACGGCAGGGAGTTTTTTCCTGCGCTCGAAGCTGCGATTGATGCTGCACGCAGCGAGATCTTCCTCGAAAGCTATATTTTCGACCCTGACCGCACCGGTTTGCGGATTGCTGCTGCACTCGAACGTGCCGCCGGGCGCGGCGTCGCGGTGCGCGTGGTGGTCGACGGCTTCGGCGGACGCGCCTTCGTGCGCGTGCTGTTGCCGCGTCTGCGCGCCAATGGGGTGAAAGTACAGATCTACCGCCCTGAGCTGCGCCCGCTGTCCTTGCGTCGCCATCGTCTGCGCCGCCTGCATCGCAAGCTGGTGGTGATCGACGGCGAGCAGGCTTTTGTCGGTGGTATCAACATCATCGATGACACCAACGGCCGCGACGAAGGCTGTCCGCGTCACGATTATGCGGTGCAGTTTCGTGGCCCTTTGCTGGCCCCGGCGCTGCGGGTCGCGCACCGGCTGTGGTGTCTGCTGGCCTGGGCGAATCTGGGGCGCCGGCTGCATTTGCGCCTCCATGCCCCGGCACGTAGCGCGCCGGCAGGTTCGGTGCGCGCTGCGTTTGTGGTGCGTGACAACCTGCGCCATCGTCATGCGATCGAAGACGCCTATCTGCAGGCCATCCATGCTGCTGAAGAGGAAGTGGTCATTGCCTGCGCGTATTTCTTTCCCGGCCGCCGTTTCCGCCAGGCGCTGATCGATGCTGCGGCACGCGGGGTGGAAGTGAGGCTGCTGCTGCAAGGCGTTTCCGACCACCTGCTGTTGCGCAATGCGACCCGGGCGCTGTACGAGCAATTGCTTGCCGAGGGCGTGCGGGTGTTCGAATACGAGCGCAGTGAGCTGCATGCCAAAGTGGCGGTGGTCGACCGCCGCTGGGCGACGGTCGGCTCAAGCAATATCGACGCTTTCAGTCTGCTGCTGGCGCGCGAAGCGAATGTAGTGGTGGACGATTGCGCCTTTGCCGCACAGTTGCGGGCGAAGGTGGTGCAGGCCTGCGCCGACGGTGCGCGCGAGCTGTGTCCGGCAGACTGGGCACGTCGCTCGCGCTGGCGACGCTTGCTCAATCGGACTTCCTACCAGTTGGTGCGCTGGGCGATCGGCCTTGCCGGTTATGGCGATCGCCACTGAAACCACCTTGTCCTGAGTCGGGCGCCGGGTCTGCCAATTCTGCCAACTCAGGCAATCAGTCTCGCGTGTTCGATCTTGGTGCAGCGGTCGACCACCACCTGGAGGCCGGCAGCAATGGCGCGCTCGCAGGCTTCTGTTGCGCTCACCCCGAGTTGCAGCCACACGCAGCGCGCACCAGCGGCGATCGCTTCGTCAATCACCGCCGGCGCTTCCTCCGAACGGCGGAAGATATCGACGATGTCGACTGCAAACGGAATGTCAGCCACTGAGGGATAGCATTGCTCTCCGAGAATCTCGCGGTGGCCGGGGTTGACCGGGATGATGGTGTAGCCGGCTGCTTGCAGAGCGCGGGCGACTTCATTGCTCGCCCGCTCGGGTTTGGGCGAGATGCCGACGATGGCAATCGTGCGGGTGGCGGTCAGCAGTTCACGGAGGGCTTGCGGGTCGGCCGAAATATCGCGGGCGGTCATGACAATTCCTTCAGTTGGAGAAAAGGGCTGGCATCCAGGCTGGCGCAGCGTGGTACCTGTGCCAGCGACCAGTGAGCCTGCGCCCATTGCCACAGTTCGGCAAGCGGCGCTGCGGCGAGGTCTGGCGGCGGTGCCTGGCCGAGAAAGCGCAGGCAGGCGAACAGTGCGGCGGCGGTCGGCAGGCGGGCAATTGCCTGCGCCCGCGTTTGCTTGGAGAGTTTTTCGGCTGCGGCATTCACCGCCACTGGCAGATGGGCGTACAGCGGTTGCGGCAGACCAAGCAGTTGCTGCAGGTGAAGCTGACGCAAGGTCGAGTCGAGCAGATCGGCGCCGCGCACCACTTCGGTCACGCCAGCGTCCGCATCATCGACCACCGTCGCCAGATGGTAGGCAAACACGCCGTCGGCGCGCAGCAGGACAAAGTCACCGACCCGTGCCGTGCCGCAGTCCTGTTGCCAGCCCTGGATCAGATCCTCGAAGCCGGGTTCATGGTCGGTGCGCAGGCGCCAGGCACGCAGCATGCCTCCAGCGGCCATCCCCTGGCGGCAAGTGCCGGGGTAACGACGAGTGCCATCACGACTGAGTTCGGCGCTGGCGAGCTCGCGTCGGGTACAGGCGCAGGGATAGACCATGCCGGCCGCACGCAGCTGCTCGAACGCCGCCTGATAGGCATCGTAACGCCGGCTTTGCCAGACGATTTCCCCGTCCCATTCAAAGCCGAAGTGCGCCAGAGTGGTGATGATGTCGTGTGCCGAACCCGGCACCACGCGCGGGGTGTCGACATCATCGATGCGCAGCAGCCAGCGGCCGCCGTGCTGGCGTGCCTGCAGATAGCTGGCAGTGGCGGCGATCAGCGAACCGAAGTGCAGCGCGCCGCTTGGGGTTGGCGCAAAGCGGCCGACCGCAGTGACGGTCGGACGCATTTCTCCGCTCCCTGCGCGCATCGATCTGCTCAGTGCCGGGCCAGACTGCGCCGGAGCAGGTCGCGGGTCACATCACGCACCACCCGCCAGCGGCTGAGCAGCAGCGCGGAAAAGATCAGGCTGCAGCCGACCAGTTGCTGGCCGTTCATGCGTTCACCAAACCACCACGCGGCGGTGAGCGCGATCCACATCGGTTCGAGCATCAGGATCAGCGCTGCATGGCTGGGCGAAGTCAGGCTCTGACCATAGAGCTGGAGCACGAAGCGCAGCGTGGTGGCGATCAGCGCACTGGCCAGCAGCCAGCCGAGAATCGGCGCCGAAACGCTGGTCGGCCAGCTTTCGAACAGCAGCGACAGCGGCAGGGCGAAGAAGCCGACCACCGAGACCTGCACTGCGCTGAGTGCGACCGGCGAAACATTGCGCACCACGCGGCCGTTCATGTTCACCAGGAAGGCAAAAATGACTGCCGTGGCGAGGAACAGCCATTGGCTGGGCTCGAAGTGGAAACCCTGGCCAAGCGAGAGGAAGCCGAAGCCGACCAGCGCGAGCGCCATCGCCAGCCAGACCGTCGGTGGCGGGCGTTCGCCGAAGAACAGGCGCCCCATCAAGGGCACCAATACCACGCCGAGGCTGGAAATGAAGCCGCCTTCGCCGAGGTGGGTGGTCTGCTGCAGACCGATGATCCACATCGTCATCGCCAGGCTGAACAGGAAGCCGATGATGAAACCACCGCGCCAGCCACTGCGATCGAGCGCTCGCAGCTGGCGCCAGCCGAACAGCGCGAGCACTACGCCGGCGAGCAGGAAACGCACGCCGACGAACAGCAGCGGCGGCAGGCCGCTGAGCGCTTCCTTGGAAAAGATCCAGCCAGCAGCGGCGACCAGGGTGACGGCGACCAGCACCAGATCGGCGTGCAGGGGGGAACGTGTTTCAGACATGGAAAATGAGGCGGCGGGCAGGAAAAAGGGGCATGGTGAAAAGCTGAAAGGCAAAAAGCGCGCCGACGCCGTTCAGCGCGCAGCCGGCGATTCTAGAACTACTGCGACGGCAGCGGAAGAGCCTCAGCTGGCCGGGAACAGCAGTCGGGCACGCAAGGTGCCGTCGACCTCGTGCAGCTTGTCGAGAATCAGCTTG
>JAVEVA010000010.1:0-4207 GCA_034005275.1 Thauera sp. | reverse complement strand
CGTTCAGCGCGCAGCCGGCGATTCTAGAACTACTGCGACGGCAGCGGAAGAGCCTCAGCTGGCCGGGAACAGCAGTCGGGCACGCAAGGTGCCGTCGACCTCGTGCAGCTTGTCGAGAATCAGCTTGCTGTGCTCCTTGTCCATGTCGATGACGACATAGCCGATCGCTTCGTTGGTCTGCAGGTATTGCGCGGCGATGTTGATGTGGTGATCGGAGAAGATGCGGTTGATCGCGCTCATCACGCCGGGCTGGTTGCGGTGCACGTGGAGGATGCGGTGCTTGTCCGGGTGGGTGGGGAGCGCCACTTCGGGGAAGTTGACTGACGAAATGGTGGTGCCGTTGTCGCTGTAGCGGATCAGCTTGTCGGCCACTTCAGCGCCGATGTTGGCCTGGGCTTCCATGGTCGAGCCGCCGATGTGCGGTGTGAGGATGACGTTGTCGAAGCCGCGCAAAGGGCTGATGAATTCATCCTTGTTGCTTTTCGGCTCGACCGGAAACACGTCGACCGCTGCACCACTGAGCTGCTTCGCTTGCAGGGCAGCCACCAGCGCGTCGATATCGACCACCGTGCCGCGCGCCGCATTGAGGAAGATTGCGCCCGGCTTCATCCAGCCGAATTCGCGCGCGCCGATCATGTCGCGCGTGCTCGGGGTGTCGGGCACATGCAGGCTGACCACATCCGCCTGACCGAGCAGTTCCTGCAGGCTGGCAGCCTGTCTGGCATTGCCCAGCGGCAGCTTGCTGACCACGTCGTGGAAAATGACCTGCATGCCGAGTGATTCGGCGATCACCGACAGCTGCATGCCGATGTTGCCGTAGCCGACGATGCCCAGGGTCTTGCCGCGGATTTCATAAGCGTTGTCGGCGGTTTTGAGCCACTCGCCGCGATGGGCGCGGGCGTTCTTTTCCGCGACGCCGCGCAACAGCAGGATGGCTTCGGCAATCACCAGCTCGGCCACCGAGCGGGTGTTGGAATACGGCGCGTTGAACACCGCAATGCCCAGTTCGCGTGCCGCAGCCAGATCGACCTGGTTGGTGCCGATGCAGAAGCAGCCGATCGATACCAGTTTTTTGGCGGCGGCCAGCACTTCAGCGGTGAGCTGGGTGCGCGAGCGGATGCCGACGAAGTGCGCATCGGCAATCGCTGCCAGCAACTCGTCTTCGGCGAGCGCACCGCTGCGATAGTCGATGTTCTGGTAGCCAGCGCGGTGGAAGCTGTCGACGGCGCTTTGATGCACGCCTTCGAGCAGCAGGATCTTGATCTTGTTCTTGTCGAGTGAGGTTTTCATGTCTCTGCCTGTGAAAAGGGGAGGGGAAAGATTTTATTATCAATGCTGCGTCGTGCTTGCAGAGCGGGGCTGAACTTGCCTGCCAGTGCGCAGTCGATACATTATGTCGCACTGCAGCAAAGTGCAAACTGATTGATCGCAAGTTGACCGCGATTTTTCGTTGATGTTCCGGTTTTGGCCGGATGGCGGGCAGTGACTACAATGACGGACTGCCGTGTTGGCCGTGCGCCTGACTGTTGTGCGCTTTCCCCGTTTCCCCGAGTTCTGACGAGTGTGATGATGACTGATCTGGCCCCCCGCCTGTTGACCGCCCTGGAAGAGATTGTTGGTGCAGCGTATGTGCGTACCGATGCCGACGCGCGTGCGGTGTTCGGCCGTGACCGCACTTCGAGCTGGCCAGCACAGCCTTGTGCGGTGGTGTTGCCGGCGAACATCGAGCAGGTGCAGGCCGTTGTCCGCCTGGCGCATGCCGAACAGCTGGCGATCGTGCCTTCCGGCGGCCGCACCGGCCTCTCAGGCGGGGCCGTGGCGAGCCAGGGCGAACTGGTGCTGGCGCTCGATCGTCTGCGCCAGATCAGTGATTTCGACCCCATCGACCGCAGCGTGCGAGTCGGTGCCGGGGTGATCACCGCTGAACTGCAGCAATGGGCCGAGGAGCAAGGTCTGTTCTATCCGGTCGATTTTGCTTCCGCTGGCTCGAGTCAGATCGGCGGCAATATTGCGACCAACGCCGGCGGCATCAAGGTGATTCGCTATGGCATGACGCGCGACTGGGTGCGCGGGCTGAAAGTGGTCACCGGCGATGGCCGCTTGCTCGATCTCAACCAGGGCTTGCTCAAGAACAACGCCGGTTACGATCTGCGTCACCTGTTCATCGGCTCCGAAGGCACCTTGGGCGTCATCGTCGAAGCGACCATGGGGCTGATCCGGCCGCCCGGCGAGCTCGCCGTGCTGGTGCTGGCGGTAGCGGACATGGATGCAGTGATGCAGGTGCTGCATCGCTTCCAGCAGGATATCGACCTCACGGCCTTTGAATTCTTCTCCGAAGCGGCCTTGCAGAAAGTGATGGCGGAAATGAAGCTGCCGCGCCCGCTTGCCGAAGCGGCCGATTTCTACGCGCTGCTCGAATTCGAGCGCCGCGATGATGAGGCTGAAGCGCAGGTGATGAGCTTGTTCGAGGATTGTGTCGACCAAGGCTGGGTGCTCGACGGCGTGATGAGCCAGAGTCTCGAGCAGCGTCGCAATCTGTGGCGGCTGCGCGAGGACATTTCGGAAGCCATTTCGCGGTGGACACCGTACAAGAACGACATTGCAGTGCGGGTGTCGCGTACGCCGGCTTTTCTGCGCGAACTGAGTGCGCTGGTTGCGGTGCATCATCCCGATTTCGAGATCATCTGGTTTGGCCACATTGGCGATGGCAATCTGCACCTCAACATCCTCAAGCCGGAAAACATGGATGGCGCAGTGTTTTTTGCCCGCTGTCACCAGCTGAGTGAATTGGTATTTGAAGTGGTGCACAAGCATGAAGGCACGGTGTCGGCAGAACACGGCGTCGGTCTGTTGAAAAAAGATCACCTCCATTACAGCCGCTCGGCGGATGAGCTGGCGTTGATGAAAGCACTCAAGCAGGTGTTCGATCCGCAAGGCATCATGAATCCGGGCAAGATCTTCGACTAAAGTCTGAGCGTTCCGGTGCCGTAATGCGGTCGGAGGATCCGTTTCAGCCGGATCGGACTGGAGTAGCGAGCATGCGTTTGGCCGACATGAAAATCTGGTTTCGCCTCACTGCGGCCATCTGGCTGATGCTGGTCTGCGCGTGGACGGCAGTGATCGTCTGGGAAGGGCAGGTCAATCGCGAGACGGCGATCGAGCAGGCAAAAGGTTTTTCCCTGTCGATGCATGAAGCGACCATGGCCGGGCTGACCGGAATGATGATCACCGGTACCATCGATCAGCGTGAAGTCTTTCTCGACCAGATCAAGCAGCTGTCGATGATTCGTGATCTGCGCGTGCTGCGCAGCGAAGCGGTGAGTGCGGTGTATGGTCCGGGTGGGGCGGGCGAAGCTGACGCCGACCCACTCGAACGTGCGGTGCTGGCCAGTGGTGAAGCCCATGTCGAAGTCGAGCACGATGCGGCGGGTGAATACCTGCGTGTGGTGCGTCCGACCCTGGCGCAAAAAGACTATCTCGGCAAGGATTGTCTGCTTTGCCACCAGGTCGCGGAAGATACGGTGCTTGGTGTGGTGAGCATGAAAGTGTCGCTTGATGAGGTCAATGCAGCACTCGCCACTCAGCGTATCAAGCTGTGGCTGGCGGCGGTGGTGGTGAGTGTGCCTTTGCTCGGTTTCATCTTCTTCTTCATTTCGCGTGTGGTCACCCGTCCGCTGGATGCGATGGTGAGCGGTTTGCGTTCGATTGCCAGTGGCGAAGGCGATCTGACCCAGCGCTTGAAGGTGCGCAGCAAGGATGAAGTCGGTCAGGCGAGCGAAGTGTTCAACGCCATGATGGCCAATTTTGCCACCCTGGTGGCCCAGGTCAGCCGTTCAGCCACCGCCGTGGCCGGCGCGGCCGATGAGCTGGTCACCGGTGCCCGCCAGGTCGAGCAAAGTTCGCAGCAGCAGGATCAGCAGTCGGTCGCTGCCAGTGCGGCAGTCGAACAGATGTTGACCAGCATTGCGGAAGTGGCGACCAGCGCTGAGCAGGTTCATCGTCAGTCCCAGGACAGCTTGCAGCGTTCCGACGAAGGCAGCCAGCGTCTGCAAGGTCTGGTCAGCGAGCTGAGCCGGGTTGCGGCGGCGGTCAACGAGATGGCTGATGCGGTGAATGCCTTTGTCGACAGCACCGATTCGATCACCAGCATGACCAATGAAGTGCGGGCGATCGCCGAACAGACCAATCTGCTGGCGCTCAATGCCGC
>JAVEVA010000009.1:0-64311 GCA_034005275.1 Thauera sp. | reverse complement strand
GCCAGCGGCAACGCGATACTGCTTGCCACCGGTTTTTATCACCGCGTACATGGTGTTGCTCCAATTAAGGGTTTTGCAAAGAATCGAGCATTATACTTTTTTCCGTCAAGCGGTCAATCTGTTTCTCCCGACCCATTCCTTCCCCGGCCGGCACACATCGGTGTCGAGCTTTCGGGAGCAGGGACTGGCTGTCCCGGTTGGCATTTTTGTTCCGGACTGCTATTTTCTCGAGACATGAACTCACCCCAGCGCCTTCCATCATGAACTTCACCGCCGAAAGCTGTGTCGCCCTGCACATCGGCGACCGTGCCGAGCAGCAGGACCGTGTGCGCCTGTTTGCCCACCCACGTCGCGGCGGCATCATGATGGCTGCGCTGGCTGACGGCATGGGTGGCCACAGCGGCGGCGCAATGGCGGCTGAACAGGTGTTGCTGCGCGCGCAGCAGAACCTCGCCGACTACGCACCCGGCCACGAAAGCCCGCAGCGCCTGCTGACCGACACCATCAACGAAGCACATACCGTGATCCGCCTCACCCGCTTCACCAGCGAGAAAGACCCTCACAGCACCGCCGTACTCTTCCTGCTCGAACACGGCAAAGCGTGGTGGGCGCATTGCGGCGATTCACGGCTTTATCACTTTCGCAGCGCCAAGCCGGTGTCGCGCACCCGCGATCACTCGCTGGTCGGCGAGCTGATGCGCAAAGGCAGGCTCGACGAAGCCGGCTCGCTGATCCACCCCCAGCGCAATGTGCTGCTGTCCTGTCTGGGCGACACTGCCGCCCCGCACATCGAACATGGCTCCGCCGAAACCCTGGCTGCCGGCGACGCCTTCCTGCTGTGCTCGGACGGACTGTGGGCCTATTTCACCGACTTTGAACTGGCTTCCACCGTCGCCAAGCAGGCACCGCGCGAAGCCGCGTCGACCCTGATCCGGCTTGCCCGCGAGCGGGGGGCTGGCGAAGGCGACAACATCTCGCTCGCAGTGATCAAGCTGGTCTGAAAGCCTCCGCTAGCTCCGGCTCAGGCACCACAAGGAAGTCACCTCATTCGCACGCGCTGCATGCAGCGGATCGGCGCGGTCTTGCCCTTTGCCATGACGGGGGCGGATGTCGGCGCGGCTGCGTACCTGCAGACCACCTGCTGCGATCCAGCCGAGCAATTGCTCACGACTGCGCAAGCCGAGGTGCTCCGCCAGATCGGACAGGATCAGCCAGGCTTCGCCATCGGCGCTGAGCCGCGCCCCCACGCCAGCGAGAAAAGCGCGCAACATGCGGCTGTCCGGGTCATACACCGCCTGCTCGATGGTCGACGACGGCTTGGCCGGCAGCCAGGGCGGATTGCAGACGATGAGCGGCAGCCCACTCACTTCAGCGGGAAACAGATCCGCTGCCAGCAGTTCGACCCGATCGACCAGCTCCAGTCGGGCGAGATTGGCTGCGGCACAAGCCAGTGCGCGCGGCGACAGATCGGTCGCCAGCACCCGCCCGACGCCGCGCCGGGCGAGCACGGCGGCAATCACGCCGCTGCCGGTGCCGACATCAAGCGCCAGCGTGCTCGCAGCGGCCGACAAAGGCTGACGGGCGATCAGCTCAAGATATTCACCACGCAGCGGCGAAAACACGCCATAACAGGGATGAATGGCCGCACCGAGCGCGTCGATCCACACCCCTTTGCGCTGCCACTGCCAGGCGCCGATCAAGCCCAGCAGCTCGCGCAGCGACAACACCAGGCCATCGGCCAGCAACTCAGGCGCAGCAGCGCCAAAAGCCGCCTCCAGCACCGGCGCCAGTTGCGGCGCGCGCGGCAGGCCGAGTTCGCCACCGGGTTGCAGTTCGACCAGCACCATGCCCAGCGTCCGCGCGCGCTGCGCCTGCTGCATGCGATGCTGGTGAAAAGCTTCCGGAAAAACCGCCGGCGCCGACCCTGCGCCCGCTTTGCCGGCGCGCTTGCCGAGGCTGCGTTCCGCACGCCGTCCCATCGCCTGCAACAGCTGGCGTGCATTGTGATAGTCGCCGCGCCACAGCAAAGCCGTTCCTTCACACGCCAGCTGCCAGGCACGATCGGCAGGCAGGCGATCATCCACCACCATCACTCGCGCCGGTGGCTGCGGCCGGCTCTCGCTATGCCAACGGCACTGGCGGGACTGTCCGTCCTCTTTCCAGTGCAACGCTTCCCAGCGCAGCGCTTCCCGGTCCTGCATCAACCACTCACCGGGCGCCGGGCGCTTTTCGGGCGGAAAGCTTCGATCACCGCCGGATCAGTTTCAATGTACGGGCCACCGATGAGGTCGATGCAATACGGCACGGCAGCAAAAATGCCGACATGGCGCACCGCGCCCTGCTCATCACGCAAGCCTTCGAGCGTTTCACGAATCGCCTTGGGCTGACCGGGCAGATTGATGATCAGCGCTCCGCCACGCAGCACTGCGACCTGACGCGACAGGATCGCCGTCGGCACGAAGTTGAGACTGATGCGGCGCATTTCCTCGCCGAAACCCGGCATTTCACGCTCGCCAACGGCCAGGGTGGCTTCCGGCGTCACATCGCGCAGCGCCGGTCCGGTACCGCCGGTGGTGAGCACCAGCTGGCAGCCGCGCTGGTCGACCAGTTCGATCAGTGTGGCTTCGATCAAGGCCTGTTCATCGGCGATCAGCCGCGACTCGGCGGTCCACGGCGAACGCAAGGCGGTTTGCAGCCAGTCGCGCAAAGCCGGAATGCCGGCATCTTCGTAATCTCCCTGACTGGCGCGATCACTGATCGACACCAGACCCACTCGCAGCACTTCGCTCATGCGTCCTCCCACGCGTCATCCGCATCCAGGCCTTCGTCACCGTGTTCAATCCCGGTGCCGGCCCCCTCATCGCCTCCGCCGCCTTGCTGCAAGCTGCGCAGCGCACGAAACAGCTCGCGGAAAGCACGTGGCGCCTTGCCGGCCGCCTGTTCCTTGAGCGCATTGCGCCGCAAACTGCGTAAATGCTGCAGGTCGGCCTGCGGCCACTGGGCGACGATTTCGCCCAGCACCTGTTCATCGGCCAGCAGCCGGCTGCGCAGGCTTTCCAGCTGATGGGCCTGTGCCACAGCAACCGCCGACAAGCCGCGCAAGGCATCGAGCTGGGCGCGGATCGGCTCGACCTCAATCTTGCGCATCAGCTTGCCGATGTATTGCAACTGACGCCGGCGCGCTTCCATGCGAAAACCCTGGCAGGCGCGCACCGCTTCACGCAAGTTGTCGGGCAAATCCAGCTTCTTCAGCCGATCTGGGCCAAGCTCGACCAGTTCTTCGCCCAGATCCTGCACGGCCTGCATCGCACGCTTGCGGCTGCTCTTACTCGGCTGCTCGGGCAGATCGTCATCAAAATCATCATCGAAATCGGCAGCGTGGCGGGAGTCAGGGCGCATGATGAGGAAGCTCGCAAGGAAATGAGGGGCGAAAGGGTTAAGATTATAGCCTGTTGCAATTTCCGCCCCTTTTCTCCAGCCTTTTTCCTGCCCATGTCCGCTTCCGGCTTTTCCTTTTCCCAGGCGCAGCTGCGCGAAATCGCCTCCGACATTCTCGCCCATGCCCGCAAGCAAGGTGCCACCGCCTGCGAAACCGAAGTTTCCGAAGGTTTCGGCCAGTCGGTCAGCGTGCGCAAAGCTGAAGTCGACACCATCGAGTACAACCGCGACAAAGGCGTCGGCGTCACGGTCTATCTTGGCCAGCAGCGCGGCCATGCCAGCACGTCGGACTTTTCACCGGCGGCCTTGCGGGCCACCGTCGACGCGGCGCTGTCGATCGCCCGTTTCACCGCCGCCGACCCCTGCGCCGGCCTGGCCGATGCTGAACTGATGGCCGACCCCGCCCAGCTGCCCGAACTCGATCTGTTCCATCCGTGGGCCATCGAAGTCGAAGAAGCGATCGAACTGGCGCGGCGCTGCGAAGCTGCAGCGTTCGCGGTCAGTCCGCAGATCAGCAATTCCGAAGGGGCGAGCGCCTCGCTGCAGCAAGGCCAGTTCGTCGCCGCCAACAGCCACGGCTTCATGGGCGGGTATGCCAGCACCCACCACGGCCTGTCCTGCTCGGTGATTGCCGGCAGTGACGATCAAATGCAGCGCGAATACTGGTATGACAGCCGCCGCGATGCCGCCGAACTGCTGGCAGCGGAAGAAATCGGCCGCATTGCCGGCGAACGTGCGCTCGCCCGCCTCGGTGGCCGCCAGATCGCCACTGCCGAAGTGCCGGTGCTGTTCGAAGCGCCGATCGCTGCCGGGCTGATCAACAGCTTCGTTCATGCTGCCAGCGGCGGCGCACTCTACCGCCAGGCCAGTTTCCTGCCAGACAGCATCGGCAAGCAGATCTTCTCGCCGCTGGTGAACATCAGCGAACAGCCCCACCTGCGGCGACGTTTCGGCGCCCGTCCGTTCGACAGCGATGGCCTCGCCACCCGTGCCCGCCAGGTGGTGAGCGATGGCGTGCTGCAAGGCTATTTTCTGTCCACCTACAGCGGCCGCAAGCTCGGCATGCCGAGCACCGCCAATGCCGGCGGCGCCCATCACCTGATCGTCCAGCCCGGTGAACAGGATCTGACCGACCTGCTGCGTGAAATGGGCCGTGGCCTGCTGGTCACCGAGCTGCTCGGCCAGGGGGTCAATTACGTCACCGGCGACTATTCACGCGGCGCAGCCGGTTTCTGGGTCGAGCATGGCGAAATTCAGCATGCGGTGGAAGAAATCACCATCGCCGGCAATCTGCGCGACATGTTCCGCGACATCCGCGCGATCGGCAACGACGCCCTGCCGCGCGCCGCGCGCCAGTGCGGCTCGATCCTGATCGAACGCATGAAAATCGCCGGCCACTGAAGCACGCCATCACACCGGCACGAGATTTTTCTCCGCACTGCCATCCGCGCTTGCTAACATTCAAGCGTCTTTCACCCTCATCATCAGGAGTTGCCATGGAACGTCGTTCATTCCTCAGGAAAGCCGGTGCCGGCCTAGCCGCAGGCGCTGCCGCCACCACCGCGAGCGTGGTCAATGCCGCCCCGGCCGTGCACACCGGCCTGCCCGAAATCAAATGGCGCATGACCTCCAGCTTCCCCAAGAGCATCGACACCCTGTTCGGCAGTGCCGAACTGCTTGCCAACCGCCTGCGTGAAATCACCGGCGGCAAGTTCGACATCCGCATCTTCCCTGCCGGCGAACTGGTCCCCGGCCTGCAGGCGCTGGACGCCGTGCAGCAAGGCACGGTGGAAATGTGCCACTCCTGCTCCTACTACTATGTCGGCAAGGACAAGACCTTTGCTTTCGGTACCGCGGTGCCCTTCGGCCTCAATGCGCGCCAGATGGATGCCTGGATCATCGGCGGCGGCGGCCAGGAGCTGCTTGACGATTTCTACAGCAACTACAACGTCTATTCCTTCCTCGGCGGCAACACCGGGGTGCAGATGGGCGGTTGGTATCGCAAGGAAATCAACACCCTCGACGACATGAAAGGCCTCAAGATCCGCATCGCCGGCATCGGCGGCGAGATCCTCGCCGGCATGGGTGCAGTGCCGCAGCAGATTGCCGGCTCGGACATCTACCCGGCGCTGGAAAAAGGCACCATCGACGCAGCCGAATGGGTCGCCCCTTACGATGACGAGAAGCTCGGCTTCCACAAAGTGGCGAAGAACTACTACGCACCGGGCTGGTGGGAGCCGGGTCCGGCAGTGCACTTCTATGTGAACAAGGCCGAATGGGACAAGCTGCCGGCCGAATACCAGGCCGCCTTCCGTTCGGCTTCACGCGAAGCACACATCCAGATGACTTCGATGTACGACCACAAGAACCCGCAAGCGCTTGCCCGCCTGCTCGCCCAGGGCGTCAAGCTCAAATTCTTCTCCAACGAGATCATGAAGCGCGCTTACGAGCTGTCGCAGGCGATGTACGAAGACGAAGCGAAGAAGAATCCGGCGTGGGCCAAGATCTACCGCGAGTTCTCCAAGTACCTGAAATCGCAGAACGCCTGGTTCGGCGTCGGCGAAGGCAGCTACGACCGCTTCATGCAGACCGTGCGCTGAACCCAGCCCGCCCTCCGCAGCACAACCCGCCGCAAGGCGGGTTGTTCATTGGATTCGTGATTGCATCCGGGCACGCCGCCACAACAGTCCGAGCACCAGCAGGGCGCCCACGACCAGCGGCCAGTCACCGGCACGTGCATACGGCGTCATGCCCTGGTAGGCACGCACCTCGACTTCCAGCACGCCGGCGACGAATTCATCCAGCTGGGCACGCACTGCACCATCGGGCATCACCAGTGCAGTCATCCCGGTATTGGTCGCACGCAGCATCGGCCGGCCGCTTTCGAGCGCCCGCACTCGCGCAATCTGCAAATGCTGGGGCTGGGCCCAGGATTCGCCATACCAGGCCAGATTGGACAGATTGAGCATCATCCCCGCCTGCGGCAGGCTGCGGATCAGTTCGGCGCCGAACACGTCTTCGTAGCAGATATTGAGCGCGATCTGCTGCCCGCCGAGCGCAAACGGCTGCTGATCGACCGGGCCGGGCGTCTGATCC
This sequence comes from Thauera sp., assembly GCA_034005275.1. Lineage (GTDB taxonomy): Bacteria > Pseudomonadota > Gammaproteobacteria > Burkholderiales > Rhodocyclaceae > Thauera. The sequence continues at coordinate 57,777 of JAVEVA010000009.1, read as the reverse complement.
GACATCGGAATGTTGGCGAGACGATAGAACCAGCCGAACAGCGGCGGTGAATACTCGCCGAAGGGCACCAGATGCTGTTTGGCATAGTGCTGGGAAGACGCCTGCCCGAGACTGAGCGCCGCATTGTAAATGTGGCCGGCCTCATCACGCTGGAAAGCGCCGATGATCAGATCACCGCCCGCAGCCTGCGCTGCCGCCTGCAGGCGCTGAAGATAATCGGCCGGCAGATATTCAATCAGGGTCGGGAAAGCGGTTTCCGGCAGCACCAGCACCGCCGGTGGCTGCGGCGCGGCAAAACGCTGCTCGACCACGCGCAGATTGTCTTCAAGCAGACGGGAAAAATGCTCCACCTCCCATTTCAGGTGCTGCGGCACATTGGTCTGCACCAGCGCAATGCGCAGCGGTTCGCCCACTGGCGCGGTCCACGGCAGCACGCGCAAGCCGGCACTCAAGGCAAATCCCAGGCCGGCGACCAGCCCCAGCGCCAGCAGCGAGCCTCGCCAGCAGCCTCGCCAGCAGCCACCCCAGTAGCCACGCCGGCGCAGCATCAGCCCGAGCAGTGCAGCAGCGAAGGCTGCCAGTCCGCCGACGCCATACACGCCGAGCAGCGGCAGATAGCCGGCCAGCGGACTGGGTGGCGTCTGACTGTAGCCCAGCGCCAGCCAGGGAAAGCCGGTGAACACCACGCCGCGCAGCCATTCACCCAGCAACCACAGCGCCCCAAAGCCGGCGGCAGCCAGCAAGACCGGCTGTGTGCGCAAACGCAGCCACAGCACACTGACCAGCGCCGGATACAGCGCCAGATAGGCACAGCACAGCGCGACCGCCAGCCCGGCCAGCGGCGGCGCCATGCCGCCGAAGCGATTGAGCGCCACGTACAACCAGGACACGCCAGCAAGGAAAGCGCCCCAGCCCCAGGCAAAGCCGAGCAGGCCAGCCTGACGGCGGCTACGGACGCCGTCGACCAGGACGAGCAGCACGGCAAGACTCAACAAGGGCAGCGGCCACAGCTCGAACGGCGCAAAACCGATGACACTCAGCGCCCCGGCAAGCAGGGCCAGCAGCACGCGGCCGGCGCCGGAATGCAAGATCGAATTCAATGGGTATCCGAAGCCTGTGCCCCGGCCGGCGGCACGACTTCAACCAGCAGGCTGTGCAGGCGCCGGCTGTCGGCATGCAGCACCTGAAAGCGCAGACCGTCGATCGCCAGCACATCACCACGCCGCGGCAAACGGCCGAAATGACGCATCAGCATGCCGCCAATGGTCTCGTACTCCTCATCGGCAAAGCTGGTGGCAAAAGCCTGGTTGAAATCTTCCAGCGCAGTGGCGGCCTTGACCCGATAGCCGCCACTGGGTGCAAGCCGGATGTTGTCACTGATTTCGTCGTGATCGTACTCGTCCTCGATGTCACCGACAATCTGCTCCAGCACATCTTCGATCGTCACCAGCCCGGCAACGCCACCATATTCATCGATCACGATCGCCAGATGGTTGTGGCTGACACGGAACTCGCGCAGCAGGACATTGAGTCGCTTGCTTTCCGGAATGAACACGGCCGGCCGCAACATGCTGCGCAGATCGAAACCATGACCAGCATCACCGGCGAACGGACGCAACAAGTCCTTCGCCAGCAGAATGCCGAGCACGTCATCCTTGCCTTCGCCCAGCACCGGAAAACGGGAATGGCCAGTGTCGACAACAAAGGCGGCAATGTCTTCGATGCAGTCTGCGATGTCGATGCAATCCATCTGCGCGCGCGGCACCATCACATCGGCCACTTCGATGTCGGCAATGTTGAGCGCGGCTTCGAGGATCGCCAGCACATCCGCATCGAGCACATTGCGCGTGCCAGCCGCCTGCAAGACCGCCAGCACATCCTCGCGACTGTCCGGCTCCGGAGCGAGCAAGGCAGTCAGACGCTCGATCAGCGAAGGTCGCGGCAGCCGCTCCATGACTTCAACTGGCGGCCGGGAAGACGTCGCCGTGGTCAGCGGCGTCGTGGTCGGCGCCCTCTGCCACCCTTTCCGCTGCGTAAGGATCGTCGTAGCCGAGGCCGGCGAGGATTTCGCGCTCCAGCGCTTCCATCTCTTCCGCTTCCTGTTCCTCCTCGTGATCCCAGCCTTGCAGATGCAGCATGCCGTGGATGATTAGATGGGCAAAGTGCGCATCGAGCGCCTTGCCCTGTTCCGCCGCTTCACGCACCACCACCGGCACGCACAGCACCAGATCGCCATGCACGCAATCCGGCTCGACTTCGCCATAGCTGAAAGTGAGCACATTGGTGGCGTAATCCCGGCTGCGGAAATCGCGGTTGAGAATGCGCCCTTCCTCTTCGCCCACCAGACGCACAGTCACTTCTGCCGCCGGCTCCTGCAAGGCCGCCGCCGCCCAGTTGCGGATGTGGCGCTTTTTCGGCGCCAGCGGCTTGTGTTCGCCGTCGAGCGCTTTCTGCACGGTGAGTGTCAGCCCTGCGCGCGGCGCAACATCTTCCTGCATTCCACCCGGGGGAACGAACACCGCTTCATGTTCAGACTCATCGTCCAGTTCATCACCGGCTTCACCCAGCAAGCCGCCTGGTGCGGGCATGGGTTCTGCAGCAACACCGCGCTGGTGCTCATAGGCTTCGACAATGCGCGCCACCAGCGGATGGCGCACGACGTCTTCCTTGGCGAATTCGGTGATCGCGATCCCGCGCACCTCGGCAAGCACCTGGCGCGCTTCGGCCAGACCGCTGCGCTGGCCACGGCCAAGGTCAATCTGGGTGAGATCGCCGGTGACCACTGCCTTGGCGCCGAAGCCGATGCGGGTGAGGAACATCTTCATCTGCTCGGGCGTGGTGTTCTGCGCTTCATCGAGAATGACAAAAGCGTTGTTGAGCGTGCGCCCGCGCATGAAAGCCAGCGGCGCAATCTCGATCAGGCTGCGCTCGAACAGCTTGCTGACGCGCTCGTAGCCCATCAAGTCATACAGTGCGTCGTACAGCGGACGCAAGTAGGGGTCGACTTTCTGCGCCAGATCGCCGGGCAGGAAGCCGAGACGCTCGCCGGCTTCGACTGCCGGCCGGGTGAGGATGATGCGTTCCACCCATTCGCGCTCGAAGGCATCCACGGCACAGGCGACGGCGAGATAAGTCTTGCCGGTCCCGGCCGGACCAATGCCGAAAGTGATGTCGTGGTTCTGGATGTTGCGCAGGTATTCGGCCTGGCGCGGCGTGCGTCCGCGCAGATCATTGCGCCGCGTCAGCAGCACTGGCGAAGCCACGCTCTCGGCGCCCCGACTGGCGATTTCGACCAGACCGAGCTGGAGCTGATCAAACGTCAGCTCGTTGAGTGCCAGGCCATAGAAATGGCGCAAAGCCTGTTCGCCACGGAGCAGCTGCGCCGGCTTGCCTTGCAGGGTGAACTGCTCGCCACGGCGGCTGATGGTGATGTCGAACGCGTTTTCGATCTGGCGCAGATGCTCGTCGAGCGTGCCGCACAGGCGGGCGAGACGGTGGTTGTCCACCGGCTCGAAAGCAATCTCAAGGGTTTTCGCCATTCAGGATTCCCGGGTGATGATTTCGCCACGCAAGCTGTGCGGCAGCGCGGCAGTGATGCGCACGTCGACAAATTCGCCGACCAGACGCCCACGGTTGAGCGAAGTGGCCGGGAAGTTGACCACGCGATTGTTGTCGGTGCGTCCCATCAGCTCGTGCTCGGCATTCTTGCGCGCCGGACCTTCGACCAGGATGCGCTGCACGCTGCCGACCATCGCTTCGCTGTTGGCCAGATACTGGGCGTCGATGCGTTGCTGCAGACGCGCCAGCCAGGCGAGCTTGCTTTCCTGCGACACGCTGTCTTCCAGATCGGCCGCCGGCGTGCCCGGACGGGCGCTGTAGACAAAACTGAACGAGCCATCGAAGCCGATCTCGTCGATCAGCGCCATGGTCTTGTCGAAATCGGCTTCGGTTTCACCCGGAAAACCGACGATGAAGTCCGAGGTCAGCGACAGATCCGGCCGCGCCGCACGCAGCTTGCGCACGATCGACTTGAATTCAAGCACCGAATAGCCACGTTTCATCGCTGCCAGCACGCGGTCCGAACCGGACTGCACCGGCAGATGGAGTTGCGACACCAGCTTGGGGATGCGCGCATAGGCTTCGATCAGACGCGGCGTCATCTCGCGCGGGTGCGAAGTGGTATAGCGGATGCGCTCGATGCCCGGCATGTCGGCAACGCATTCGAGCAGGAAAGCGAAATCACCTTCTTCGCCGCCAGCCCGCTCCAGTTCGCCACACCAGGCATTGACGTTCTGTCCGAGCAAAGTGATTTCCTTCACCCCCTGGGCAGCGAGGCCGGCAATTTCGGTGAGGATGTCATCAAGCGGACGCGAAACTTCTTCGCCACGGGTGTAAGGCACCACGCAGAAAGTGCAGTATTTGGAGCAACCTTCCATGATCGACACAAAAGCACTGGCGCCTTCGACGCGCGCCGGCGGCATGGCGTCGAACTTCTCGATTTCCGGAAAGGAAATATCGACCTGTGGCCGGCCACTGCGCCGGCGGGCGTCGATCAGTTCCGGCAGACGATGCAGGGTCTGCGGTCCGAACACCACATCGACATACGGCGCACGCTTGACGATCGCCTCGCCTTCCTGACTGGCGACGCAGCCGCCGACGCCGATGATCAGCCCGGGCTTTTCCGCCTTGAGCGCCCGCACCCGCCCCAGATCGTGAAACACGCGCTCCTGCGCTTTCTCGCGCACGGAACAGGTGTTGAACAGGATCACATCGGCATCTTCGGGGCGATCAGTCTTCACCAGCCCTTCGCTGGCACCGAGCACGTCCGCCATCTTGTCGGAGTCGTACTCGTTCATCTGGCACCCGAAAGTGCGGATGTAGAGTTTTTTCATGTTTGTCAGTGGGATTGGTTACCGAGCGGGAAACGGACGCTGCTCAGGGGCGAACCTGACAACAAACCGTCGCCATCAGCGCCGCTTGGGATCAGGCACTGCAGCCTCTTCAGGGGTGAGGATCCACACCCGGTGCACCTGGCCTTGCTTGTCATATTTGACGCGCACACGGTACTCGCCACGAATGTGCGACGGCAGGACGATGCGGTTGTAAACATTGCGGATCTGCGCGCCCGGACTGAGACTGGCAGGCTGATCCTCGACCAGCACCGTACCGGCAGCCGCAAAAGTCATCGTGGTCTTGCGCGCGTCTTCGGGGAAGGCGCGCACGGATGCGGCGGCAGCCCCCGGAGCAGGTGCGCCAGCCAGTGAAAGCAACAGGAGCGAAACAGGAATCTTGCGCAAAACGTCACCCTAAAGTGCGGCAAGTTTGAAAATGAAACCGTCGATTATCCTCCCTGCCAAGCAACAAGTCAAGATAAAAGCCTTATAAATCAATTGTTACCACCTTTGACGCAGTGCAAAATCACCCTGGAGCAGTTACCCTGTGCACTTCACGGTTCCAACCAGGCCCCAAGTGCCCAACTTCAGACCTGTCCGCGGATGAATCCCAGCCCGTCTCCCGCCCAGCTTTCCTCGCCGCCGCCAACCGCGCCGATTGCCAGCGGCCAGGTGGTCCGCATCCGTGGCGACATCGTCGACGTGCGCTTCGACGGCGCCCTGCCGCAGATTGAAGAAGCCTTGTACGCCGACCAGCTGCCGCTTGAAGTCGCCAGCCTGCTGGATGGCGACCGCGTGCGCTGCATCGCCCTCGCCCCGGTGCGCGGCCTTGCGCTTGGCGCCAGCGTGATCGCCAGCGGCCAGCCGGTGCAGGTGCCGGTCGGTGAAAGCGTGCTCGGTCGCATGCTCGACATGTTCGGCAATCCGATCGACGGCAAGCCGGCACCGGCCAGCAGCGAACGCCGGTCGATTCACCGCGCAGCACCCGCCTTGAGCGAACGGGTGGTGCATGGCGAAGTGCTCGAAACCGGCATCAAGGCGATCGACCTGCTCGCCCCCATCGAGCGCGGCGGCAAGACCGGTCTGTTTGGCGGCGCCGGTGTCGGCAAGACAGTGCTGATCAACGAACTGATCAACAACACCGTTCATCACCACCAGGGTGTGAGCCTGTTCTGCGGCATCGGCGAACGTTCGCGCGAAGCCGAAGAGCTCTACCGTGAAATGGGCGAAGCCGGGGTACGCGACAAGACGGTGATGCTGTTCGGCCAGATGAACGAAGCGCCGGGCGTGCGCTTTCTGGTCGGCAAAAGCGCGCTCACCATTGCCGAATACTTCCGCGACGAGTTGCGCCAGGACGTGCTGCTGCTGATCGACAACGTGTTCCGCTTCGTGCAGGCCGGCGCCGAAGTCTCCGGCCTGCTCGGGCGCATGCCGTCGCGGGTCGGCTATCAGCCGACGCTCGCTACCGAGCTCGCCAGCCTGCAGGAGCGCATCTGCTCGACGCGCAATGGTGCGATCACTTCAGTGCAGGCGGTTTATGTGCCGGCCGACGATTTCACCGACCCGGCGGCGGTGCATATCTTTTCCCATCTGTCCGCTTCCGTGGTGTTGTCGCGCAAACGTGCCAGCGAAGGGCTGTACCCGGCGGTCGATCCGCTCGCCTCCAGTTCGGTGATGCTGAGTCCGGCGGTGGTCGGCAGCCGCCATTGCGACATCGCCCGCGCCGTGCGCCGCACCCTGGCGGAATACGAAGAATTGCGCGATATCATCGCCATGCTCGGCCTGGAAGAGCTGTCCGCTGCCGATCGCCTGGTGGTGGCCCGTGCGCGGCGGCTGGAACGCTTTCTCACCCAGCCTTTCCACGTTGCCGAAAGCTTCAGCGGCACCGCCGGCGAGCGGGTGGCGATTGCCGACACCCTCAATGGCTGCGAACAGCTGCTGCAGCAAACGCGGTTCGATGACAACGAGATGGATTACTACATGATCGGCGCCTTGCCCACTCCGCCATCAAGCACCAGCGCACCATCGGGCAGGCAACCGGGACGACAGGCATGAACGACGCCGTCCACATCCAGCTCAGTGTGCGCCTGCCCACCCGGCTGCTGTTTGCCGGCGCGGTGAGCAAGCTGCAGGCGGTGGGCGAAGACGGCGCCTTCGGCCTTTTGCCTCATCACTGCGACCTGGTCACTGCCTTGCAGCCCTCGGTGCTCAGCGCCACCCTGCTCAATGGCGAAGAGCGTTTTTTCGGCATTGATCACGGCTTGCTGATCAAGCGCGGTTTCGCGGTCGATGTGGTGGTGCCACGCGCAGTCGAAGACCAGCAGCTCGATCGCCTGGCCCAGACGGTCGCCGCCAGTTTCAGCGCCGCAGATGAAGACGAACGTCAGGCCCGCACCGCGATGTCGCGGCTCGAAGTCGGCATTGTGCGTCAGCTTGGTCTATTGCAAGCGGGTCTCTCGCAAGGCCCACGGTGGTGAGACGATGATGCAGCCTGATTTGCGGCCGCCTCACGCCCGCCAGCCCGGCCATGACGACAGCGCCGCCCGTGCGACGGAAGGCGCAGATGCCACCGAACGCGCCATCCGCCGTCGCGCCGAGCGCATGCAGCACCGCCGTCGCCATCCCGGCCCCAGCCCGTTGCGCGGCCTCAGCGCGCTCGGCGTGCTCGGCTGGTCAGTCGCCCTGCCGACGGTGGGCGGCGCCTTGCTCGGCCTGTGGCTGGAGCAGGTCGCACCGCAGCCTTTTTCCTGGCCGCTGGCGCTGATGCTGGGCGGACTGGTGATCGGCGCCGTGGTGGCCTGGGAATGGATGAGCAAGGAAGGACGCAGCACCGTCGCCGACCAGTACACTGAACAGGACACTGAAGATGGAAGGCCCAAGCCATGATTGATGCCCCTGCCCCGCTGCTTTCCACCCCCCTGCTTTCCACTCCCTTCGCCAGCTTCGCCGGCGGCCTGCTGCTCGGTCTGGTGCTCAGCAGCCTGTTCTTTGTCGGCCTGGCATGGAGCATGCAACGCGCCTTGCGCAGCCGGCACAGCGCGCTGGTGCTGCTGTCGAGCTTCGCGCTGCGCGCCAGCCTGCTGATCGGCTGCGGCCTGCTGCTGGCCCGCTTCAGCCAGCCGCTGTACGCCTTGCCGGCTTACATGCTTGCTTTCCTGCTGGTGCGCAGCCTCGCGGTGCGCCATGCGCGTCGCAGTCTGCCCAGTTCCACCACCGGCCCTGCAACGGAGGCTCGCCAATGCAGCTGACGCCGGACAGCCACATCGTTTTCAGCCTTGCCGGGCTGGAAATCAACACCACCATCGTCAATACCTGGCTGGTGATCGCCTTGCTCACCCTGTTGAGCTGGCTGGCCACCCGCAAGCTGCATGCCGACCGCGCGCCAGGACGCTGGCGCAATGCGCTCGAAGTGCTGGTGGTGCTGATCGAAGAGCAGATTCGCGCCATTTCCAGCCGCGGCGTGCGTCAGGTGCTGTATTTTGCCGGCACCCTGTTCCTGTTCATCGCCAGCGCCAACACGCTGGCACTCATCCCCGGCTTCAGCTCACCGATGGGCTCGCTGTCGACCACCGTCGCGCTCGCCCTGGCAGTGCTGCTGGCAGTGCCGCTGTTTGCCATCCGCCACAGCGGTGTGCGCAGCTATCTGGCCAAATTCATCGAACCGTCGATCTTCATCTTGCCATTCAATGTGATCGGCGAAATTTCCAAAGTGATCTCGCTGTCGATCCGCCTCTACGGCAACGTGATGAGCGGCGCGGTGATCGCCGCCATCCTGCTGTCCATCGCGCCGTTTTTCTTTCCGGTGGTAATGGATCTGTTCGGTCTGCTGGTGGGTCTCATTCAGGCCTATATCTTCGCCGTGCTCGCCGCCGTCTATATCGCAGCCGCAATGGGCGACGAGCCGCAACAGGATGCCGCCAGCCCATCCACCCCTACCCCGCTTTCCACTTCTGCAGCCAAGGACAAACCATGAGCGAACTGAGCATCGTTGCCCTGATTTCCATTCTCACTGCCGGCCTCACCGTTGCGATCGGCTCGTTCGGCGCCGCGATGGGCGAAGGCCGTGCTGCGGCGGCAGCAATGACCGCGATCGCCCAGCAACCGGATGCCGCCCCTACCCTGTCACGCACCTTGTTCGTCAGCCTGGCGATGGTCGAATCTTCCGGCATTTACTGTTTCGTGGTGGCGCTGATCCTCATTTTTGCCAATCCGTTCTGGGATGCGGTGCGCCAGGCAGCCGGAGGCTGAGCAAGGATGAGCATCGACTGGTTCACCGTCCTCGCCCAGCTGGCCAATTTTCTGCTGCTGATCTGGCTGCTGCGCCGTTTTCTCTATCGCCCGATTCTTGACGGCATTGACGCTCGCGAAGCGGAAATCGCCCGCCGGCTTGCCGTGGCTGAAGTGGCACGCGAACGTGCCGAAGCGGCGGAAGCCGATTTTCGCCAGCAGCACGCCCTCAGCCTCGCCAGTCAGGAAGAGCAGATCAAAGCTGCGCTGCAGAGCACGCGTGCCGAACGCGAACAACTGCTGCGCGACGCTCGCCTGCGCCTGGAGCAGGAGCAGCAGCAATGGCGGCTGGAGCTCGAACAGGAAGCACAGGACTTCGTGCTCCGTTTGCAGCAGGCCGGCAGCCAGACGCTGGCCGAACTGACCCGCAAAGCGCTGCATGAGCTCGCCGACGCCAAACTCGAAGTGGCGATCGCCCGCCAGCTCGCGCCGCGTCTGGCGGCGCTGGCCGCCGAGCTGCGCCACGCTGCCGGCGCCCGGCACCATGCCCGCATCTGCAGCCGCCATCCGCTCACGGCCGACGAACAGCGGCAGATCCGCCAAGCCTTCGATGAAGCCCTCAGTGCAGCCCTGCCCGGCATCGAATGGGAATTCGTCACCGATCCGGAGCAGGCCCACGGCCTCAACCTTGAACTGGGCAGCGTGCAGCTGGCGTGGACGCTCGACAGTTACATGGACGAGTTCGAACGTCTGCTGGCGCAGAACCATCCCGGCAGCCCGCTGCCGATCAGTGTTGGCAGTACCGGCAATGCCGGCAGTGGCAGCAATGCAGCGCATGATGTCGATGCACACTGAAACCGAACAGCGCGCGACCCGCTTCGCCGCCTGGCAGGCGGCGCTGCTCGCCACCCCCAGTCCGACGCCGGTGCTCACCGAAGCCGGCATCGTCACCGCAGTGGGCGATGGCGTGGCCACGGTAAGCGGCCTGAGCCGGGCGCTGGCCGACGAGTTGCTGGTCTTTGCCAGCGGCATTCATGGCCTGGTACTCGATCTGGCGCCCGACCAGCTCGGCGTGGTTCTGCTCGGCCCGGCCCAGCGTGTGCGCCTGGGCGAACGCGTTCATCGCAGCGGCAAAGTGCTCAGCGTGCCGGTGGGCGAAGCCCTGCTCGGCCGCGTGGTCGACGCCCTCGGCCGCGAGCTGGACAACAAGGGACCGATCGCCGCCAGCGCCCGCCATCCGGTCGAAGCGGAAGCGGCGATGATCATCGAACGCAGCCCGGTGAGTCGCCCGCTGCTGACCGGCATCAAGGCGGTCGATGCCGCGATTCCGGTGGGCCTTGGCCAGCGCCAGCTGATCATCGGCGACCGCCAGACCGGCAAGACTGCACTGGCGATCGACCTGCTGCTCAATCAGCGCCACAGCAGCGCAGTGTGCATCTACTGCGCGATCGGCCAGCGTGGCGATGCGGTGGCGCGAGCGATCGGCACCCTGGCAGCCGGCAACATGCTTGAGCGCAGCATCGTACTCAACAGCGGTGACGACGAAGCGCCCGGCCTCGCCTTTGTCGCCCCTTATGCGGCGATGACGATGGCCGAATATTTCGCTGCTCAGGGGCGTGACGTGGTGCTGGTGTTTGACGACCTCACCCACCACGCTCGCGCTTATCGCGAGCTGTCGCTGCTGCTGCGCCGCCCGCCTGGCCGCGAAGCTTTTCCGGGCGACATCTTCTACGTGCACGCCCGCCTGCTCGAACGTTCCGGCCAGTTCAGCGCCGAGCTGGGTGGCGGCTCGATCACCGCCCTGCCGGTGGTGGAAACCGAAGCGGAAAACCTCTCGGCCTATATTCCGACCAATCTGATTTCGATCACTGACGGCCAGATCTACCTGTCGCCACGGCTGGTGCGACGCAACCAGTTTCCGGCGATCGATCCGGGTCTGTCGGTGTCCCGCGTCGGCGGCAAAGCCCAGCATCGCGGCCTGCGTGGCATCGCCGCCAACTTGCGCATCACCCTCGCCCAGTTTGAAGAGCTGGAAGATTTTGCCCGCTTCGGTACCCGGCTGGATGACAGCGTGCGCGCCCGCCTGCGCCGGGGCGCCGCGGTGCGCGCCGCGCTGCGTCAGCCGGAGCGCGCACCGCAATCGGTACTCGCCCAGCTCGCCGTACTCCATGCGGCAAGCAGCGGCCTGCTTGACGAGCAGCCGGAAGCCGGCCTGATGACAGTGATGGACGCCATCGCCCGGGCCGCCGAAAGCCGGCTGGGCGCCCTGGCCAGGCAGCTGGCCGCCAATCAGCCGCTCAACGACAGCGAACTGGCACAGCTGCTCGCCTGCGCTGCCGACACCCTCGCCCGCCTGCACGACCCAGATTCCAGCTCAGTTTCCAGCGCAGCAAACCCAGGCTGATGGCACAGACACTGGAGCAACTCGGCCAGCACGAACAGGCACTGCGCAGCATCCACAGCATCGTGCACACCATGAAAACGCTGGCAGCGGTCAACGTCTCGCCGTACGAACAGGCCGCGCAGGCAATCGACGCCTATCACCATAGCGTGCGCGACGGTTTTGCCGCCTTTGCGCACGCCAGCCGACGCCAGGACGGTGATGACGCCCAGCTCCCGCAATCCTTCCAGGCGCAGACAGTTGCTTCAGCCACCGATACGGTGCTGATGGTCGCCTTCGGCTCTGACCACGGTTTCTGTGGCAGCTACAACGAAACCCTGGCCGATCACCTGCAGCAGCACGCCCCGCGCTCTTTCCTGCAGTCAGCGTCCACCACACACACCACACACACCACGCACCGCAAGCGCTCACGCCTGCTGTGCATCGGCGCCCGCCTCGCCCAGGCCCTCGCCGAGCGCGGCTTCAGCATCGACCAGCAGCTGATGCCAGCGGCCTCGGTCGATGGCATCAGCCGTCTCGCCGGCGACATCGTGCGGCGCATCGAGCAAAGCAGTGACGAGCGCAGCTTCGCCAGCCTCAAGGTCAGTCTGGCGTGGACCACCCGCACCGCTCACGGCAGCAGCCACCCTCGCCTCAGCCCGCTGCTGCCGCTGCCTGCCGAACTGCTCGCAGCGCCGGCACGCTGGCCCTCACCTTCCCTGCCCAGCTACCGCCTGCCCGCCCCAGCCCTGCTCGCTGCCCTCATCCGCCAGCATCTGTTTGCCAGCGTCTTTCGCGCCATCGCCGAAGCGATGGCCACCGAAAACGCCGCCCGCCTCGCCCTCATGCAGCAAGCCGAACAGAATGTCGAAGAACGGCTCAGCGCCCTGCGCCAGGAAATCGCCCACCAGCGCCAGGAAACCATCACCAGCGAGTTGATGGATCTGATCAGCGGCCACGAGCCCTGAAACAGCCCTGAAACAGCCCTGAAACAGCCCTGCACGGCAAGACCAAGCCACCAGGTCTTGACCATCAGGCTTTCTGTCGCTATATTTGCGGACTCGGTTGGTGATGTAGCTCAGTCGGTTAGAGCGACGGATTCATAACCCGTAGGTCGGCAGTTCGATTCTGCCCATCACCACCAATGAATTCAAAGGCTTGCAGCGATGCAGGCCTTTTTTGTTGCCAGGCTCCTTGCAACACACCTGTCCTGTCCGCGCCCGGCGGCCGTCTCGCAGCGGCTGTCTTCATCAGCACTGGTCAAATCCACAACAACCCGCTATAATGCCGCTCTTGACAGCCGCCTTGCGGTGAATTCGCCGGTACGCCGGTACATTGGCCGGGCGCTGTTGTACCAGCGATGGCTTGAGCAGTCACTTTGAATGCTGTGCAAATCCGGTGGGTTCACGCTGTTGCTGGCACAGTTTTCGTTTCACGGCTTTTCCTGCTCCCCAGTTCTGGGCTGAGCCGCTGCACTTCCCGCAGCGCTGCCGCATCGCCGTGACCTTCTACTGCAACCGTATCTCGTTTGTCGTGCAAGTCAGGCGACCCCTTGCCGGCCACCTTGCCTTGCCTCAACTGCCTGCCAGACCGGCTGTTGCCGGCCTGTGGCCTGACAACCCGCACAGGCGCACCACTGTCCGCCGCACCCGCAAGGTGCGCGCGGACGCTCAGAAAGGAGCCCAAACATGGCCAAGGAAGAACTCATTGAAATGCAGGGATCGGTTACCGAAGTCCTGCCTGACGGACGTTATCGCGTCACCCTCGACAACGGTCACAACCTCGTTGCCTACTCCGGCGGCAAGATGCGCAAGCACCACATCCGCATCATCGCTGGCGACAGTGTTTCGCTCGAAGTCTCGCCCTACGACCTGACCAAAGGCCGCATCACCTTCCGCCATCTGCCGCCGCGCAATGGCGCTGCGCCTGCCGCAGCCCGCCCTCCTCGTCGGCGCTGAGCGTCTGCTCCGAAGCACCACGCAGCCCGCACCGACGGGCGCGCGGGGAGCTACGCTGCTGCCCCGGCAGGCTTCGTTTCAGCTCCCGATCAACTTTCAGATGGTCGAGAGGAAGCCGCACCGACAGCACCAATGAAGTGGGCTGCCACCAACCCATTGACCACGCCGAACACCAGCGCTGCCAAGGCAAACACCGGCAGCAGCATGAACAGCCCATCATGCGGCACCAGCCAGACTCGCGCCACCAGCAGCTGGGCACCGATATGGGCAAAGGCCGCGCACAGACTGTGACTGACCGGCCCGAACCATCGCGGCGGCAAACGACTTGCCAGACCCAGCGCCGCCAGACTGGCGAGCGCGCCCGCCAGGCTGAGAAAAAAGCCTGGCGCCATGAACTGCCCCAGCAGCAGACTCGCCGCCAGCACCCGCAGCAGCGCCACCCAGACCGCTTCACGCCAGCCCCAGCGGGCAAGCACGATCAACACGACGATATTGCCCATCCCCGGCTTGACGCCTGGCAAAGGCAAGGGGATCGCCGCTTCCGCCACCGTAAGGACGATCGCCGCCGCAGCATGACGGGCAATGCGCCAATCCTGTGCATCCGGACGCAGCTCGATCGACTCAGTAGGCGAGCGAATCATAAGTACCTCCCTGCCCGCGCAGCTGAATGCTGACCTCATTGGGCGCACAGATCGCCACCGCGCCGGCCTGACTCAGCCAACCCTGACGCACGCAATACTGACGCGGCCCGGGGTCGCTGACCACGCGCGCACGACCACCATCAGTCTCGATCACCGTGACACCAAGCGGACCGCTCACTTCAAAGCGCTGCGCGCTGCTCAGTTCGAGCTCGGCCACCAGTTTGCCGGCAGCACGGATGGCGACCGTGCGCGCCGCACCGCCTTGCCAGAAATGAAGCGCCAGCTCGACACACAACACCACACCCGCCACGATCAGCAACAGGTCACCTGCCCGCAACAGCGCCCACCAGTGGCCCGGACTCGCAGCCGCTTTCACGCTCCGGACGCAGTTTCGGGACGCCCCACCGGGCGATGAGCCTCGCGATCAGCAGCACGACGCGCTGCCGAGCGATGGCGGACAATCACTTTCGCCTGAGAACGGAAACGTTCAGCCAGCCATTCGACCAGATATACCGAACGGTGCTGACCACCAGTGCAGCCAATCGCCACCGTCAGATAGCTGCGGTTGTCACGCACGAAAGACGGCAGCCAGTCAGCGACGAAGCGGCGGATGTCCTCCCCCATGCGCGCAACATCCGGCATCTTGCGCAGAAACTCCTTCACCGGCTCATCCAGTCCGGTGAGCGGACGCAGATCCGGGTCATAGTGCGGATTGGGCAGGCAACGCACATCGAACACCAGATCCGCATCCAGTGGAATGCCGTATTTGAAGCCGAAGGACTGAAACAGCAAGGTGATGCCATCATGGGCATCCAGTTCAGCAAACTCCTTCACCCAGGCACGCAAGGTATTCGGATGCATGTCGCTGGTATCGATGCGATGCGCCATTTCACCGACTGCAGCCAGCGCCTCGCGCTCACGCAGGATCGCTTCAGGCAGCGCCACGCCTTCATCGGCCATCGGATGACGGCGCCGGGTTTCGGAAAAGCGGGCGATCAGGGTTTCATCGCGTGCCTCGAGAAAGATGAAGCGCACATCATCCAGCGTCGCCTCCAGCTCCTTCACCTGATTGGGCAAGGCCGCAATACTGCTCCCGGAGCGCATATCCACTGCAACCGCGACTTTCGACCAGCCCGTACCCCGCAGCTGGGTGATGAGCTGGGGCAGCATCGCTGCCGGCAGATTGTCGACCGCGTAATAACCGGCGTCTTCCAGCACCTTGAGCACGATGCTTTTACCCGAGCCCGAAAGACCACTGATGAGAATGAGCTGCATGCGAAACTGTCACAAAAAGGATGGCGGACATCGAACATGCACTGCCACAGCGCCGATGTCAAACAGCAGGCAGTCAAGCCATCTCATCGACCTTGCATCCGACCCGGCAATTCACGGCCCGCACTACTCCCACGCAAATCCCAGTTTGTTTCTTCAGCTTGCTGCCCCATAGCGCACAGCAAGCGCAGTGCAACAAGCACAAACCGCTGCAAAACCCCGTCATGCCCACGCAGGTACTCAGATCGCCGCGCATGCGATTCATCTCGGCATCACGCTGCTGATGAACAACACGCGCGAATGCGAGCGGATGTCCTCTGAGTGTCCGCCTCCTTCTGGGCGACGTGCTTTTTTCTGCTGCACCCGGCGCTTCGCAACTTGGCGGAACGCAGCCGCTAAAAAGCCGGATGGTGTCTGGCGAATCTTCCGTGCCAAGGTTCATGAAGGGTGTGCGGCGGCCTTACGGACTCAAGGTAACAAAAGCGCCATGATGACGCCCAGCGCAAGCAGGATCAACACGATGCCCGAAATCCGCTCCAGCCACGGCAACGCCCGCGCGAAACGTCGCAGCACGGCGGGATTGCCGATCAGTACGGCGACCAACAAGTCCCACAACAGCACAACGCTGAACATCCAGGTGCCGTAGAGCGTTTTCCAGCCGACGCTGGCGTGCGGGTCGGTCAGCATCGCGGCCAAGCTCGCATAGAACAGCGCGTTCTTCGGGTTGAGGATGCCCGAGAGGAAGCCCATGCCGACGGCGCGGCGCCAGGCGGCGCGCGGATGGGCGGGTGCGGTGGTGCGGCTCGCAGCCGCGACAGCCAGATCACTGCTGCCGGCATGGCGAATGAACAGCACACCCAGGTAAAGCAGATAGGCGCAGCCCGCCAGTTGCAGGGCGACGAACAGAAGGCTGCCCGGCCGCAGCGCGGCCGTTCCGACGAACGCTGCAACGATGAAGACGCCGTTGGCGAGAGCGACGCCCAGACACGCGCCGCTGGCCATGTGCCAACCGGCTGCCAGTGAGGTTCGGACGATCAGGAAGAAATCGGGACCGGGGGACAGCAGCGCGAAAAAATGCGCTGCGGCAATGACTAGAAAATGTTCCATCCAGGGCTCACACGCGAGTTGTTTCCCACAGTGTGCGGATGGCGGTATTTTTTGTATTGAAGGAAATTGCAGCTCGGCCCCCTCCCCGCACTACACGCGGAAACGCCCCGGCGTCACGCCCGTATGCGCCTTGAACACCCGCTGGAAGTGGGCCTGATCGGCAAAGCCCAGGTGCTGCGCCACGGAGGCTATGCCGTCCCCGTCGAGAAGCCGGTTTCTGGCGAGATTGATCCGCTGGTTCAGTTGCCAGGCATGCGGCGTCATTCCGGTGACGGTGCGAAAGGCGCGAATCGTCTGGTAGCGGCTCATGCCCGCCAAACCGGCCAGCGCATCCAGGGCGATGCTGGCCGAGGGGGCGGCACGCAGGCAGTCCAGCGCCGGACGGATCTGTTCGGCCAGATGCGACGGAATGGCTGAGACGTCGATACGCAAGCCTTGCTCAATATCGGCGTCGCCGATGAACTCGATCAGCGATGCTTCCTTGTCGCCGGGCTCGGCCTCCGAGAACAGCAATGCGTTGAGCTGGC
Source organism: Thauera sp. (assembly GCA_034005275.1). Taxonomy (GTDB): domain Bacteria; phylum Pseudomonadota; class Gammaproteobacteria; order Burkholderiales; family Rhodocyclaceae; genus Thauera. Next base: position 40,773 of record JAVEVA010000009.1, on the reverse strand, counting down.
AGAAGCGCGCGTAGGTGGCTTTGTGGCTGACGATCACCACCGGCTCCTCCGCCATCGAAGTCGTGTCGGCGTACTCCTGTCGGACGCTTCGGAGCCAGCCGGCGTCCAGATGCAGCATCTGGTAACTCCAGGCCGTGTCGGGCGCCGGGTTGCAAGCATGCACCCGCTCGGCCGGCACGAACACCAGTGTGCCGGGGGATAGCGTGACCGGACCGCCCCCGGCGCCGGTGAAGACGCTGTAGCCGCCATCGACGGCACCGATGGAAAAGGTCGGGTGGTGGTGCGGCTTATAGCAGGCCCGGCTCTGGCAGGCGCGGCGGCTCTCGGCAAAGGGTAAGGCCGAATCGCGCCAGAACGCCTGGGTCGACTCGCTGGGCATCATGGGACGGGGTTCATGCATATGATCATGCGGGGCACCAACAGCCTGCTCACCGAATTCCCGCTTCTGATGCCCCTCTTCGGGGTTGGGAGTTGAGTGGCACTGGCCGAACGGGTGTCCCAGCCCGGCACACCGCGCCGCCCATGAAGCCCAGCCGCAGAAGACGGACGATTTTTTCGAACTACGTGTCAAATATGCTGGGTCACTGATAGTGGTAGCGGCAGGCAATGACCACCAGTGCTTGCCCGTCTACGCAGTACACCAGGCGATGCGTCTCGTCGACACGACGTGACCAGAAGCCGGAGAGGTTTTCCTTGAGAGGTTCGGGTTTGCCGATGCCCTCGAAGGGCTGACGCAGACAGTCTTTGATCAAGACGTTGATGCGCTTGTGGGTCTTTCTGTCCTGGCCTTGCCAGTATTCGTAATCCTCCCAAGCAGCCAGGGTCCAGTTCAGTTGCAGGAGCCTGGTTTCAATCGGCATCGACCAAGTCCTGCTGCTTGAGCTTTGCCTGATGGAATTGCTCAATGGAGCGAGCCAGATGAGCCCCATTGGCTGGAGTCTTGAGCAGATGGACGGTTTCCATCAAGCCGTTGAACGTGTCCAGCGACATCAACACCGCGTCAGGCGCATCACGGCGGGTGATCACCATGTAGTCAGCGTCGTTGATCACCTGGTCGATGACGGTTTTGAGGCTGTTTCTGGCCTCGGAAAAGTTCACAATTTGCATAGTAGAACCTCTTGAATTGTGCTGTTCACTGGACAAGTTTAAGTCCTTTCACCTATGGTCGCAAGGAACATAGCCAATGCCCCTCGAACACCTCAATGCCCAGCGCGATGCCCTGAAGTCGGCCCGCTACGCCGGTGTAGTCAAGGCGGGCGACAAGCTGGTGACCTACCGCTCGGACAAGGAGCTGCAGGCAGCACTGGCCGACATCGTGAACCTGCGGGACAGCCAGTTTGTTTTTCCAAGCGGGAAACGCCTACCTGCGCGCGGCCTTGTTCATGCCCGCAATGAGTGCGATCCGGCACGATCCGCGCGCAAAAGCCTTCTACGAGGCTTTGGTCGCACGCGGGAAAAAGAAAATCCAGGCCGTGTGTGCAGTCATGCGCAAGTACCTGACTGGACTCTGGATCTGTTTCAAAGACTGCACGCCCTTTGATTCGTCCAAGCTCTTCAGCGATCAGCACGCCAAAAATGCTTGACCGCCAACGGAGTATCTACGGGCGGTTTGCGGTGGCTGTTGGAGCTGAGCAGGCTGATGGTTGGCAGGAGCGGCGCAAGCCGCGAACCAACACCCGCTTGGAAGACACCAACTCGGTTTTCCGAGCCCACCAGGCTTGCCACGGCCGGCAGCGCAAGGGGTGCGAGCTCGGTACTTTCACATCAGTGTCGGGACGCAGGCGGCGAGAACATCTCTTCCAGGCTGCCAGCGTCGAGGATGGTCTCTGCCCATAAGGCAAGCTCATCAATGCTGGCGTTGGCAAGGCGTTCCTCGACCCAGTGCGGCAGGTCGCCAAAACGGCGCCTGAGCTGGCGCGAAAGGACACGCGCCTCACCCATCAGCACACCTTCCTCCCGGCCTTTCGCGAGGCCTTTCGCGAGGCCCTTCTCGATTCCCTTTTCGAGGCCCTCGGCCAGCCCCTCGGCACGGAACTCCTTGGCCCATTGTTCGATCGATTCTGACAGCATGGCTCTCATCTCTCCCAGTTCATCCACATTATCGAGCAGAATGGGATATTTTGTGTTGCGGCGCAAGGCGGCACGCAGCCACAGCCTGAGGGTGCGGCGCAAGGGCCGGTAAGCCTCGTTCTCGGTGGCAGCGATGAGATCGTCGACTGCAGCCTTCACTGCCGCCGGCGAGGGCGGATGTTCGATGCGAAAGAGGATGGCGGCCAGATTGTGGCTGAGTTGCAGCAGCCGGTCCTGCGGTACTGCACCTTCGTCGATGAGCACATAGCCCATCTGCGGCTGCAGCGGTTTCAGAAAGGCGGGCAGGCGCGGCAGCAGCTCGCACAGGCGCAGCGGTGCGCGCCAGCGCGGCTTGCCGTTGTAGAGGACGATGGGCAGCACGGGCGGCAGCAGGTTGCGCTCGCTATGTCCGCCGATCTCGCTGCGGCGCTGCAGGTCCTGCCAGAGCAGACCGACATACACCATCAGGCGCAAGGCCATGAAGCGGTCGCTTTTGCTCTGGAACTCGATGAGCAGATAGAGATAGAGCCAGTCCTCGCCGCTGCGCAGGCGCCAGACGACATCGCTCTCGCGCTGGCGCATGTGCTCGCTGACGTAGTGGCCATTGACGCGCTCAAGCGTGCTGAAATCGAGCTGCTGGACCCAGGAGTCGTCGATGAAACCGCAGACGAGGTCGCGCACCAGGCGCGGGTCGGAGAACAGCAACCGGTAGCCGGCATCGTGATCCTGGGGCATGGCGCAGATCCGGTGAAGAAACTGCGTTCATGCTATCAGCATTAATGCTGACAGGGTAGGCGGTTCTCCGGTTCTCCAAGAAGCGCCCCATGATGTTCGCGACTCGCGTCGCTCCTACGGGCGGTTTGCGGTGGCTGTTGGAACAGCCTGCAGGACAGCCAGCTTTCTCTGCGGCGAACAAACTGGCTGTCCCTTGGGGTTGTGCTGAGCCTGCACCTTCCCCTGTCAACGCTTAACCCTTGGGCGATCCACTGGGGATCAAGGTTGCGCGACAGCGCGCAGAACTCCAGAAATGCGTGGATTTTACGAGTCATCCATACCAAGCGAAACAAACTTGGCATGAGTTTGCAGCATGTGTTCAAACAAAAAATGCCGTTCACTCGATTAAGTGAACGGCATTATGGCCATAGCCGTGCTTTTTTGTCTGTTTGCCGGCGTCCTCAGCCAGCTCGAAGCTCAGGTCTTGCGGCGGCGCAGCCCAGCAAGTCCGGCAAGGCCGAGACCGAGCAGAGCGAGCGAACCGGGCTCAGGAACTCCGTTGTCATTATTCGGCACCCAGGGGCTCGAAGTGATTGCAAAAGCGAACTGAGCCGTAGTCGTAGCGTTTTCATCCGTGCGAAAACCGAAGCAACCCGGCTGCTGACCAATCGCGGTGCACTCACCGGGCAACAGCACCTCCAGAGGGGAGGGATTATTGTTTTGACCAAGAATGAAAAGGTGGGCGTAATAAGTGAAGTCTTCGCCGCTGTCAGGATCTGCCAGAGTGAAACTCTGGTTCATGACCGTGCCGGAGGGAAAGCCGAACAGATCTTCACAGCCTGCTGTCGGTACCAGGCGGTTGCCGGCACAGCGCGCCGGGTTGCCTGCCCCGGCATTGGGTGTTTCCTGGAAAGTGAAGTTGAACGTGAGCGACGGCGCAGCCACCGCACTGCTACCGACATATTCAGGCCCAAGGATCGGCGTCAGCGTCAATGTGTCGAACACCTGACCACCAGTCAGCGTCATGAACGTGCTCGTCAGCGGGTTGTTCCAGTGCGTCAATGAGTTGCCAAGACCGATTTCGCCCGCTGCATAGCTGGGTGTGACCTGCGGTGAGGTGTTGAAAATGGTGAACACCTCTCCGGTCACCGCGCCGCCGCCGGTCAAGCTGCCTTGACCATTGTTGACGTTCGGATTGCCGATGGTCAGCGCGCTGCGGTTGGTGTTCGAATTGCCGGTGCTGTTCTGGAAATCACCCCCAGTTGCACCCCACGACAATTCGTTCTGATTCACGATGGTCTGGCCGCCGCCTGTATTCTCAAAGTTTCCGCCGTTAAAAACGGCCTGAGTGGTATAGGACCACTGCGTCACCGGGGCAGCCTGGGCGGTCGCAGCGGCCATGGCCAAAGCAAGTGCGGACAGGCTAAGCAGCCCCTGGTGCCTAGCGGACAATTTGACGTTCGACATGTTTCTCTCCTTCTCCATGGTGCCCGCAGTCTCCTGCTGCGGCGCTCGTTACAGCCTTAGCAAGAAACACACCACTCAATGAATAAACGCCAAACAGCTAGTTAAATAACAATCAAGCAATTGATTTAATGCAAATATTTTCACTCAATCAGAAACCATGATCGCTACACCATATTGACCGAGAAATTACGCCACCCCCGAGGTGTAAAAATTTTCGACACCCACCGTCCAGCCGACATTCAACCCAGGCCTGCGTGAGTCCCCGCACTCTCAACCCAGCTTCGGTCGAATCAGCATCAGCAACAGCTGCTGCAGCGGATTGGCATTGCCGAAGGGACGCCAGGTGAAACTGAGCTTCTGGCGGTAGGCATCAAAATGCATGCCCCACGGCGCTGCGCGCAAAGGACCGCGGCCGAGCAGCACCTTGAGCACGGCCGTGCCCATCACCCCGGCACAGAGATCACAGGCCATGCCGGTAGATGGCCCGCGCTGCTCGCGAAAATTGACTGCTTCGGGGACAGCGAGATAGTTGCGCTGCAGCATGGCGGGCGACAGACCGGCAATGAAGCGGGCGAACTGCTCGTCGCGCTCGTGGCCTTCGACGCGGAAATACTGCTCGAAACTCATCCCGTCCGGTTTGAAGTAGAGCAGAGCCGCCCCCATGCCGAGCGGCGCTGCGGTCAGTGCCGGGATGCCACGCTCGGCGCAGGCGCGAAACACCATCCGGCGCGCGTCCATGGCGAAGAAATCAAGCGCGTCAACATAGACATCGATCCCCTCAAGAAAGGCATCGAGATTTTTCGGCGTCACCCCCTGGCGGAAACCGCGCAGTTCCAGCTCGGGGTTGATGCCACGCGCCATGCCGGCCATCACATCGAGTTTGGGCCGGTCAAGGCTGCGCATGAAAGCACCGGCCTGACGGTTGAAATTGTGTACGCCAAAGGTGTCAAAGTCAGCGAGGGTAAAACCACCAATTCCCAGACGACTGAGAGTGAGCAGGTGCGCCCCACCCACCCCGCCCATGCCGGCGATCGCCACCCGCGCCGCACGCAGACGGGCCTGCTCATCTGCCGACACCCAGCCGATGTTGCGGGAAAAAGCAGTGTTGTAGTCAAAATCGGCAGTCATGCGCGGAAGTCGTCGGCAGGAGGAAATGCTCTTTTATAGCGGAAAACAGCCCTCAGGGGCAGAGCCACATCCAGACAGCGACCGGAGGGCCATCCCCGGCCTGGAACAGTCCATGCCTGCAGTGATTGAAAACCTTCCGCTGAATTGTGAACAGGATGGATGTCCTCCGGGCTTGTCGCGCACCGGGTCAAAAGTGAGCAGAGTGAGTGTCCTCCAAGCCGTTCGCGGAAATGACGGAGGTAAAGCGCACGCTGGTGGCGCGCACCAAAGCCTGCAGGACAGCCAGCTTTCCTGCGGCGAACAAACTGGCTGTCCCCTGGGGTGGTTTGGCCCTGTTTGAGAAAACCGTGGTCTGTCCCCTATTATCAGTGCCATGGTTGGTAGGAGCGGCGCAAGCCGCGAACCAACACCCGCTTGGAAGACACCAACTCGGTTTTCCGAGCCCACCAGGCTTGCCACGGCCGGCAGCGCAAGGGGTGCGAGCTCGGTACTTTCACATCAGTGTCGGGACGCAGGCGGCGAGAACATCTCTTCCAGGCTGCCAGCGTCGAGGATGGTCTCTGCCCATAAGGCAAGCTCATCAATGCTGGCGTTGGCAAGGCGTTCCTCGACCCAGTGCGGCAGGTCGCCAAAACGGCGCCTGAGCTGGCGCGAAAGGACACGCGCCTCACCCATCAGCACACCTTCCTCCCGACCTTCTTCCCGGCCTTTCGCGAGGCCCTTCTCGATTCCCTTCTCGATGCCCTTTTCGATTCCCTCGGCCAGCCCCTCGGCACGGAACTCCCTGGCCCATTGTTCGATTGATTCTGACAGCATGGCTCTCATCTCTCCCAGTTCATCCACATTATCGAGCAGGATGGGATATTTTGTGTTGCGGCGCAAGGCGGCACGCAGCCACAGCCTGAGGGTGCGGCGCAGGGGCCGGTAAGCCTCGTTCTCGGTGGCGGTGACGAGATCGTCGACCGCAGCCTTCACTGCCGCCGGCGAGGGCGGATGTTCGATGCGAAAGAGGATGGCGGCCAGATTATGGCTGAGTTGCAGCAGCCGGTTCTGCGGCACCGCACCTTCGTCGATGAGCACATAGCCCATCTGCGGCTGCAGCGGTTTCAGAAAGGCAGGCAAGCGCGGCAGCAGTTCGCTCAGGCGCAGCGGTGCGCGCCAGCGCGGTCTGCCGTTGTAGAGGACGATGGGCAGCACGGGCGGCAGCAGATCGTGCCCGCTGTGTCCGCCGATCTCGCTGCGGCGCTGCAGGTCCTGCCAGAGCAGACCGACATACACCATCAGGCGCAGCGCCATGAAGCGGTCGTTCTTGCTCTGGAACTCGATGAGCAGATAGAGATAGAGCCAGTCTTCGCCGCTGCGCAGGCGCCAGACGACATCGCTCTCGCGCTGGCGCATGTGCTCGCTGACGTAGTGGCCATTGACGCGCTCAAGCGTGCTGAAGTCGAGCTGCTGGACCCAGGAGTCGTCGATGAAACCGCAGACGAGGTCGCGCACCAGGCGCGGGTCGGAGAACAGCAGCCGGTAGCCGGCATCGTGATCCTGGGGCATGGCGCAGATCCGGTGAAGAAACTGCGCTCATGCTATCAGCATTTAATGCTGACAGGGTAGATTGTTCTCCGACTCTCCAATGAGCACCCCATGATGTTCGCGACTCGCGTCGCTCCTACTGGCGGTTTGCGGTGGCTGTTGGAACAGCCTGCAGGACAGCCAGCTTTCTCTGCGGCGAACAAACTGGCTGTCCTCTGGGGTTGGCTTGAGGGACTCGTGAACAGGGCGGATGTCCTCTGATGAAGGTTTCAGCCGCTGCTCCAAAGTGTCGGCTTTTTTTACACCGCATAAAAATGTTGCTACAAGCCAACGCTCATCAAAAAAATAACTTCTTTAAATTCAATAGAATAAAGAAAAATATAAAACATGGCACCAATTTTGCTTATGGTCTTCAGCAAGGCATGAAAAACAGTTTCATGCACACCAGAACACAGTCATCTCTGAGGAGCTCACACATGAAAACCATTGCCAGAACATTTTTTGCTGCTGCCGCGATCGCCGCTGCCCCCGCCTTCGCCACCCCGGTGAACGTCGGCGGCGTGACCTGGGATCCGGAGAGCCTGTTCGACTTCACCAGCACCGACACCATGTACGAAAACATCGTCCAGAATGTTGGCGACGTGCTGAGCGGCTACGCCAAGATCACCAACTTCAATGGTGAAACCAACCCGAACAGCTTTTGCCCCGGTTGCGAAATCACCTACAAGTTCTATGACTATGAGCTGGCTGCCATTGACCCGGTATTCGGCTTCACTTTCACCGGTGGCGTGGTCGACGTCTTTGTTGACCACAGCCCCAACTTCAACCCCATGAACCCTGGCAGCGCAGAAGATGGCACTCTGTTTCTCCGACTGGAAGGAGCCACCCACGTTAACGCCAACACGGGCTTGAGCGGCACCCTGTTCTCTGATCCGTCTCCCTCGGTAGCCGGTCTTCAAGGCTCCGGCAAGGGCTTCCTCAACGTCACCGGCGGTCTGGCTGCGGCCTACTTCGACACCGACACCTTCTCGATGAACGGTACCACCGACAAGGCTGACTTCAACTTTACCTCGTCTTATCAGCTCCTGCCCAACGGTCCCATCATCACCGGCGATGGTCGTGTCTACCCCCTCTTTGGCTCCAACGACATCCAGGGCAGCAGCCGCAACATCCCCGAGCCAGCCTCCCTCGCCCTCCTCGGCCTCGGTCTGACCGGCCTCGGTCTGGCACGTCGCCGCAGCAAGAAGGCCTGACTGCCCTTTTGCCCCGAGTAGAAAGCCGCAGCTTATGCTGCGGCTTTTTTTTGTGCTTTACTGCTCCTCTGGCACGAGCGTCCCACAAAGGGCGGTTTCCACGTAAACTTGACCTGTCTTCATTCATCTCCTCAATCACCGCCGTGAGCCTGCCCACCACTCTCTCCACCGCCTGGCGCAACATCGTCCGCCAGCTCACCCGCAGTCGCGCCGCGCTGGCGGCGATTGCTTTTGGCGTGGTGGCGATGATGCTGGCTGCCGGTTTCATCGACTGGAACCTGCGCTTCGGGCGTGACAACACCATCCAGTCCCAGCTCGGCCATCTGCAGGTGATGAAACCCGGCTTTCTTGACCACGGTCGCGCCGACCCCTACGCCTATCTGCTGCCACCGCCCAGCGCTGCGGACGAAGCGGCACTGGCCGCACTGCCCGGCTTTCGCGTCGCCGCACCACGACTGCTGATCAATGGTCTGGCCAGTTCGGGCGAAACCACGCTGTCCTTCATCGGCGAGGGCGTGGATGCTGCCGCCGAGCAGCAGCTGTCGGCAGCGCTGCGCTTCAGTGCCGGGCGCAATCTGCTGCCGGGCGAGCCGCAGACGGCGATTGTCGGCGAAGGGCTGGCGCGCAACCTGGGCCTGGTCCCCGGTGCCCAGCTCGTCCTCATCGCCAATACCGAAAACGGCGGCATCAGCGCAGTCGAAGCGGAAGTGGTGGGGCTGTTCCAGTCGATTTCACAGGCTTATGACGACAGCGCGCTGCGCATCCCGATTGAGCTTGCCCGCCAGCTGATGAGGAGCGAAGGCGAGCACCTGCGCCTGGTGTTGCTCGAAGACACGGCAGATACGGCGAGAGCCCATCAGCAGCTCAATCAGGCGCTAGACAGCAGTCGCTACCAGGTCGTGCCCTGGCAGGAGCTGGCCGATTTCTACAACAAGACTTCGGCGCTGTTCAAGAAACAGGTCGGCGTCATCCGCACCATCATCGCTCTCATCATCGTGCTCGCCATCTCCAACACCATGAGCATGGCAGTGATGGAGCGCATGAGCGAGATCGGCACCATGATGGCGCTGGGCACTCGCCAGCGCGGCATTCTCACCATGTTCGTGCTTGAAGGCGTCATCCTCGGCGTACTCGGTGCTGCACTGGGCGTGGTGCTGGGCACTGGGCTCGCGCTGTTGCTGTCCGCCATCGGCATTCCCATGCCGGCCAGCCCGGGCATGGCCTGGGGTTACGAGGCCGGCGTCCTGATCAGCATCGACAATATCGTTGTTGCTGCCGGCATTGCCCTGTTGACCACCTTGCTGGCCAGCCTGTATCCGGCCTGGCGGGCTTCGCGCGAGCCGATCGTCGACGCCTTGCGCACCCGTCAGTAAGTTTCAGGACCGAGGATTTCATGCAGACCCTGTTCCGCCTCGCTTCCCGCAATCTGCTGCGCAGCCGCCTGCGTTCGCTGATCACCCTCGCCGCGATCACCTGTGGCGTCTGCGCGCTCATCCTTGCCGGCGGTTTCGTGCGGGACATCTATATCCAGCTCGGCGAGGCGCTCATCCACTCGCAAAGCGGTCATCTGCAGCTGGCCCGCAGCGAAATCTTCGGCAGTGGTTCGCGCTCTCCGGAACGCTATCTGCTCGACGATGCCAGCCAATGGCGCGAGCAGCTCGAACAGCTTCCTGAAGTCCGCCAGGTCATGGCCCGCATCAGCTTTTCGGCCCTGCTGAACAACGGCAAGACCGACTACGCCATCATCGCCGACGGCATCGAAGCTGACCGCGAAAATGCACTCGGCAGCCATCTGCGTGTGATTGCCGGCCGCAGTCTGCAGGACAGCGACCATTTTGGTGCCATGCTCGGCGAAGGCGTCGCCCAGGCACTGCAGCTCCAACCGGGCGATCAGGCAACCTTGCTGGTGAGCACCATCGACGGCGCGATGAACACCCTCGATGTGGACATCGTCGGCGTTTTCCGCAGCTTTTCGAAGGACTTTGACGCCCGTGCGGTCCGGATCGGCCTTGCCGATGCGCAGACCGTGCTCGATACCGAGGGAGTCGGCAAGCTGGTGATCGAACTCGATGAAACAGCAAGTACCACCAGTGTCGTCGAGCACTTGCGTCATCAGCTGACCAGCCAGCCCGCAGGCAAGGGGCTGGCGGTGCAGGACTGGCAGCAGCTCAATGATTTTTACGAGAAAACGGTCGATCTCTATCGCCAGCAGTTCGGCTTTCTGAAAACCATGGTGTTGCTCATGGTCTGCCTGAGCGTGATCAATACGGTGAACATGAGCTTGCTCGAACGCACCTGGGAATTCGGCACCATGCGCGCACTCGGCAATCGCAGCGCCAGCGTGAGTGGCCTGATCTACTGCGAATCCCTGCTCCTCGGTCTGTGCGGGGCCAGTCTGGGTCTGCTGCTCGGCGCTGGTCTGGCCACGCTCATCTCCGGTGTCGGCATTCCCATGCCTCCCCCACCGAATGCCGAAGAAGGTTATGACGCCTTTATCCGCATCGTACCGGCAGTGGCGATCGAAGCCTGGCTGATCGGCGTGCTCGCTACCGTAATTGCTGCGATCTACCCTGCGTGGCGCGTCTCGCGCATGACCATCATTGATGCCCTGCACACACGCGCCTGAAGCAGGCGCAAAGGAACAACCTTGTCACTGATCGAGCGCATCAACCTCGGCTACGGTTTTCGCAAATATTTCCGCATCGACGCTGCCACCAATGACAGCTTGCGCGACGCGGTCTATGGCGTGCGCCACGAAGTCTATTGCGAAGAACTGAAGTTCGAGCCCGAGCGTCCTGACCGGCGGGAAACCGACAACTTCGATGCTCACAGTCTGCATTGCATCATGCGTGGCGTGGAAGCACCGCTTGAGCCGGTGGGCTGCACCCGGCTGGTGCTGGCGCGACCGGATGACCTCCATGCCCCGCTGCCTTTCGAGCTCAGCTGTGCGGCGACGCTGGATCGCAGCATCATTGATCCGGCGCATCTGCCCCGCCACCGCATCGCTGAAGTTTCGCGCCTCGCCGTGCGCTCGCGCTGGCGGCGACGCAAGGGCGACCAGCGCAACAGCCCGGCCAGCGTGAGTGAGGAAGACTTCGGCACCAAGGCTCAGCCGCGCTTTCCCTATATTCCGGTCGGACTTTACATGGGCGCGATTGCCCTTGCCGTGCACCACGAGATCGACACCCTGTTTGTGCTCACCGAGCCGCGTCTCGCCAGCCACTTCGCCCGCCTCGGTGTCGACATCCGCCAGATCGGCGGACCGATCGAACATCGCGGCACCCGGGTGCCGTCGATGATGGATGTGCACAGCATCGTGCGCAACATGCGCATGATCATGCGCCCGCTGTGGCGAGCCGTGAATGAGGATGTGGCACGCAGCCTGGGTAAGTGAGGCCTTCGCGGCCTGGCGCACAATGCGTCGCCCGGACGCGCTGACGCTTATCCGGGCTACGAAGCTGCACAGAAACCACCGTAGGAGCGACGCGAGTCGCGAATCAACATGCGGATGGGGTGAAGCGTTCGCGGCTTGCGCCGCTCCCACCGGGGCGCGCTGAAAAAACAAACCCCGGCGAAGCATGAAAGCTGCGCCGGGGTTTGAGCCGTATCAAGCCGTGATCTTCAGTTCTGCAGTGCGACCTTGATCTGCTCCAGCGTGCTCGGGTCGTCGATGGTGGTCAGATCACCGGCATCGCGGCCTTCGGCCAGCGCCTGGATGGAGCGGCGCAGCATCTTGCCGGAGCGGGTCTTGGGCAGGCCGTTGATGAAGTGGACACGCGCCGGACGGGCGATGGCGCCGAGGCTTTCATCGACTTTCTTCATCACTTCCTTCTCGAGTGCCGCACGCTTCTCGGCGGTATCGACATCGTCGGCGTTCTTCACCACTGCGAAAGCCATCGGCATCTGGCCCTTCACCTCATCGGCAACGCCAACCACTGCGACTTCGGCAATCGCCGGGTGAGCCTGCACCGCTTCTTCAATCTCGCGGGTGCCGAGACGGTGACCTGCAACGTTGATCACGTCATCCATGCGACCAAGGATGGTGTGATAGCCCTTGTCGTCCTTGATGCCCCAGTCGGAAGAGGAGTAGATCTGCGGTTCGGTGAACACGCTGAAGTACGTGGAGACGAAACGTTCATCCTGTTTCCAGATTGTCGCCAGACAGCCGGGAGGCAGCGGCGGCACGATGCCGACAATGCCTTTCTCGTTGGCACCACATTCACTGCCATCTTCGCGGAAGATGCGCAGGTCGTAGCCGTAAACCGGGAAAGCTGGCGAGCCGAGCTTGATCGGGCTTTCCTCGACGCCACGGCAGATGGCGAGCATCGGCCAGCCGGTTTCGGTCTGCCAGTAGTTGTCGATCACCGGGATACCGAGTTCGCCCATGATCCACTGATGGGAGGTCTCGTCGAGCGGTTCGCCCGCCAGGAACAGATGCTTGAGCGAGGACAGGTCGTATTTCTTGAGGAAGGCCGGATCCTGTTTCTTGAGCACCCGCACTGCAGTGGGGGCGGAGAACATCACGTTGACGCGGTATTTTTCCACCAGCTGCCACCAGATGCCGGCATCGGGGCGCAGCGGCGTGCCTTCGTACATCACGGTGGTCATGCCGGCAATCAGCGGGCCGTAGATGATGTAGCTGTGACCGACCACCCAGCCGATGTCGGAGGTGGTGAACATGGTCTCGCCTTCACTGCCGACGAAGATGTGCTTCATCGACGCGGCCAGCGCGACGCAGTAACCGCCGGTATCGCGTTGCACACCCTTGGGCTTGCCGGTGGTACCCGAGGTGTACAGGATGTAGCTCGGTTCGGTGGACTCCATCCATTCGACCGCAACCCGGGTGTCCATGTGCCTGGCGCGCAATTCGCCGTAATCGGCATCACGCCCGGCGACGCGGGGAAAGCCCTTGTCCAGGCCGCGATCGACGATCAGCACCTTGGCTGGCGGGAATTCGGCCAGCTTGCAGGCTTCATCGACCAGATGCTTGTAAGGCACGGGCTTGCCGTTGCGCATGCCGGCGTCCGCACTCACCATCAACGCCGGCTGGGCATCATCGATGCGGGTGGCCAGTGAATTGGCGGCAAAGCCACCGAACACCACCGAATGGATTGCGCCGATGCGTGCGCAAGCCAGCATCGCAAAAGCGGCTTCGGCAATCATCGGCATGTAGATCAGCACGCGATCGCCGCGCTTGACTCCGAGTTCGCGATAAATCGCCGCCATGCGTTCGACTTCGCGCTGCAGTTCCGCATAGCTGTAGACGCGCTCTTCACCGGTCTCGGTCGACACATAGACCAGGGCGCGGCCTTCCGGACGCACCGCCGCATGACGATCGACGGCGTTGTAGCACAGGTTGGTCTCACCACCCTTGAACCACTTGACGAACGGTGGCCGCGAAAAATCGCAGATCTGTTCGGGCTGCTTGTGCCAATGAATATACTGGGCCTGTTCAGCCCAGAAATTGTCACGATCTTCAATCGAACGGCGGTGAAACTGTTGATAATCGGTCATTCCATCCTCTCCCCGAATTTCCCCTCTTGGTTGGACAAAGCGCTTCCGGCCACTTTTTTCACTCGCTGGTACGCGCTCAACCAGCACCTCCCCCTCCGGAAGGTGCTGACTCAGGCGAAACAGCTCGACCGGTTGCGCTGCTTTCAGATCGACGTCTGCGTGCCATCGTCATCACTCGCCGACTCTGGCTGCTGCAGATACTGCTCGAGCTGCTCGAGCGGCATGCCGCAGTGCAGTTCGGATTCTATCAATTCCAGCATCGGCAGCAGGATGGAAATTGCATCCGGCAGACGCGCCTGAACTTCTTCCTTGCGGCCTGCACGCAGCTGGCGCAACGCGGCATCGATGCTGAACTGACGCTTGACATTGCGGCTCACCCAAGTGGCATCGATCTTGCCATGGGAGGCCACCGCGCAATTGCCGCCGAGGGCACGTGCCTGCTGCACACGCTCGCCCGCCACTTCGAGCAGGGCGCTGAGCTTGCCCAGACCGTCCACCGCCGAATTCGCCACGCCGATGCTGACCGTGACGCGGATGTGTTCCTCACGGTAAGCGAGCACCAGCTTCTCGAAGTTGCTCACCAGGCGCAGTGCAAGCGCACAGCTTGAAGGCAGATCGACGCCGGGAGACAGCAGGGCAAAACAGACCGGCGAATGCTGCGAGACACTGTCCTCGGTGCGGATGCGGGAGGTGACCATCTTGGTCAGCTTGCGCACGATGAGCTGGACAACGCGGGCGCCATAGCGCTCCAGCAGGGCCTCATGCCCATCAAGCTCGATCAGCATCGCGGCGATGTCAGTCTGCCGGCGGCGGGCTTCGGCCATCACCTGGCTGCCGTGGTGCTCGAAATAGGCATCGGTCAGCAGGCCGCTGTCCGGATCGGTGGGACTGTTGCGCGCCAGCGCCTCGCGGCTGCGCTCCAGCTCGCTCTGCGCCTGCGACAGCCGTGCGAGCGATTTGAGGGTGGCCAGCAATTCGACATTGCCCGCCCCCTTGCCGATGAAACCATTTGCCCCCAGCCCAAGCGCCCGCACGCGCGCACTCTCATCCTCTTCACCGGAAATGATCACGACCGGCAAGTCACGCACTCGCGCCACTTTCGACGCACGGATGCGCTCGAGCAGGCCGAAGCCATCGAGCCGCGGCATGCCGATGTCGGTCAGCACGATGTCGAGCGAGGGATCGACCAGCAAGGCCTCCCAGCCTGCTTCGCCATCGACCTCCTCGCGCACCTCGAAATGGCCACGAATGCTCTTGATGATCGACGCCCGCACCATGCGGGAATCATCGACCACCAGAATGCGCGGGAGCTTGACTTCGTCAGTCATGGCAGAGAGGGCTCATGCTTGGCTGGTGCACGAACGGCGCCGGCTTCAGTTGCTGACGCGCACGACCGTACGCCCCTTGACCTTGCCGGCGATGAAATCATCGAAAGCTGCTGGCAACTGCCCGAACTCGATCGTGCGGGTAATTTCGTGCAGATGGCGTGGTTTCAGGTCACTGGCAAGACGGTCCCACACCCGCTGCCGGGTCGGGAAGCCGATGTAGCCGGAATCGATGCCCAGCAGGCTGACTCCACGCAGGATGAAAGGGAAGACCGTGGTGTTGACATTGAAGCTCGCCGCGTTACCGATGCTGGCCACCGTACCGGCCTGCTGCATGGTCGCCAGCACCCAGTGCAGGATCTGACCTCCGACATTATCGACTGCACCGGCCCACAGACCGGCTTCGAGTGGCCGCACCTTGTCGAAATCGATTTCGCTGCGCAGCTTGATTTCGGCTGCACCCAGGCCGTGCAGATAGTCGCTCTCTTCCGGTTTGCCGGTCAGCGCGACGACGTGATAGCCCAGCCGGGCCAGCATGTCGATCGCCAGCGCCCCCACGCCGCCGGTGGCACCGGTGACCAGCACCGGACCATTGCCGGGCGCAAGACCGTTGTCTTCCATGCGCACGATGCCGAGCGCAGCGGTGAAACCGGCCGTGCCCAGCGCCATCGCCTCGAACAGGTCCAGCCCCGCCGGCAGCGGCAACACCCACTGCGCCGGGACACGGGCACGTTCGGCATAACCGCCATGATGGGCGACGCCCAGATCGAAGCTGGTTGCCACCACCGGATCACCCGGCTTGAAACGAGGATCAGCGCTGGCGATCACCTCACCGGCCAGATCGATGCCGCCGACGCAGGGGAAGCGGCGGATGATCTTGCCTGCACCGGTGGCTGCCAGAGCGTCCTTGTAGTTGATGCTGGAGTAGCGGACCCGGATGTCGACTTCGCCTTGATCAAGCTCCGCCGGTTCCATGTCACGCATGCCAGCAAACAACTTGCGCTCCGCATCCTGGTCAATCACAAAGGCCTTGAAAGCAGTCACGATATTCCCCCGGTATGGCGCTGGCGGTGTCGCCGGGCAGGCAGACACTGCGCTCGCGCTCAGCGTGTATACAAACTTCGCCGGATTATAACGCCAGTGCCGGGCTCGCCGGCAGTTGCAGCAGCGGCGATTGCGTCGCATGATCCCGGCCAAGCCTCTCCAACCCGCCGATTTCTGCCCCCCGCCATGAAACCGCTGCTTGCCCCGCTGACCTCGGTCGAAGCCTACGTTGCCCACTTTTCCCACCGCCCCCTGCCGGTGCTGCGCAAGACTGCGCGCGAACTCGATCAGCTGCGCGCCCAGCCCGAGCAGGCCACGGCCAAGGCGCTGAGCAGCATCGTGCTCGGCGATCCGCTGCTCACCATGCGCTTGCTGGTGCACCTGCAGACCCATCGCAGCGCCAGCCGGAACGCCGACATCAACACCATCGAACGTGCAGTGATGATGATCGGCATCAACCCTTTCCTGCGCCTTTTTGCCGAACCGGACATCGTTGAAGACCTGCTCGCCGAGCATCCACGCGCCCTGCTCGGCGTGCTGCGGGTGATCGGCCGCGCTCGCCGCGCCGCCAGCCTCGCGCGCACCTTCGCCATCCTGCGCCACGATCTCGACGTGCAGGAAATCACCGTCGCCGCCCTGCTCAACGAGGCCACCGAAATTGTCTGCTGGATTTACGCTCCGACGCTGACCGGGCAAGTCTATGCCCTGCAGCTCGCCGATCGCGGCCTGCGCTCGGCGGTCGCCCAGCGCCAGGTGTTTGGCGTCACCGCCGCGCAACTGCAGCTCGGCCTGATCGAAGCCTGGCGCCTGCCCGATCTGCTCGTCCAGCTGCTCGATCACCGCCTCGAGAATGACCCGCGAGTCAAAACCGTCAGCCTCGCCGCCCGCATCGCCCGCCACCTCGCGCGCGGTTGGGATGATGCCGGCCTGCCGGACGACATCCGCGAGCTTGAAGCGCTGACCCGGGTACCTCGCAGCCAGTTGCTCAAACGCCTGGGGGCACCGGCAGCTGCCGAAGCACGCCTGATGGAGGTCTGATGACTGCCGGATCACCGGTTTCCGGCAGGGCGCCACCTGCCACGCTTTCGGGATAAAATGCACTTCACTTCCCGGAGTCTGCAGATGAGCATCTCTTCAAGCATTTTCCTCGGCGTACTCGCCCTGGCCCTCATTTACGGGGTGCTGGTCTACAACAGCCTGGTCAATCTCCGGCACGCGATCAGCAAGGCCTGGGCCAATATCGATGTCCTGCTCAAGCAAAGACATGACGAACTGCCCAAGCTGGTCGAAGTCTGCCGTCAATACCAGCAGTTCGAACAGACCACCCTGAGTCGGGTCACCGAAGCGCGCGCGCGGGTTGCTGCTGCGCGTGAAGCGCACGACGTCGGCGCCCTGGGAGCGGCTGAAAGTCAGCTCCGCCTCGGCCTTGGCCAGATCTTTGCCGTCGCCGAAGCCTATCCCGAGCTGCGCGCCAACGAACACTTCAAGCAGCTGCAAACCCGGATCAGCGCCCTCGAAGCCGGCATTGCCGATCGCCGCGAGCTCTACAACGATGCGGTCAATCTGCACAACGTGCGCATCGAACAGTTCCCCGACCTGATCATCGCGCGCGCGTTCGGCTACAGCGAACAGAGCCTGCTGCAGTTCTCGAGTGCCGAAAAAGCCGATGTCGACCTGAGAGCCCTGTTCAACGGCTGACAGCGGTCCCATCGAGCCTGATCCTGCCGCTACGGCCCCGCCCCCGCCCCGCTCCTTGCCTGCCACCGTCCTGTGCTTGTCCGCCTGATCCATAGCCGTACCGAGCAACTGCTGCCTTTCGCCCAGTTCGCGCTCATCGGTCTCGCGCTGCACAATGACACCGGCAAAGGCAGCATTGTCGCGCTGGTGCTGCTGGGGCTGAGCGCCCTCTATGGCTGGACACGCGCCGTGCGCCATGCCCGTCTGATTGCCGACACGCCGACTTCACGCATCGCCTCGGCTGCGCAGGGTTATCTCGAACTGCGCGGCCGTGCCCTGCCGCTCGACAGCGGCCCGCTCTACTCGCCGGTCGACGGCCTGCCGGTGCTGTGGTACCGGCTGCGCACTGAAGAGCGCCAGCGCAATGGCCAGTGGCGCTTCCTGCACAATCAGGAAAGCGACGCATCCTTCCTGCTCGATGACGGCAGCGGCGTCTGTGCGGTCGATCCGGAAGGCGCCGAAATGCTGGTGCGCCGACGGGACATCAGTATCCGCGGTGAGCGCCGCTACACCCAGTGGGCCTTGCTGCGTGGTGATCCGATCTACGTGATTGGCGAATTCAGCACTCTGGGCAGCATCCAGCCCGATCTCGACACCCACGCCCAGGTCGGTCAGTTGCTCAGCGCCTGGAAAGCCGATCCCGCCCGTTTGCTCGAACGTTTCGATCTCGACGGCAATGGCGAGCTCGATCTGCGCGAATGGGAGCTCGCCCGCCGCGCTGCACGTCGCGAAGTGCTGCGCATGCAGCAGAAGATTCTCAACGCCCCCGAAGCGCATGTGATGCGCCGCTCATTGCAGCGCCAGCTCTACCTGATCTCCGATCTCGATCCGCAGCGCATCGGCCGTCGTTACCACCTGCTCGCCGCCTTTCATGCCGCTGTTCTGCTGGGCAGTCTCGGCACTGCCGCCTGGTTCACCCAGATCGGCGTGTTCTGAGGCGGCGACCTGAGGCGCGCACCAAGTCAGGACGTGACCGGCTCGCGCGGCGGATGTTGCAAGCGGATCGTCAGGCCATCGTCCACCCACAACGCATTGCTGTCCTCGACGATCCAGCTGAAAGTGGCAAATACCGCCGGTGCCTGCCGGGCGAGCTGATCTGCGTGAATGAACTCGATCACCTGCGGTCGTGGCTGCAGCCAGGACAGGTCAGCCAGCGCATCGGCGAGCGCATCCCAGTTGTAGCCGAACCAGGATGGCAGCTGCAGCGCGCCGACCAGACAATCCATCAACCCGGCCTTGTCCTGGCAGTGCTGGAGGTCGATGCACAGATGAGGCGCTGGCTCGGCAGAAGAAGCAGAAGTAGGTGCGGACATGGATACCGGGGCTCGGGAACTCAGGAAATCAACTCAGGGTTTCGGCTTGATCTGCTCGAAGCTGCGATAGTGATCGGGGGTGTAATAGAAGATCACGGGCGGATTGCCGCCGCTGACAATGCGCCGCGCGCCGCGATCACGCGCACCGGGAGTCGGCACGGTGTATTCACGATAATAGCCTCCCGGCATCGCCGGCAGCAGACGCTCACGGTTGTGAAAGGTGATGCCGTCACGACGATGAGGAAAAGGCCCGCCCTGCTCGATCCGCTGCAAAGTGTCGGCGACTTCGGCGGGCAAGCCGGCACGCAGCCCGGAGTCGGCCGCCGGTGGCGAACAAGCGGACAGCGCTCCTCCCAGCACCAGTGCCAACGCTGCCGACCGCACCATTGCCAGCCCACCTGCCGGCAGCAAGCCTGACCAGCGCAAGCGCCAGGCACTCATGAAGCACGCGCCAGCCGGTTGAGCACCTGCTCGGGGCGAATGCCGTAGTGCTTGATCAGTGTGTGCATGAACTCGGTGATCGCCACCAGCCGCGGACTGGTCGGCGCGAGCAGCTGGGCGCGGACGATGAGAACGTGAGCCTGGCTGGCCAGCACTTCATTCCAGCCGCAGTGCTCGATGTGACGCAGCAAGGCGAGCGCGGCATTGAACAGCACATGCGGATTGCCGGGCAGCTTGCGCGCGGCATTCATCATCTCGCTCACCGCGCCATCGTAATCGCCGGTGCGGGCCTTTTCGATGCCGGTGGTGACCAGCGATTTGACCTCCGTCTGCACTTTGGCTTCGATCTCGCCCGACAGCTTGCCGAGACCGCGTTGTTCGAGCACCTGACGGGTGGTGGCGATGGTGCTTTCATCCGCCGCACTGCGCAGCAGATCGGCCACCAGTTCACTGCCCTCTTTTTCCATGCGCTGATCGAAACAGGTCTTGATCAGATCCTGCCGCAGACCGATCGACAGCGTCCGCAGCGTAGTGCCAGCCTGCAAGGCGTTACCCAGCGCCAGTCTGGCCTTGTCCTGATCCTCTTCGTGCGCGGCGATGAGCGCGGTGCACACCGTCTGGCACAGCGCAGCTTTCGGCTGCCGGCCCATGCTGCGCTCAAGATCAAGCGTACTGGCCTGCGCTTCCCTGACCTTGTCCTGCGCCAGTTGCGCCTGCACCAGACGGACATGATCTTCGGGCTCGCGAAACTCGGAGTACTTGCCTTTGCGCACCACCTCGGCAAAGGTGCTTTCCGCGCCGGCCGGATTGCCGGTCGCCAGCGACAGACTGCCAAGCTGGCGCAGACGTGCCATGCGGTGAGGAGAAATTTCCACTGCTGCCGCCACGGTCTGGCAGGCCTGTTCAGGCCGGCCATCATCCTCCTGCAGTCGGGCAAGCAGCTCATAGGCTTCGATGAAGCGCTCATGGCGGGCAATCAGCGCGAGCAGCACATCTTCCGCTTCGAGCAGACGCTTGTTGAGCATCAGGATGCGCGCCAGTCCCAGCTCCGCCCAGGGCAGACGCTGACTGCCAAGAATTTCGCGGTAGAGCGCCTCGGCTTCGGCAAGCTGGCCGATGCTGGTATGCAGCCTGGCCTGCAGGCGCATGAAATCGGTCAGGTATTGCGGATGCTGCTCCCGCCCCGCACGGCAGTGATGGATGGCACCGACCGGATCGCCAAGCTGCATCGAGCGCCAGGCAGGCAGGAAGGCGTCCCGCTTCTGGAAGGCACGCAACAGACGAATGCGCAAGGTCTCCGCATTCAGCGGTTTCAACAGGTAGTCGTTCGGCGTCAGTTCGCAGGCGCTGATCACCCGCTCGTAATTGCGCTCGCCAGTGACCATGACGAACACCGTATCCATCGGCAGCACGCCTTGCGCATGCAGATCTTCCAGCAAGTGCTGGCCGTCCTGGCCTTCGCCGAGGTTGTATTCGCACAGGATCAGCTCGAAACGCTGCACCCGCAAGCGCTTGAGCGCAGCAGTCGCCGAAACGGCAAATTGGGCAGATTCAACGCCGATCGACGCCAGCATGGCGCGCAATTGCGCACGCATGGTGGGCTGGCTTTCGATCACCAGAACCTGGAGTTCACTGGACAGCAGCATGAAGAGGCGTGATCCGGACGTAATCGCTGATATTCAAGGTCTTTCAGGTCAACATTACGGCTACGCCCTGAAATTCTGAAGGATATATCAGAATCTGCTGCCAATGCGCTCAAAGAGCCAGGAACAGCTGCGACCGCCAACTTGCTCGTGGCGCCGGGGCCATGCCCCGGCTTGCGGGCCCCTGCGCCCGCGCTGACGACGATCCGGGGCATGGCCCCGGAACCACGAAACGTGCTGCGACCGGCAACTGGCCGCAGGATGATCCCGCTCAGGCCTTGTCTGCCCCGCCTTCGACCTTCGGCCGCAGACGGATGTGCAACTCGCGCAACTGCTTGTCGTCGACTTCGCTCGGCGCCTGGGTGAGCAGACACTGCGCACGCTGAGTCTTGGGGAAGGCGATCACGTCCCGGATCGATTCTGCACCGCTCATCATGGTGACGATGCGATCCAGGCCGAAAGCCAGACCGCCGTGCGGTGGCGCACCGTACTTGAGCGCATCGAGCAGGAAGCCGAATTTGGCCTGCTGCTCTTCAGGGCCGATGTTGAGCGCTTCAAAGACTTTCTCCTGCACATCGGCACGATGGATACGGATCGAGCCGCCGCCGATCTCCCAGCCATTGAGCGCCAGGTCATAGGCTTTCGCCAGACAGGCGCCCGGATCGCTGGCCAGCAGCGCGAGATGCTCATCCTTGGGGCTGGTGAACGGATGGTGGCAGGCCGTCCAGCGCTTGCTCTCCTCGTCATATTCGAACATCGGGAAGTCCAGCACCCACACCGGGCACCAGGCCTCGCCATTGAGGTGGCCCTTGTCATGGCCGAGGCGGACGCGCAGCGCGCCCAGCGCATCATTGACCACGCTGGTCTTGTCGGCGCCGAAGAAGATCAGATCGCCCGATTGCGCTCCGGTGCGTTCCAGGATGGTGCGCAAGGCGGCTTCGTGCAGATTCTTGACGATTGGCGACTGCAGGCCTTGCTCATTGGACTGGCTGGCGTCGTTGACCTTGATGTAGGCGAGACCCCTGGCGCCATAGATGCCGACAAACTTGGTGTATTCATCGATCTCGCCACGGGTGAGGCTGGCACCACCGGGCACGCGCAGCGCCGCCACGCGACCACCGCTGGTGGCCGGACCGCTGAACACCTTGAACGCCACATCGGCCACCACATCGGTGACATCGGTCAATTCGAGGGTGACACGCAGGTCAGGCTTGTCCGAACCGAAACGGCGCATTGCTTCAGCGTAGCTCAGGCGCGGGAAAGGCGTGGGCAGTTCGACCGCCAGCACTTCGCGGAACACGGTACGCACCATCTCTTCGACCAGCGCGGTGATCTGGCCTTCATCCATGAACGAGGTTTCAAGGTCGATCTGGGTGAATTCGGGCTGGCGGTCGGCACGCAGATCCTCATCACGGAAACACTTGACGATCTGATAGTAGCGATCATAGCCGGCGACCATCAGCAGTTGCTTGAACAGCTGCGGCGACTGCGGCAGAGCGAAGAATTCACCGGCATGCACCCGCGAAGGCACGAGGTAGTCACGCGCACCTTCAGGGGTGCTGCGGGTGAGCATCGGCGTTTCGACATCGATGAAGCCGGCGTCATCGAGGAAGCGACGGAACGCGCGGGTGGTCTGGTAGCGCAGCTTGAGGTTGTGCTGCATCTGCGGCCGGCGCAGGTCGATGACGCGATGGGTGAGACGCACGGTTTCCGACAGATTGTCGTCGTCAATCTGGAACGGCGGGGTCTGCGCGCTGTTGAGGATCTCGATCTCATGACAGAGCACTTCGATTTCGCCGGAAGTGAGTTCGCTGTTTTCAGTGCCGGCCGGACGACGACGAACCTTACCGGTGATCTTGAGCACAAATTCACCGCGCACCGACTCGGCAGTGGCGAACATCTCTGCCCGGTCAGGATCGCACACCACCTGCACCAGACCTTCACGGTCACGCAAATCGATGAAGATCACGCCGCCATGGTCACGGCGACGGTGAACCCAGCCACACAGGGTAACGATCTGATCGAGGGCGGCAGCAGTGACTTGTCCGCAGTAATGTGTTCGCATGAATGAATTCCAGTGGTTCGGCAAGGACGTACGCACGCGCACGCCAGATTAATCAACAGAGGTGGGTACGGCCAGACTCGTCGATGGCGGCGGACTGACCACACCCATCGAAATGATGTATTTGAGCGCTTCATCGACGCTCATGTCGAGCTCCCGCACCTGATCGCGCGGCAGCATGAGGAAATAGCCTGAAGTCGGGTTGGGCGTGGTCGGCACATAGACGCTGACATAATCTCCTTCGAGCAGGCGGGCAGCATCGCCGCCAGGCTGGCCGGTGAGGAAAGCAATGGTCCACGCGCCACGACGGGGAAACTCGATCAGCAAGGCCTGGCGAAAAGCTTCGCCATTGCTCGACAGCAAAGTGTCGGAAACCTGCTTGACACTGTAATAGATCGACTTCACCACCGGAATGCGCGCCAGCAGCCATTCCCAGGCCTGCAC
This sequence comes from Thauera sp., assembly GCA_034005275.1. Taxonomy (GTDB): domain Bacteria; phylum Pseudomonadota; class Gammaproteobacteria; order Burkholderiales; family Rhodocyclaceae; genus Thauera. Next base: position 17,088 of record JAVEVA010000009.1, on the reverse strand, counting down.
CAGTCTCTGTCCCAGCACATTGGTCGCTACCAGACCGGTGACGAACACCATCAGCACACTGAGCAGCATGCCGACACCGGGAAGGTGAAAACCGAAGAAGCTTTGCGGCTGCGCCTGGCTCGGCAACAGCAGCAACACCTGATCGAGCGTGTTGATGATCCACGCCAGCACCATGAAGGTGATCGCCAGCGGAATCCAGATCAGCAGACCGGTGATGAAGTATTTTTTCACGGTGAATCAACGAGCCTTGCAGCTCCCAGGAAAACAGCGGCACCGGCGGGATGGCGACCAATCCCGGCAGCGATGTCAGTGGCAGGCACAACCACCTGCGCAGCTGGCTGCCGGCGCGGCGCTTTCCGCAGCTGCCGGCGCAGCACTGCCGCCACCTTTGAAATCGGTGGCATACCATCCGCTGCCTTTGAGCTGAAAACCGGCAGCAGAGAGCTGCTTGGCGTAGCCATCCGCACCGCAGGACGGGCAGTTGGTGAGCGGTGCATCACTCATTTTCTGCAGATGATCCTTCTGCAGGCCACAGCTCGAGCAGTGATATTCATAAATCGGCATGACGGACTCCCGAAAGCAAGTGCGCAAGTCTAACGCAATGCAGCATGAGGAAAAAGCGCTGCCGCCGACCGGACAGCGGCAAGCAGCACAGGAAGTCGCCGATATCGGGGCGAAAAACCGGAAAGCAAGCCCTGGTTGCAACGATGCGAACGCCTTCCTTCGTGCCCGCTCAGAATGCGCCGAGATAGTGCGCGGTCAGCGTCTCACCCCAGAACAGCGCGATCACGCCGGCACTGGCCAGATACGGACCGAAGGGAATCGGCACGCTGCGCCCATGCCGGGCAAAGACAATCAGGCTGATGCCGATCAGCGCACCGACCAGCGAAGACAGCAGCAAGGTGAGCGGCAAGGCAGTCCAGCCCAGCCAGGCGCCAATCGCCGCCAGCAGCTTGAAGTCACCGTACCCCATGCCTTCCTTGCCGGTGAGCAGCTTGAACACCCAGTACACTGACCACAGCGCCAGATAGCCGGCGACCGCACCAATCACCGCTTCAGGCAGCGGCACAAAAACGGCTTTGATATTGAACAGCAGCCCCAGCCAGAGCAAAGGCAGGGTGAGATCATCCGGCAACAACTGGGTGTCCAGATCAATGAAGGCGAGCGCAATCATCGCCCATACAAAGACCAGCGCCCCGACCGCCGCCATCCCGGCGCCGAAATGCCAGACTGCATAGCCGGACAGCACTGCACTGAGCACTTCGACTGCCGGGTAGCGCTTGCTGATATGCGCACCGCAATGGCGACAGTGCCCACGCAGGGCAAGATAACTGAGTAGCGGTATATTTTCGATCGCAGTAATCAGATGACCACAATGCGGGCAGCGCGAGCGCGGCGAAGCGAGGTTGAAGCGCTCGGCCTCCGGCACCGGCTCGCCGCGCAGCTCGGCAGCCTGGGCCAACCAGTCGCGCTCCATCATGCGCGGCAGACGATGAATCACCACATTGAGGAAACTGCCGACAAACAGGCCGAGCACCGCTCCCAGTCCTGGCAGCAGCGCGGAATCAAACAGGAATTCAGTCATTGTTCAGATCACCGAACCCATCTTGAAGATCGGCAGATACATCGCCACCACCAGACCACCGATCACGGTACCCAGGAATACCATGATGATCGGTTCGAGCAGCTGGGACAGGCCGGCGACCGCCTCATCGACTTCCGCCTCGAAAAAATCGGCCACTTTGCTCAGCATGCCATCGAGCTGGCCGGACTCCTCACCGATCGACACCATCTGCACCACCATGGTCGGAAAGACATTGGTGCCTTGCATGGAGACGGTGAGGCTGGTGCCGGCGCTGACCTCGTTCTGGATTTCACGGGTGGCCATCAGGTAAAGATGGTTGCCGGAAGCTCCCCCCACCGAATCGAGCGCCTCGACCAGCGGCACCCCGGCAGCGAACATGGTCGCCAGGGTCCGTGTCCAGCGCGCCACGGTCGCCTTGCGCACGATGACGCCAATCACCGGCAGCTTGAGCACCATGCGGTCGACGGCAATCTGCATCGCGGTCGAACGCTTGTACATCGCACTGATGCCGATCACCGCGAGGACCGGAATGCCGAGCACGATGTACCAGTTGTCGACGAAAAAGTCCGACATCGCCACCACGATCAGCGTCGGTGCCGGCAGTTCGGCACCAAAGCCTTCAAATACCGACTTGAATTCCGGGATGACGAACAACATCATCACCGAAATCACCAGCGCTGCCACCACCACCACCGCAATCGGATAGAACAGCGCCGACTTGATCTTGGCCTTGATGGCGAGGATCTTTTCCTTGTAGGTGGCAATCCGGTCAAGCAGGCTGTCGAGAATACCGGCCTGCTCACCGGCGGCGACCAGATTGCAGAACAGCTTGTCGAAATGCACCGGATGCCTGGCAAAAGCTTCCGCCATGCTCGAACCGCTTTCGATGTCGGTGCGCACTTCGTTGAGCAAACGTCCCAGTGCCGGATTGGCTGAGCCCTTGATGCCGATGTCGAACGCCTGCAACAAGGGCACGCCGGATTTCATCATCGTCGCCAGCTGGCGGGTAAACAGGGCGACGTCCTTGTCGGTGATGCGACCACCCCGCGACATACGGTTTTTCTTGACCTTGGTGACGATGATGCCCTGGCGGCGCAGCATCGCACGTACCACCGCATCGCCGGTACTGCGCACTTCACCGCGGACAATCTTGCCGGTCTTGTCCTTGCCTTCCCAGCTGTAGAGCTCTTCCTTTGGCCCTGAACCCCGCACCGCACGCGCCGTGCTTGCCATATCAAAATCCTTTGCGCTATTCGTTGGTGGTCGCCAGCACTTCTTCCAGCGAAGTGACACCCTGTTTGAACTTGATCAGGCCGGACTGGCGCAGATCACGTACACCTTCACGCGCCGCCTGTTCGGCAATATCCATCGAATTGCCGCCGGTCATGATGATATGGGCAATCTCTTCGGTAATGGGCATCACCTGATAAATACCGACCCGGCCCTTGTAGCCACTGCCCTTGCAGCGATCACAACCGACCGGGCCGTAAGGCTGCCAGCTGCCGTCCAGTTCTTCCACCTCGAAACCGGCATCCAGCAGCACTTCCATCGGAATATCCGCCGGTTTCTTGCAGGTACACAAGCGTCGCGCCAGACGCTGGGCGGTGATCAGGATCACTGAAGAAGCAATGTTGAACGGGGCGATCCCCATGTTCTTGAGGCGCTCAAGGGTGGTCGGGGCGTCGTTGGTATGCAGGGTGGACAACACCAGGTGACCGGTCTGCGCCGCCTTGATCGAGATTTCCGCCGTTTCCAGGTCACGAATTTCACCGACCATGATCACGTCCGGATCCTGGCGCAGGAAGGCGCGCAGCGAAGCGGCAAAAGTAAGACCGGCTTTTTCGTTGACGTTGACCTGATTGATGCCGGGCAGATTGATTTCCGCCGGATCTTCTGCGGTGGAAATATTGACCCCGTCCTTGTTGAGCAGGTTGAGACAGGTATACAACGACACCGTCTTGCCCGAACCGGTGGGGCCAGTGACCAGCACCATGCCGTAAGGGCGCTCGACAGCCGCCAGCAAAGCTTCACGTTGATCCGGCTCATAGCCCAGCGCATCAATCCCCAGCATCGCCGAGCTGGGATCGAGAATACGCATCACGATCTTCTCGCCGTGCAAGGTCGGCAGGGTCGATACCCGGAAGTCGATCGCCTTGTTCTTCGACAGCACCAGCTTCATCCGTCCATCCTGGGGGACGCGCTTTTCGGAGATGTCGAGCCGGGAAATGACCTTGATGCGAGCGGCGATCTTTTCCTTCAGCGGCAGCGGCGGCTGCGCCACTTCGCGCAGCTGACCGTCGGTACGGACGCGGATGCGGTAGTATTTTTCGTAAGGTTCGAAGTGAATATCGGAAGCGCCATCGTTGATCGCGTCAATCAGCACTTTCTGGATGAAGCGCACGATTGGCGCATCATCTGCGTCCGAAGCTTCATCCTCTTTTTTTTCCTCTTCGCCCGGCCCATCTTCCTGGAGCAGATCCATGTCGAAGTCGTCACCGCTCATGCCCTTGAGCGCGTCGCTGGCCGAAGTGGTCATCGATTCAACGATGCTTTTCAGCTTGTCGACTTCGGCGATCACCAGCTCGATCTGCATCCCGGTCTGGAAACGGATTTCATCGAGCGCACGCATGCTCGACGGATCGGCAATGGCGAGGGTGATGCGGTTCTGCCGTTTCGCCAGCGCGATGGCAACATGCTTGTGCATCAGCTTGGGGTCAACGGCGCTGACCGCCAGACTCGACTTGTCCACCGCCGCAACATCGACCAGGGGATAACCGAAAGTCTGTGCGGCAAACTGGGCAATGCGCGCGGCGGTGAGGAACTTGCGCTGCGTCGCCTCGAGAACGAAGGCGCTGGCCCCATCTGCACGCTGACTGCAGCAGGCAAGGGCATCGGCCTCGCTGAGGTGACCGTGCTGGATCAGGGCGCGCGCAAGCCCGCTCAGTGCCGCTTGGTTGGTGGTTGCCATGGTTCACTCATTATGCAATGTGCACGATGTTGCACGCCGTGACAAAACTTGTAAAGACGCCCGGATCGAGTCAGCCAACCCGGTGAAGAATGACTTCAGTGACAAACCGGCTGCCGACATAGGCCAGCATCAGCGCCACAAAACCGGCCAGCGTCCAGCGCAAGGCAGTACGCCCGCGCCAGCCCCACAGCTTGCGGCCCAGCAGCAGGCTGCCGAACAGCAACCAGGAAATGAAACCGAACACGCTCTTGTGATCAAGCTGGAAAGGCTGGCCAAACAAGGCTTCCGAGAACGCCACCCCGCTGATCAGGGTGAGGGTGAGCAGACTGAACGCGATCGACACCAGGCGGAACAGCAGGGCTTCAAGCGTCAGCAAAGGCGGCAGTCCGCTCAGCAGTCGATTCAGGCGGGCATTGCGCAACTGGTGACCAGCAATCGACATCAGCAGCGCGTGCAGCGCTGCGAGGGTGAACAAACTGTAAGCCAGCATGGCAATGACGAAGTGGGCACGAAAAGCCGGTGACGCAGCATTGATCAGCACGTGCTCGCCCGGAAAGAAAAGCGGGATCAGGCTCGCCAGCATGCCGGCCGGAATCGCGGCGACATGCAGTCCGTCAAGGCGGGTATAAAAGGTTTCCACCCAATAGAAGCACACCGCCAGCCAGACCATGAGCGAAATCGCCACGCCGAAACCGAAGCGCATCTGATCTTCGGGGAAGATCGCCGCATGCAATGCAATGCCGTGCATGATCAGCGCCAGCAGCAGGAACAGGCGCTCGCGCATCGACATGCAAGGTGACGCCTTGCCCGTTCGCGGAGTCAGGCAGCTGCGCCAGAACGCGACGCCCACGCTGGCATAGAGCGAGGCCGGAAGCAGATGAAGTAGAATTGTGCCCATATCGCGGCACAGTTTACTCCAAGTCGTCGCCAAGTCACCCCTGCACAGCGGATCGCGCTGTCCAACCGAGGTTTTGTAACCATGCTCGACAATCTTACCCAGCGCCTGTCGAAAGTCGTCAAGACGCTGCGCGGCCAGGCTCGCCTGACTGAAGACAACATCCAGGACGCGATGCGCGAAGTACGCATGGCCTTGCTGGAAGCCGACGTCGCCCTGCCGGTAGTCAAGGATTTCATCACCAAGGTGAAAAACAAGGCGGTCGGTCAGGAAGTCATTGCCTCGCTCACTCCGGGCCAGGCGCTGGTCGGCGTGGTGCATGACGAACTGCGGGCGCTGATGGGCAGCACCCATGAAGGGCTCAATCTCGCCGCCCAGCCGCCGGCAGTGATCCTGATGGCCGGTCTGCAGGGCGCCGGCAAGACCACCACCACCGGCAAGCTGGCCAAGCTGCTGCACGAACAGGACAAGAAGAAAGTGCTGGTAGTGTCGGCCGACGTCTATCGTCCGGCGGCCATCGAACAGCTGCAGACCGTCGCTGCCCAGGCCGGCGTCGAATTCTATCCATCGACCGTGGAACAGAAACCAGTCGACATCGCACTCGCGGCGCTCGATTACGCGCGCAAGCACCACATCGACGTGCTGCTGGTCGACACCGCCGGTCGACTGGCGATCGACGAAGCGATGATGGCCGAAATCCAGGCGCTGCACGCAGCCGTCAAGCCGGTCGAAACCCTGTTCGTGGTCGATGCAATGCTCGGCCAGGATGCAGTCAACACTGCCCGCGCTTTCAACGACGCGCTACCGCTCACCGGCGTGGTGCTGACCAAGCTCGACGGCGATGCGCGCGGTGGCGCGGCGCTGTCGGTGCGCCAGGTCACCGGCAAGCCGCTCAAGTTTGCCGGGGTGGGCGAAAAACTCACCGGCCTGGAGCCTTTCCACCCTGAGCGCATGGCGAGCCGCATTCTCGGCATGGGCGACATCATGGGCCTGGTCGAAGAAGCCCGGCGCGGCGTCGATGAAGAAAAGGCCAAGGCGTTTGCGCAGAAACTGAAAACCGGCAAAGGCTTCGATCTCAATGACTTCAAGGATCAGATTGCCCAGATGCGCAAGATGGGCGGCCTGTCCTCGCTGATGGACAAACTTCCCGCCCAGTTCGCCCAAGCTGCAGGCCAGCTGCAGGGCGGCGTGGAAGAAAAAGCCATCGGTCGCATCGAAGGTATCATCAACTCGATGACCCCGCTCGAACGCAGCAAGCCTGAACTGCTCAAGGCCAGCCGCAAGCGCCGCATTGCTGCCGGTGCCGGCGTCACCGTGCAAGAGGTGAACCGGTTGCTCAACCAGTTTGAGCAGACGCAGAAAGTGATGAAGCAATTCTCCAAAGGCGGCATGCAGAAAATGATGCGGGCAATGAAAGGCATGATGCCTGGCGGCCTGCCCGGCATGCCGCGCTGAGCAGGAGCACCCAAGGATGAAAGCCATCGTCCAGGCCCTGATCCGCGCCAGCCGCAGCCTGTTTGAACGCGGCATTTTCTGGCATCTGCTGTGGCCGGGCTTGCTGTCGATGGTGCTGTGGACGGCGATCGCCATCGCCAGTTGGGGGCCGCTGACTGAAGGGGTGTTCGTCTGGGTCAACGGTCTGCCGGTGGTCGGCAGCTGGCTGAGCGCTTCCGACGCCACTGCGGTCGTCACCCTGGTGCTGGTCAAATTCACCCTCGCACTGGCTTTCGTGCCGCTGATCTACCTCACCGCGGCGATCCTGGTCGCCGCTTTTGCCTTGCCGATGATGCTCGAGCGCGTCGCCCGGCGCAATTACGCCGATCTGGAGCAGCGCCATGGCGGCACCAGCCTGGGCAGTGCCTGGAACTCGATCGCGGCCGGCAGCATTTTCGTATTGCTCCTGCTGCTGTCGCTGCCGTTCTGGCTCATCCCCGGCGTCGGTCTGCTGGTGACGATCGCCCTCACCGGTTGGCTCAACCAGCGCGCATTTGGCTACGACGCACTGATGATCCATGCCGATGCGGCAGAACTGCCCCGGCTGCGCGAAGACTGGCGCCCGCAAATGCTGCTGCTCGGTGCCAGCAGCGCCCTGCTCGCCTATGTACCGGTACTCAACCTCATTGCCCCGGCTTTTGCCGGCCTCGCCTTCGTCCACTACCTGCTTGACCGCCTGCGCCAGCATCGCCTCGACGAAGGCGTCAGCATTCTGGATGCGGATTCCACCACAGCTTCCGGGAGCCTGGAATGAAATTTGCCGCCCTCATCATCGGTGATGAGATCCTCTCCGGCCGCCGTGCCGACAAACACCTTGCCAAAGTCATCGAACTGCTCAACGCGCGTGGGTTGCAACTGTCGTGGGCACGCTATTGCGGCGATGACTTCGACCAGCTCACCGCGATCTTGCGCGAGACCTTTGCCAGCGGCGACGTGGTGTTCAGCTTCGGCGGCATCGGCGCCACGCCGGATGACCGCACCCGTCAGGCCGCCGCTGCCGCGCTCGGACTCGAACTTGCGCTGCACCCGGAGGCCGAACAGGAAATCCGCGCCCGCTTCGGCGCCGACATCACCCCGCAGCGGCTGCAGATGGGCGTCTATCCACAGGGTAGCGCGATCATTCCCAACCCTTTCAACCGCATTCCCGGCTTTGCCATCCAGCAACACTATTTCACTCCCGGTTTTCCGGTGATGGCCTGGCCGATGGTCGAATGGGTGCTGGACACCCACTACGCTCACCTGCATCATCGCGCCGATCACGTCGAACTGGCGGTCAACATCCAGGGCGCCAACGAAGGCCAGTTCATCGAACTCATGCAGCGCATCCTCGACGACTGGCCGGGCATCAATGTCTTCAGCCTGCCGACCATCCCGGCACCGGGAGAGCCCTATTCGCTCGAACTCGGCGTCAAAGGCAGCAAGGCTGCTGCCCACGCCGCGCTGGCACTGATCGAGACCGAACTCAGGCAACGCGGCCTCAGCTATCAACCGGTCGGCTGACCACTCTGGAACAGGATTTCACCCTCATCACGGAGAGCACTTCCCATGCGAATTCTTCACACCATGCTGCGCGTCGGCAATCTGGAACGCTCCCTGCACTTCTACACCGAAGTGCTCGGCATGCGCCTGCTGCGCAAGCAGGATTACCCCGACGGCAAATTCACCCTCGCCTTTGTCGGCTATCAGGATGAAAGCGAAGGTGCTGTGCTGGAGCTGACCCACAACTGGGATCAGAACCGCTACGAACTCGGCACCGCCTACGGCCACATCGCCATCGAAGTCGACGACGCCTACAGCGCCTGTGACGAAATCCGCGCCCTGGGTGGCAAGGTGATCCGTGAAGCCGGCCCGATGAAGCACGGCAGCACGGTGATCGCCTTCATCGAAGACCCGGACGGCTACAAGGTCGAACTGATCCAGGCAAAGACTTACTGAGGCTGGGCGGCCTGTCTGACGGCCGCCATACCCCGGTCCGCCATGCCCCGGGCCACCATGCTCCGCATTCAAATCCAACTTTCGAGCTTCAGCCCGGCAACCCGCTCGAATTCACGCAGATTATTGCTGACCAACGTCACATCAAGCGCTCTGGCGTGCGCCGCAATCCACAGATCGTTGTTGCCGATCGGCGTCCCCTGCCGCGCCAGAGTGTGACGAATGTCAGCATAGTGCCCGGCAACCTCGGGGCCCATCGACAACACCGGAATGTACTGTTGCAGCTCCTGCAGGACGCCGAGCGCCTGCGAGGCCTGCTGACTCTTCAGCGCACCGAACTGCAGCTCGCCATAGCTCACCAGCGACATCGCCGCATCGCCCAAGGCCAGCGATTCGAAGCGCCGCATGACCGTTGGTGGCTTTTTCTTGACGATGTAGATGCAGATATTGGTATCCAGCAGGTAGATCAAGAGCCCGCCCTCAAAAACCTTCCCGCTCCTGCGGCACCTCATCCTGCCGCCCTTCTGCCATGAAATCTTCCGGCAGGCTGGCCAGCAGCTCGAATGCCTTGCCCAGATTGCGCGGACGCGGCTTGAGAATCAGTTCGTCACCGCGCTTGAAAATTTCGACCACATCGGTATCGAAGCGGTATTCCTTGGGAATTCTCACCGCCTGGCTGTTGCCTGATTGAAAGATCCTGGCTTCCATTGCTTTGCCTCCCGAATATGTGAATACATATTCGTATATACAAACCACCATGTCAATTCAGCCGGCAACGCAACACACACTCCGGGCGCAGCCACCGCAAGCGATACTTCCCTGCGAGCACTTACTCCGGCAACAAAATCTTGTTGTCCGTGCTGTAAAGATAATCGTTGAACACGTGTTCGGCGCTGAGAACGCGATAGCGGCCGTCCTCGTCGCGGGTGGTGGTGTCCTTGAGGCGGTAGGTGTAGTGGCCGCAAGTCCAGCAATCGAAATTGCGCATGTGGGTGCACAAGCAGGTTTTCTCGAACACCTTCACCCGCTTGGCGCCCGGATGGGCAGCAACCTGACGGTTGTAGGCATCGATGTAAGCGCAATTGCCGTTGGCATCAAGCAGATAACCATAGGCCTCACAGTTGGGACGGATGCCGTCACCGATCGCCGGGCTGTTCTTCAGCATGCGCATCGGATAACCGGTGGGCGAGATCAGATTGACCTCGATGTTGTCTTCCTCAGCCTTGAAATACTCCTGCTTGACGTCATCCGGCAGACCGCACTCACTGGTGACGGTAAAGCGGGTCGCCAGCTGCACCCCGGCAGCACCCAATTCGAGGAAGTTGACCGCATCACTACCGGTAAAAATGCCACCTGCGGCAATGAGCGGAATGTTGAGCTGCTCCTGCAGCAACCAGTCGCGGATGTCGGCAACGATGGTCGCCAGATCATACTTGGCCCAGTCCATGCCGAAGCCGAGGTGACCACCGGCGAGCGGACCTTCGACCACCACGTAATCCGGCAGCCGGCCGCTGCGCTTGCTCTTCTTGAGAAACAACTGCAGCGCGCGCAGCGAGCTGACGATGATGCCGAGCTTCACATCACGGAAACGCGGATGATCTTCGATCAGGCTGAAGCTGCCCAGATGCAGGCCAGCAGCAAGCGTGATGCCATCAATGCCGTTATCCATCGCGGTCCGCAAACGCACGCGCAAGGTTTCCCTGGGCGCGTTCATGGTCAGCTTTTCCATGCAGTTGATGAACACCATGCCGGAACCGCGCTTGCGATCCATGGTGTGTCTGACATGACTGGCAGTCGCTTCGGCGATCAGGCCGAGATCGAACTGCACCACCGACTTGTCCGAGTTGGCAACGTTGAACTTGTATTTCTGCAGCTTGTTGCGCACATACTTGGTGTTGTAGCGCCGGTCGGACACCGTCGGCAGCATCGCGTCGGAAATATGACCAACTCCGCCCAAGCGAGCTGCCTCCAAGGCCAGGTCGGAAGTGGAAATGTCCACTCCCATGCCACCCACCATGATGGGTACCAGTTCCTGGTTTCCCAGCTTCAGGCGAAAGTCATCAACACGCTTCATTCCGTACAGTCCGTCAGATCGGCAGTCCGCCATTATCACCCGAGAAGACGCTTGCACCCAAGTTCAGCGCCACTTTCACCAGTGAAAACATCATTTTGATCGGCCAAGTGTGTGATTTTGCCCCGAAAGAAGGAGTGGCACGACCGTATTGCTTACAAACTGGCACCAAGTCCCTCATCCCTTGCTCTTGAATGCAGCGCTCGAAGACTATAACATCGCCGACATGGTTGTAATTCCGGCTAGCCGGAGACGTTCTGGACAGGGGTTCGATTCCCCTCACCTCCACCCGAGCGCACTCATTCAGCAAGAGACAATCATTGCAGTGTGCTGGGGTGGGGGTGTACTGGTTTCGACAGGGCGGGCAAAGGTGCGCAGGCAACCCGAGAGGCGACGGACGTAATCCGCGCAAAACCACAAACGCCAACGATGAGCGTTTCGCAGTCGCTGCATAAGCACTGCCGGGGCCGCTGAAGCCTTGTTACCCAAGACAGCCGGTGGGGACTTCGGTCCCCATCGTCAGTTTACCCGTCACCCGTATCTTTCGTGCCATCCAACGGTCTGTGCCTATTCCGTTCGCGGCTTGCGCCGCTCCCACAGCGCGATGCGGCGATTGACGGGCAGGAGCGACGCAAGTCGCGAACCCGGCCACGCTCAGGTACGCGGTTTCATGCGCAGCGCGGCGACAATGGCGACGGCGAAGATCAAGGTCATCAACACGAAAGCCTGGCCATAGGCGAGGAAAGTGCCGGCGCTCTCGGTCGCATGGACAGCCATGCGCCATTCGACGAATACTGCAGCGATCGCCACGCCGAGCGCGCCGCCGAACTGGCGGGTGTAATTGCTCACCATCGAAGCCTGACCGTAGTAAGCCGGCTGCACCTGGCTCAGGGTGGCAACAGTCAGTGCGGGAATGGTCAGCCCAAGGCCAAAACGGCCAATCATGCTGTAAACGATCACTTCCCAGTAAGTGATCAGTTCGCCACGAATGGCGAACGGCAGATAGGACAAGCCAAAAACCGCCATGCCGATCACCGTGATCCAACGAGGGGAATAGCGGTCGGTAAGCACCCCGGCAAGCGGAATCGACACTGCCAGCACCAGCCCGGCCGGCAGCAGGGCAAGACCGGCGTAAGTCGCTTCGTAATGCAGCGCATTCTGCAGGAAAACCGGAATCAGGTAAGTCGAAGCATACAGCCCCAGGCCGTAAATCACGCCAACCACCGCACCCATCGAGAAGCAGCGGTCACGGAACAGCGCCAGCGAAACAATCGGCGCCAACGCACTGCGAGCATGGCGCACAAAGGCGAAAGCACACAGCATCATCAGGCCGAGGACCGCCAGTGTCCATGGCGAGAGCAGGCCATACTGGCGCAGATCGGCGACGAATTTGATCGCCAGCAGCGACACCGCACACAAAATGCCGACACCGATCCAGTCGAAAGGCCGCTGCACGCCTGTTTTGGCACGCGGCAGCAGGAAGAGACCGAGCAACGTGGCCAGAATGCCGGGCGGCAGACTCATCAGAAACACCGCCGGCCAGCCGTAATGGTCAAGCAGCATGCCGGCAAACGAAGGTGCCACTGCGGGCGCAAGCACGATCGCGAAGCCAAGCACCCCATGGGCCTTGCCCTGCCCGCCGGCGGGGAAAAGCTGCATGATCACCAGCAAAGGCAAAGGCTGCAGCAGGCCGGCAGCGGTACCTTGCACCGTGCGCCACAGCACCACCTGGGCAAAGTCTCCTGCCAATGCGCCAGCAACACTGGCGAGGGCGAACAGCAGATTGGCACTCAGAAACAGGCGACGAAAGCCGAAACGGTCGAGCAGCCAGGGGGTGGGCAGCATTGCCACGGTGAGTGCAGCAAGAAAGCTGGTCACCGCCCACTGCACCTGATCCTGTGCCAGCTCGAAATGACGCCCCAGCGCCGGCACCGCGACGTTGAAGCTGCTGGTCGCCAGCACCGCCGCAATGGTCGCCAGCGCAACGACAATGAGCGCAATCCACTTGTAGGCGCGGCCGAAGCGGTCCTCAAGCTGTTTCAGCGACGGTGGTTGGGGCAGCACGGCCATGGGCAGTCATTCATCCGGCAAAAACGACGATCGGGGAATGCCTGCCGGTGGCACTCAATCTCTCAGGCGCTTTTGTACGCGCCTTGTTCAGATGCTTTTTCAGGCACTTTTCGGCAGCCAGGAGACGCCATTGATGTGCGAACCACCGTCGAGGAACAGCGTGTTCCCCGTCATGTAGCCGGCACCGGCCGAACACAGGAAAGCGACCACGCTGCCGATGTCCTCGTCCGGTTCGCCCATGCGTCCCATCGGATTCTGCTGCAACAGCTGGGCAGCGTTTTCCGGCGCTGCTTCGGCAAAGCGTTCATAAGCCGGCGTGCGTGCGCCCGGACAGATCGCATTGACAGTGATGCCATGCGCGGCCCATTCACGTGCCGCACTGCGGGTCAGGCAGCGCAGCGCCTCCTTGCTGACGTTGTAGGGCGCAGTATACATGTGCGCATTGACGCCGTTGAGCGAACACATGTTGATGATGCGACCGAAACCTTGCGCCTTGAAATGCGGAAAGGCACGCTGCATCGCCACCAGCGCGGCATAGAAGCTGCCTTGCAGCGCGGCGGAAAAATCCGCCAGCGGGCGGCTTTCCAGCGGTCCGGGCGGGGTGCCGATGTAGGCATTATTGACCAGGAAATGCAGCCCCTCGCCGGCAGCCAGCGCATCAATCAGCGCTTCAATGCTCGCGTTATCACTGATGTCGCAATGACGGAACTCGGCCGCGCAACCCGCCTGGCGGATGAGCTCGACCGTTTCCGCGCCGGTGGCGGCATTGATGTCCGCCACCACCACCTGCGCACCTTCGGCCGCCAGACGCTGGGCAACGCCGCGCCCGATGCCTTGACCAGCGCCGGTCACCAGGGCGGTGCGACCGCCCAACAGCCTGGTTTCAGTCATCGCTCAAGCTTCCGCAGTCAGCGCACCGTAACGTGCGACGTGGAAATCGCTGTCGCCGAGACAGGCCTGGGCAACACGGATGCGCTTGAGGTAGAAACCGACATCCAGCTCGTCAGTGACCCCCATACCGCCGTGCATCTGCACCGCTTCGCGACTGATCTGATGCGCGACTTCGCCCGCTTTCCACTTTGCCAGACTGACCATCCGCGCCCGCGTGCCGGCATCCAGCCCCGGCTCGTCATGCACGCCAAGACCGGCCATCACTGCGCTGCGCGCCAGCTGCAACTGGGCGTAGCACCAGGCAGCCCGATGCTGCAGTGCCTGAAAGGAACCAATCGGCACATCGAACTGAACGCGAGTCTTGAGATACTCGATGGTGGTATCGAACAGACGCTGGCTGGCACCAAGCAGCTCGGCAGCCAGACAGGCACGACCACGATCGAGCGCCTGATCGAGCGCAGCAAACGCCTCGCCCGCTGCGCCAATCAGCGCGTCGACCCCGACCCGCACGCCATCGAACTGCAGATTGGCGTGATTGCGTGCGTCGATCATGTTGACTGCCTGCACGCTCAGCCCGGCGGCATCGGCCGGTACGATAAACAGACTCAGTCCTGCACGCTCACCCGGCTGGCCGGCGGTACGGGCGACCACGATGTAAGCATCAGCACCGAGCGCATCGACGACAAACACTTTGCGACCATCGAGGACGTAGCCTTCACCATCCGCTGCCGCGCGCAGTGCGGTGGCTGCCGGATCGTGGCGCGGACCTTCGTCGATCGCCAGCGCCAGGCGCTTGTCGCCGCCGATCAGCGCCGGCAACCATTCTTCCTGCTGTGCTGCCGAACCAACCAGCTCGAACAAGCTGCCGGCGAGCACGATGCTCGACAGCAGCGGGGTCGCGCTGACATTGGCGCCGATGGGCTCGAACACCGCACCCAGACCGGCACAGCCGAATTCCAGCCCGCCGAGCGCTTCGGGAAAGGGAATCGCCGTCCAGCCCATGCCAACGATTTCGCCCCACAGTGCTTCATCAAAACCAGTGGCGACGCCTTCATCACGCAGCTTGCGCTGCGCGGCGACCGGGCTGCGGTCACGCAGAAATTCGCTCGCGGTATCGGCGAGCAGCTGCTGCTCTTCGCTAAAAACCATGCTCATGCTCGCTGCTCCTCACTTGCCCTGTTTCACTTCGGGCAATTCCAGTACCCGCTTGGCGATCACGTTCAACTGCACTTCCGACGAACCACCGGCAATGGTCTGGGCAAAAGCACCCAGCCAGGCTTTGGTGAGCCCGAGCTGCTGGGCGCTGTAAGCCTCGCCTTCCCAGCCCAGCGCCTGATGACCGAGCACATCGAGCAGGATCTCGAACTTGTCTTTTTCCTGCTCGGAATGCACCAGCTTCATGATCGACATCAGGCCGGAAACATTCTTGCGCGCCCGTGCCTCTTCGCCCATGCGCTGGGCAGTGAGGCTGTAGCTCATCTCGTCCATCGCCATGCGATAGACGCGCTGGCGCAGGCCGATATCGGCCGCCGAAGATTCGGCCACCGACGGCAGATAGTCGCCGGCAATCGAGATCAGATCGAAATGCGTCGGCAGTGCAATCTCGCCGAACTTCGACATCGAACGGCGCTCGTGCTGCAGCAGCGCCTTGGCCAGCGTCCAGCCGCCGTTGAGCGGGCCGATGAGGCCGCTTTTCGGCACTTTGACGTTGTCGAAAAACACCTGACAGAAGGAAGACTTGCCGCTGATGAGATCGATCGGTTGCGGGTCGACGCCAGCCGACTTCATGTCCAGCACCAGCAGGCTGATGCCCTGCTGCTTGGGCTTCGCGTCCGGATCGGTGCGCACCAGCATGTACATCCAGTCCGACTTGTCGCCGTAGGAGGTCCAGATCTTGGTGCCATTGACGAGGAAGTGATCGCCCTCGTCGACTGCTGAAGTCTTCAGGCTCGCCAGATCGGAGCCAGCGTTGGGCTCGGAGAAGCCCTGACACCAGCGGATCTCGCCACGCGCCATCGGCAGCAGCAGCGCGCGCTTCTGCTCTTCCGTGCCGAATTCGAGCACCACCGGTCCCAGCATCCAGATGCCGAGGTTGATCTGTGGCGGACGGCAGCGCAGGCGGCGCAGCTCGCTTTCGAGCACTGCGTTCTGCTCGGGCGTCAGCCCGCCGCCACCGTACTCGACCGGCCATTCCGGGCAGAACCAGCCTTTGTCGCGCATGCGTTCAAACCACAGGCGCTGGTCTTCGGTCTTGAACTCGACTTCGCGTCCGCCCCAGACCAGTTCGCCATCGGCCATCGGCGTGCGCATCGATGGCGGGCAGTTGGCTTCGAGCCATTCCCGCGTCTCGCGGCGAAAATCCTCAATGCTGCTCATCGTTCCTTCCTGTGCAGGTCAGCGCGAACGCGGCATGCCGCGACCGAACTGGGCAATCAGCTCACGCTGGATCTCGTTGGTACCGCCGCCAAAGGTCAGCGTCACCGAAGCGCGCACTTCGTAGTCCAGCTCGCCAAGCAGGGCAGCCGCAGCCGTACCATCACGCACGATGCCGCTGCGACCGACGACTTCAGAGAGCTTGCGCAGCACTTCAACCGCCGACTCCGAGCCATAGACTTTGGTGGTCGACGCCAGCGCCACATCCATCGCGCCCTGTTCGAGACCAGCGGCGATGCGGAAGTTGATCAGGCGCATCGCTTCGAGCAGCGCATAGCACTCGGCGAGCTGGGTGCGTACCCAGGCCTGGTCGATGGCGCGACGGCCGTTTTCGTCCTCGGCCTTGGCCCACAGCAGCACGCGACGGAACAGTCCCGCCACCTTGTCGGACCACGAACCCAGACCCAGGCGCTCGTGGTTGAGCTGGGCGGTGATCAGCTTCCAGCCACCATTAAGCTCGCCCACCAGCATCTCTTTGGGCACCTTGACGTTGTCGTAGTAGGTGGCCGCAGTGGGGTTGGAGCAGGTCGGGATCACCGTGTGGGAGAAACCTTCCTCGCGGGTATCGAGAATGAGGATCGACACCCCCTTGTGACGCGGGCGCTCGGGATCGGTACGCGCGGCCAGCCAGACGTAGTCAGCGGCTTCAGCACCTGAAGTCCACAGCTTGTTGCCATTGACGACGAAATGATCGCCTTCAAGGCGAGCAGTGGTTTTCAGCGTCGCCAGATCACTGCCGGCTTCCGGCT
>JAVEVA010000155.1:0-3228 GCA_034005275.1 Thauera sp. | reverse complement strand
GCAATGCGGATGCGCTCAAGCTGCTGGTCGCGCTGGCCAATGCTCAGGTACAGCCTGTGGAATGCAGCGCGGCCCCCGTTGCAGCGACGATCTTGGCAGACGAGCCACTCGACGCCTGGCTGTCCGCACTCCGCCAGGCCGGGGGCGCGCAACCTGATGCGGTCAATGTGTCCGTCAACAATGGCGCAGCCACTGCGGCGGCCCAGTACAAGGCATCTCGTGCTTTGGTATTTCTGTCAGCGGTGGATGAGCAGACCGCCAGCGTATTGCAGGACAAAGGCTGGCAGGTGCTCGATTTTTCCGACACCGCACACTGGTCACAACAATTCGCCGCACACGCCGATGTGTTCGGTTCCAAGGAATAAAGGCGCATGACGATCCTCGAACACGACTTTCTGCCCGGCAACCTGGTGCGCGCCCGGGGCCGCGAATGGGTGGTGCAAAGCGACTCCCGCCGCGACTGGCTGCGCCTGCGCCCATTGAGCGGCGCCGATGACGAAAGTATCGCCCTGATCCCCGAGCTGGAACTGCATCCCGTCGAACCGGCCTCCTTCGACTGGCCCGATCCCGCGCACGCCGGCAACCACGCCGCCGCGCTGTTGCTGCGCGATGCCTTGCGCCTGACCCTGCGCGCTGGCGCCGGGCCGTTCCGCTCCTTCGGCAACATCGCTGTCGAGCCGCGCGGCTACCAGCTTGTGCCGCTGCTGATGGCCTTGCGCCTGTCCACGGTGCGCCTGCTGATTGCCGATGACGTGGGTATCGGCAAGACCATCGAAGCCGGCCTGATCGCCCGCGAACTGATGGATCGCGGCGAAATCGCCCGCCTGGCCATCCTCTGCCCGCCACACCTGGTCGAACAATGGCAACATGAGCTGGAGACCCGTTTCAACCTGCATGCCATCGCGTTGACCTCGGCATCCGCATCGCGCATCGAACGCGACCTTCCGCATGGTGTGCGCCTGTTCGACCATCATCCCGTGGTGGTCGTCAGCCTCGACTACATCAAGAGCGAACGCCACCGCGAACAGTTTCTCGCCACCGCCCCCGAATGCATCGTCGTTGACGAAGCCCACACCTGCGCCAGCAGCGGCGCGGGCAAGCAATTGCGTTTCGAACTACTGCAACGCTTGGCGCAAGATGCACATCGTCATCTGGTACTGCTGACCGCCACCCCGCACTCCGGTGACGAAACCGCCTTCTACAACCTGCTGTCACTGCTCGACCCTCGCTTTGCCGCCTTGCAAGGCCGCATGACGGCCTCCGACCCGCTGCGCCAGGAACTGGCGCGCCACTTCGTCCAGCGCCGTCGTAAGGACATCGTCGAGTGGCAGACCGAAACCCAGGACGGGCGGGGCTTTCCCCGCCGCATGAAAACCGAGCTGACTTATCGGCTCAGCGGCGAATGGGGCGCGTTCTTCGACGCTGTGCAGGACTACTGCCGCGAACTGGCTGAAACCGTCGAACAGCAAGAACAGCAAGGCGGCGCGCGCCTGATCTGGTATGCCACCCTGGCATTGTTGCGCTGCGTGGCATCGTCGCCCGCAGCCGCCGTCAAGGCGTTGACCACCCGGCTGGAAGGCACCCTGGTGGATGACGACTTGCTCAGTGACGAGCGCCTGCACGATGGCGAAGCCGACGACCTCTCCGGCAGTGATCTGGAGCCGCCTGCCCAGGTGCAGGACGCCAGTCGTCTGCAAGACCTCATTGCCGACGCGCAGCGTCTGTCCGGTAAGAAGGGCGACCCCAAGCTGGCCGCGCTCATCCGGCACATCGGTTCATTGCTTGAAGATGGCTATCACCCCGTGGTGTTCTGCCGCTATGTCGCCACCGCCCATTATGTGGCTGAACACCTCAAGGCCGCTTTCCCCAAGGCCACCATCGATGCCGTCACCGGTGAGCTCACCCCGGAAGAGCGCCGTGAGCGCGTGGAAGACCTGGAAGATGCCGAGCAACGCATCCTTGTCGCCACCGACTGCCTTTCCGAAGGTATCAACCTGCAACATCTGTTCACCGCCGTCGTCCATTACGACCTGGCCTGGAACCCCACTCGCCACGAACAACGCGAAGGCCGAGTCGATCGTTTCGGCCAGCAGGCCGATGAAGTCCGTTGCACCATGCTTTACGGGCAGGACAACCCGGTCGATGGTTTCGTGCTCAACGTCATCCTGCGCAAGGGCGAAACCATCCAGAAGGAACTGGGCGTGCTGGTGCCCCTGCCCGAGGACGAAGCCCGCATCAGCCAGGCCCTGGTCAAGGCTGCTCTCATGCGGCGCAGCGACAGTAGCATGGCCCCGCGGCAAGCCAGTTTCGATTTCGGCGAATCCGAGCAACTGCTGGCGCCGTTGCAGGCCCAGTGGCAGGACGCCCTGGAAAAAGCCAAGGCCAACCGCACCGTCTTTGCCCAACGCCGCATCAAGCCCGACGAGGTGCTGCCGGAATGGCACAAACAACAACAAGCCTTGGGTACCCAGGCCGATGTGCAGCGTTTCCTGCAAAGCGCCTGCGTGCGCCTCGGATCGCCCCTGGAAATGGGGCGCAAGCAGGCCCGCTTCCTGCCGCAGCACCTGCCCGAGGCCCTGCGCCAGCGCCTGTCCGATGAAGGCATCGACAAACCACAAAGCGTTGACTTCGGCGAACTGCACCGCAGCCACCCGCTGGTCGGCCTGCTGGCGCAGCACCTGCTGGAAGATGCACTCAGCAGCGAACGTCCGCTGGCTGCCCGTTGTGCTGCCACGCTGACCGACGACGTCGATGTCGCCACCACGATCTATCTGCTGCGCTTGCGCTATCAGCTCAGCTACGTGCGCCGTCGCGAGCCTTTCCAGATGATGGCCGAGGAAACCGTGGCTCTGGCCGTGCGCGGCCGTGCCAATCCGCAATGGCAGGCCGATGACAGCGTGAACCGCCTGCTCGAATGCACGCCCAGCGGCAACCTGCCCGCAGAAGCCGTGCAGCGCGAAGTGCGCGCCGCGCTCGATTTCCTCGCCGCGCATCCCCAGCCACTGCAAGCCCTGGCAGAACAACGCGCCCAGGCCCTGTTGGCCGACCACGAGCGCGTGCGCGCCGCCGCCCGCGACGTGGGCCACCACAGCGTCAGCCCTTGTCTGCCGGTCGACGTCATGGGCGTTTACGTCCTGCTGCCGGATGCGCTCTGATGGACCAGGTACTCACCATGACGGAAACCGAAACCGTCGAGCTGAAAAAATCCCTGGCTGAGCTGAAGCAGGG
>JAVEVA010000154.1:0-3268 GCA_034005275.1 Thauera sp. | reverse complement strand
CGGTGGTGATGCCGAAACCCATCACCAGCATGAGAATCACGGTGCCGAGCAGGGCGAGGGTGAGGCGAAACGGATCGCGGCGCAGTTCCATCGCTTCGCGCATGCTGAAGCTGAACAGGCGGCGCAGACTGAAGCGGGCCAGTTGCGCACCTGCGTCCACTGCAGCCGGAGTCCCCGCAGCTGGGGTAACTGGGGTAACTGAGGCAACTGAGGCAACTGAGGCACCGGCAGCTTCGCTCGCTGCGGTCTGGATGCCGTTGCGCTGGTTTTGCTGCTCGATCGCTTCTTCCAGGTAGTCGATGAAAGCTTGTTCAAGACTGGCGCTGCCGCGCGCGGCCTGCAAGGCGGCCGGCGTGTCGCTGGCGAGAATGCGGCCGGCGTGCATCAGCGAGATGCGATCGCAACGCTCGGCCTCGTTCATGAAGTGGGTGGTGATGAAGATGGTGACGCCATCGCGGCGCGACAGCTCGATGATCAGCGCCCAGAAATGGTCACGCGCGACCGGATCGACGCCGGAAGTCGGCTCGTCGAGGATGAGCACATCCGGTCGGTGCAACACCGCCACGGCCAGCTGCAGACGCTGGCGGATGCCCAATGGCAACGCATCGGGCAGCGCATCCATCACGTCTTCGAGTTCGAAGCGCTGCGCGAGCTCCGTCACGCGCGCTGCACCTTCCGCTGTCGGCAGTCGAAACAGGCGGGCATGCAGTTCGAGGTTGCGCCGCACCGACAGCTCACCGTAGAGCGAGAACGCCTGCGACATGTAGCCGACGCGGCGGCGGGTGTCGATATTGTGTGCATCGAGCACTTCACCGAGCAGCCGCGCTTCGCCGGCGCTGGGCGGCAGCAGGCCGGTGAGCATTTTCATCGTGGTCGATTTGCCGCAGCCGTTGGAGCCGAGAAAACCGAAAATCTCGCCGCGACGCACCGCCAGGTTGACATCGTCGACCGCAACAAAGTCGCCAAAGCGCTTTTCCAGTCCGCGCGCTTCGATCACCACTTCACCGGCATCGAGCGGCGGAATGTCGAGCTGTTGGTGACCGGCAGTGCGGCTGGCCGGCAGCAGAGCGAGGAAGGCCGCTTCGAGATTGTCGGTGCCGGTGCGGGCGTGGAGTTCAGCCGGGGTGCCGGTGGCCAGCACTTGCCCGCCATCGATGGCTACCAGCCAGTCGAACTGTTCCGCTTCTTCCATATAGGCAGTGGCCACCAGCACGCTCATGTGCGGGCGTTCAGCACGGATGCGGGTGATCAGCTCCCAGAACTGGCGACGCGACAAGGGGTCCACGCCAGTGGTCGGCTCATCGAGAATGAGCAGGTCAGGATCATGCACCAGCGCGCAGCACAGACCGAGCTTTTGCTTCATGCCGCCGGAGAGCTTGTTGGCCGGCCGGTCGGCAAAGGCGCTCATGCCGGTGGCGGCGAGCAAATTGGCGATGCGCGCCTTGCGTTCGCCACGTGACTGACCGAACAGACGGCCAAAGAAATCGATGTTTTCAAACACCGACAGGGTCGGATAAAGATTCTTGCCCAGGCCTTGCGGCATGTAGGCGATGCGCGGACAGCTGGCGCGGCGATGGGCAGCATCCGCCATGTCGCCGTCAAAGACCTGCACCTGACCGTCTTGGATGGCACGGGCGCCGGCGATCAGACTGAGCAAGGTCGATTTACCGACGCCGTCGGGACCGATGAAACCGAGCATGCAGCCAGCGGGCAGTTCGAGATCAATGCCGGCCAAGGCCAGCGTGTCGCCGTAACGGTGCTCGACGCCGTGAAGGCGGGCGATGTACTCAGTGGCCGCTGTACTGCCGGACTGAATACTCACGGCAGCCTCGTGCGCAGCGCTTCCGGCCAGTCAAGCTTGCCGTCAAGACGGACGTGGGCAACGCCAGGCAGACCGGTCTTGACCTGCTCCGGATACTTGGCCAGCAATTCCGGGTCGATGCGCGCCTTGACGCGGAACACCATTTTCTGCCGTTCGCTCTGGGTCTCGACGGTTTTCGGGGTGAATTGGGCGACGCTGGCGACATAGGAAATCTGCGCTGGAATCACATACTGGGGCAGGGCGTCGAGGATGATGCGCACTTCGGTGCCGAGCGCGACCCGGCCTGCAGCCTGCTCGGGGAGGAAGAAGCTCATGTATACATCGCTCACATCGACCAGGCTCAGCACCTTGCCGCCACCGCCGATCACTTCGCCAGGTTGAACGATGCGGTACTGGATGCGACCGCTGCGTGGTGCACGCAGTTCGCCGTCGCCCAGTTCCGTCTCCAGCCGACTCACCACCGCATTGGCGGCCACGATCGCGGCATCGGTCTGTTCGATCTGGGCGTGGGCGGCACTCACCCCCGCCTGGGCTGCGGCGATCTGGGCGCGGGCGACCTTGATGTTGGCTTCGGCATTGCGCACCCGCGAGAGATTGTCATCGACAATCTGTTCGGAAACCGCGCGGTCAGCGCGCAAGGCCTGGGTGCGGGCGCTGGTCTTGCTGGCAAGATCAAGTTCGGACTGGGCCTGGACCAGCACCGCTTCGGCCATTGCCACATCCGCTTCACGCTGGGCGAGTTGGGCAAGTGCGGTGGAACGCCGGCTGCGTGCATTGGCGGCTTCAGCGCGCGCTTCGGCGAGCTGGGCTTCGAGCGTGCGGGTGTCCATGCGCGCCAGCACCTGACCGACTTCGACAAAATCACCTTCGTTGGCGAGCACTTCCGCCACTCGCCCGGCCATCTTGCTGGCAACGTCGACTTCAGTGGCTTCGATACGACCATTGCCATGCACAAAACCTTCCGGGCTGTCGAGTTGCTGCAAATGCTGGCGGGCGAAGGCGACCACGGCGATGATGAGAACGGCAAGAAACCAGAAGCTCTTGTTCTTGAGCAGATTGGACATCCGTGTGCTCCCTTGAAAACGGCTGGAGTAGGCGCTCATTGTCGCAGATTTGGCAGGTTGAGGAGATTCAGGGCGAATCATGGGGGCGGGCAGGTGCTGCTGTTTCAGCTGCTGCCTGCTCGCTTGATGGGCATTGAGTGTGTTGAATTCGATGCGCATTTTAAGTATGTTCTGACGTGGATGCAGAACAGGAGCCTGCCATGCAGTATTCAGCCACTTATGCCAATGCCACCAAGAAGGCGACCAATGTTTCTTTGGCCGAGCCCCTGCTGGCGGAAGCCAGAGCCTTGCGCATCAATGTTTCGCAAGCTGCAGAAGCAGGCCTGGCGCGGGCGGTTGCCCAGAAGCGCGCAGAACAATGGGTGGAGGAAAACATGGAGGC
>JAVEVA010000071.1:0-15643 GCA_034005275.1 Thauera sp. | reverse complement strand
CGCTGCCAGTCGATACCGAGCGCCTGCAAGGCTTCGAGCATGCGCTCGACATCATCGGACAGCAGCAGGTCGCGGATTTCAGTGCGCCCTTCAGCCAGCGCCGCCAGCAGCAGCACGCGGTTGGAAATGCTTTTCGAGCCAGGCAGACGCACCGTGCCACACGCGCCCAGCATGGGCGGCAGATCAAGAAATTCCATCATCGTTTCCATTGACATCTCGGACTCCACGGTCGGGCAGGATGCGGCGAGCGGACTGCAAACCTTGCCAGACTTGCCCGGCAACACTTGTCCGCCACGACTCATTCCTCATTCTGCGGTCTGCACCGGCAAACCTTCCGCCCAGGTGTTGCGCGCATGACGCGCACGGGTAAACACCGCTTCCAGCCCGGCTTCATCGCCGGCCGCCAGCAAACGGTGCAGCTCGGTCAGTTCAGCCTGATAAGCACTCAGCTCGGCAAGCAGGGCATGGCGGTTGGCGATGCAGATATCCCGCCACATTTCGGGGTGGCTACCGGCGATGCGGGTGAAATCACGAAAACCGCTTGCCGCATGCGAAAACAGCAATTCGGCATTGTCGCGCCGCGCCAGTTCATCGACCAGGCCAAAAGCGAGCAGATGCGGCAGATGACTGACTGCCGCGAACACGTGGTCATGTTCGGCGGCGGCCATGCTCACTACCCGCGCACCACAGCATTCCCAGGCTTGCTGCACCAGGGTCACCGCAGCGGGCGCACTGGCGGCCAGCGGTGTCACCACCACCTTGCGCTCGCGATACAGCTCGGCAAAGGCTGCGCCGACTCCGCTTTTTTCTGCACCGGCAATCGGATGGGCCGGCACCACCTGGGCCAGGCGGCCACCAAGCTGGCGTTCAATCGCCGCGATGACGTCACGCTTGGTACTGCCGGCATCGGTGACCACGGTCTGTGCTTCGAGATGCGGCGCCATCGCCGCCATGATGCCGTCCATCTGCCCCACTGGCGCCGCGATCAGCACCAGATCGGCACCCGGCAAGGCACTCGGCCAGTCGTCGGCAATGCGGTCGATCACCCCGAGCGCCAGCGCCTGTTCCAGCGGCGCTCGGCTGCGGCCGATGCCGACCACTTCGCCAACCGCACCAGCCGCCTTGAGCGCCAGCGCAAACGAGCCGCCGATCAGACCGACGC
Source organism: Thauera sp. (assembly GCA_034005275.1). Taxonomy (GTDB): domain Bacteria; phylum Pseudomonadota; class Gammaproteobacteria; order Burkholderiales; family Rhodocyclaceae; genus Thauera. The sequence goes on along the minus strand of JAVEVA010000071.1, from coordinate 14,481 downwards.
CGCAGACCACCAATCTGCCGATCAGGGGACGGCTGCCCATCAGCTGCCCAGCGCCTGTTTGAGCGCTTCCAGACAACGGCTGTTTTCTTCCGGCAGCCCGATCGAGATCCGCAGCCATTGCGGCATGTCATAGCCGGCAATCGGCCGCACGATCACCCCCTGGCGCAGCAGCGCCGTATTGACCCGCGCCGCATCACCGACTTTGACGGCGATGAAGTTGCCTGCTGACGGCAGCCACTCCAGACCAAGGGCAGCAAAGCCGGAAGTGAGCTGCGCCATGCCGCGCCGGTTGAGCTCGGCAGTCCGGGCGAGGAAATCTTCATCGCCCAGCGCTGCTTCGGCCGCAGCCAGCGCGATGCTGGTGACATTGAACGGCTGGCGCACGCGATTGAGCAGATCAGCAACCCGGTGGTGGGCGACGCCGTAGCCGACACGCAGTCCGGCGAGACCATAGGCTTTGGAAAAGGTGCGCGACACCAGCAGATTGGGGAAGCGCGCCACCCAGCTGATGGCGTCATAGCGCTGCTCCGGCTGCAGATATTCGGTATACGCTTCATCGATCACCACCAGCACATCAGGCGGCACATCGACCAGGAAAGCTTCCAGCTCGGCACCAGAGACAAAAGTGCCGGTCGGATTATTGGGGTTGGCAATGAAAACGATGCGGGTGTCGTCTTCAATCGCCGCGGCCATCGCCGTGAGGTCATGGCCGTAATGTTTCGCCTTGACTTCGATGCCGCGCGCGCCGCGCGCCTGGGTTGCCAGCGGATAGACTGCAAAAGCGTACTGGGAATACACCGCCGAGCTGCCGGGCCCGAGCAGTGCCAGTGAAGCGAGCTCCAGAATATCGTTCGAGCCGTTGCCGATGATCAGCTGTTCGCGCTCGACACCCAGTTTGGCACTGAGCGCGGTTTTCAGCGCAAAGGCAGCGCCATCGGGATAACGTTCGAGCTCGCCCACTGCCGCCCGCGCCGCTTCACGCGCGCGCGTGCCCATGCCGAGCGGGTTTTCATTGGAGGCGAGCTTGATGATGTCGGCTTCATTGAGCCCCATTTCCCGCGCCAGCTCGGTGATCGGCTTGCCCGGCTGATAAGGACTGATGGCACGGATGTGCTCAGGGGCACGCTTGGCAACGCTCATGATGATCTCCCGGGAATGATTGAAGACTGCCATCCTGCGCCACCGGCAAGATGGGCGAATTTTGATGCTTTTTCTGGCGGTTTGTTTGCGTCTTTGCGCTTTTGCGCTGGCTGCGCTCAGATCGCTGCCACCGGATAGGAGCCCAGCACCTTGACGAAGGCGGCACGCTCGCCCAGTTCGCGCAGCGCTGCGGCAACGTTGTCATCCTGCTGATGGCCGTTCACATCGGCGTAGAACACGTATTCCCACAGCCCCGAATCCGCCGGGCGCGATTCGAGCTTGGTCATGTCCACCCCATGGCGGGCGAGCGGTTCGAGCAAAGTATGAATCGCCCCAGGACGATTCGGCGCAGAAAACACCAGCGAAGTGCGATCCCGCCCGGAAGGATCGGCATCGTAACGGCCGATGACCAGGAAACGGGTGGTGTTGTTGGGATTGTCCTCGATATTGGCGGCGAGGATGTTGAGACCGTACAGGCGTGCCGCAGCCTCACCGGCGATCGCGCAGGATTCGACATCTTCGCTCGCCAGCCGTGCCGCTTCGGCATTGCTGGCCACCGGCAGACGCGGCAGATGAGCGAGATTGCGGTTGAGCCATTCATGACACTGACCAAGCGACTGAGCATGGGAATAGATCCGCTTCACCGCCCCCATTCCTTCCGCACGCGACATCAGCTGCTGATGAATGCGCAGGTTGACTTCACCATTCACCCGCACCGGGCTGTGCAGCAGCAGATCGAGGGTGAGGCTGACCGCCCCTTCGGTCGAGTTCTGCACCGGCACCACGCCGTAATCGACATTGCCGGCTTCCACCGCGCGGAAAACTTCTTCAATGGTCGCCATCGGCAGAAAGCTGGGCGAAGAGCCGAACTGCTTGCGGCTGGCGCTTTCGGAAAAAGTGCCGGCCGGACCGAGATAAGCGACGCGCTGTGGATGTTCCAGCCCGAGACAGGCTGACATCACTTCGCGGAAAATGGTTTTCACCGCATCGTCCGGCAGCGGGCCGGGGTTGAGCTCCGCCAGCCGACGCAGGACCTGAGCTTCGCGCTCGGGACGGTAGAACGGCGGCAGCCCCTGCTTGACTTCGCCCACCCGTTGCGCACAGCGCGCACGTTCACACAGACGGGCGAGAATCTCCTCATCGAGACGGTCGATCTCGGTGCGCAGCCTGAGCAGTTCGTCACTCATCGTTCGCTCTCCTCAGCCGTGGCGACGGGCGAAACCGGCCATGAAATCCACCAGCGCCTGCACCCCGGCGAGCGGCATCGCGTTGTAGATCGAAGCGCGCATGCCGCCAACCGACTTGTGCCCTTTGAGCTGCATCAGCCCGGCCGCTTCCGCTTCGGCAAGGAAAGCACCGTTGAGCGCTTCATCACGCAGCAGGAAAGGCACGTTCATGCGCGAGCGGCAGGCCGGATCGACGCGGGTGGTATAGAAATCATTGCCATCAAGGAAGTCGTAGAGCAGCTTCGCCTTGGCGATGTTGCGCACTTCGATCTCCGCCAGCCCGCCTTCGCGCTTCAGCCACTGGAACACCAGGCCGGCGATATAGATGGCGTAAGTCGGCGGCGTGTTGTACATCGAAGCGTGTTCGGCGAGCACTTTGAAATCGAACACGCTCGGGCACAGCGGATGCGCCTGACCGAGCAGATCCTCGCGCACGATGACAATGCTCAAGCCGGCAGGGCCGATGTTCTTCTGGGCACCGGCGAAGATGAGGCCGTATTTGGCCACGTCGAGCGGACGCGACAGGATGTCCGAGCTCATGTCGGCCACCAGTGGCAAGTCACCACGGCCGACGCTGGCCAGATCGGGGTCGAAGTCGAATTCGACCCCGCCAATGGTTTCATTGCTGCAGACGAAGGCATACGCGGCATCGGCCGACAGCTGCCAGTCCGCCAGCGCCGGCAGGCTGGTGAAACCGCTGGCTTCGCTGCTGGCAGCGATGTTCACCCGGGTGTACTTGGCCGCTTCGCGGGCCGATTTCTGCGACCACGAACCGGTGACGACGTAATCAGCGCAACTGCGCCCACCGAGCAGATTGAGCGGAATGATCGCATTGAGCGCAATCGCCCCGCCCTGCATGAACAGGATGCGGTAATTGGCCGGCACGGCGAGCAGCTCGCGCAGATCCGCTTCGGCCTGCGCGGCGATGGCAGTGAAATGCTTGCCGCGATGGCTCATTTCCATCACCCCCATGCCGCTGCCCTGCCAGTCAAGCATCTCGTCTGCCGCCTGGCGCAACACGGCTTCAGGCAACACCGCCGGGCCGGCACTGAAATTCCACACCCTGTGCATCACTGCTCTCCCTGTTCGTCTTCACCCACCGCGTCGCCGGAATCGTCGGCTGGCGGATCATCGGGCTGATCATCAAGTTGGTGATCGTGTTCGCTGACTGCAGCGCTGTCCTGCTCGCCGCCCTCGCCTTCCTCTCCGTCTGCACCTTCGTCAGCGTCCTCGTCTTCATCCGCTTCGGCGAGTTTTTCGATGCTGGCGAGGAAAGTGCCTTCGTCCAGGTTGATCAGGGTCACGCCCTGGGTGGCGCGTCCCATTTCGCGGATGCTGTCCACCCCGGTGCGAATCAGCACGCCACCGGTCGAAATCAGCATCACTTCTGCGCGCTCATCGACCAGCACCGCACCGACCAGCTTGCCATTGCGGTCGGAAGTCTGGATGGCGATCATGCCCTTGGTGCCGCGGCCGTGGCGGGTATATTCGGCCACCGGGGTACGCTTGCCATAGCCGTTTTCAGTGGCGGTGAGCACCGACAGCGACTCATCCTGCGCCACCAGCATCGCAATCACCGCCTGACCTTCTTCAAGCGTCATGCCGCGCACGCCACGTGCTTCGCGCCCCATCGGCCGCACATCGCTTTCGGCAAAGCGCACCGCCTTGCCAGCATCGGAGAACAGCATCACATCGCATTCGCCATCGGTGATCGCCACGCCGATGAGGTGATCGCCATCATCCAGATTGACGGCGATGATGCCGGCCTTGCGCGGATTGGCAAACGCACTGAGCGCAGTTTTCTTGACCGTGCCTTCACTGGTGGCCATGAAGACGAAATGCTCTTCGTCGAATTCCTTCACCGGCAGCACCGCAGTGATCTTCTCGCCTTCGAGCAAGGGGAACAGATTGACGATCGGCTTGCCGCGCGAGTTGCGCGTGCCTTCCGGCACTTCATAAACCTTGAGCCAGTAGCAGCGACCGCGACTGGAGAAGCACAGTACGGTGTCGTGGGTATTGGCGACGAACAGCTGGTCGATGAAATCCTCGTCCTTCATCGACGTCGCCTGCTTGCCGCGGCCGCCACGGCGCTGCGCACGATAGTCGGTCAGCGGCTGACGCTTGAAATAGCCCGAATGCGACAGGGTGACCACCATGTCTTCCGGCGCAATCAAGTCTTCGATGTTGATCTCGGCAGTGTTCATCACCAGTTCCGAGCGACGCGGATCGCCAAACTGGTTGCGCACGGCGGTGAGCTCGTCGACGATGATCGCCGTGACGCGCTCGGGACGGGCGAGGATGTCGAGCAGATCGGTGATCAGCTCCATCACTTGCCGGTATTCATCGACGATCTTGTCCTGCTCAAGGCCGGTGAGGCGCTGCAGGCGCAGTTCGAGAATCGCCTGCGCCTGGGCGTCGGACAGCTTGTAGCCCTGAGCGGAAAGACCGTATTGCGGATCAAGACCTTCTGGGCGATAGCTGTCGGCCAGCGCACGGGTGAGCATTTCCTCGACCAGCGCCGAACGCCATTCGCGTGCCATCAGCGCGCGCTTGGCTTCCGGCGGCGTCGCAGCGGCCTTGATCAGCGCGATGATCTCGTCAACATTGGACAGCGCCACCGCCAGACCTTCGAGGATGTGGCCACGGTCACGCGCTTTGCGCAGCTCGAAAATGGTGCGGCGGGTGACCACTTCGCGGCGGTGCTCAAGGAAGCACACCAGCATCTGCTTCAGGTTGAGCAGTCGTGGCTTGCCGTCGACCAGCGCCACCATGTTCATGCCGAAGCTGTCCTGCAGCTGGGTGTGCTTGAACAGCTTGTTGAGCACTACTTCGGGCATTTCGCCACGTTTGAGCTCGATCACCAGCCGCATGCCCGACTTGTCGGATTCATCGCGGATTTCGCTGATGCCTTCGATGCGCTTTTCGTTCACCAGCTCGGCCATGCGCTCCTGCAAGGTGCGCTTGTTCACCTGATAAGGCAGCTCATCGACGATGATCGCCTGACGGTCGCTCTTGCCGATCGGCTCGAAATGGGTGCGCGCGCGCATGATCACCCGCCCGCGCCCGGTGCGATAACCTTCATGCACCCCATGCAGGCCATAGATCAGCCCGGCCGTGGGGAAGTCGGGCGCCTTGATGATGTTGATCAGCGCCTCGATGTCGGTCTCGGGGTCGGCGAGCAGCTGCAGGCAGGCGTCGATGGTTTCGCCAAGATTGTGCGGCGGGATATTGGTCGCCATCCCCACCGCAATGCCGCTCGAACCATTGATGAGCAGATTGGGAATGCGCGCCGGCATCACCAGCGGCTCTTTCTCCGAACCATCGTAGTTGGGGCCGAAATCGACTGTTTCCTTGTCGAGGTCGGTGAGCAGTTCGTGACCGATGCGCGCCATGCGGATTTCGGTGTAACGCATCGCCGCCGCGTTGTCGCCATCGACCGAACCGAAGTTGCCCTGACCATCGACCAGCATGTAGCGCAGCGAGAAATCCTGCGCCATCCGGACGATGGTGTCATAGACCGCCGTATCGCCATGCGGGTGGTACTTGCCGATGACGTCACCGACGATACGCGCCGATTTCTTATAGGGCCGGTTCCAGTCATTGGACAGCTCATGCATGGCAAACAGCACACGCCGATGCACCGGCTTGAGACCATCGCGCGCATCCGGCAGCGCCCGCCCGACAATCACGCTCATCGCGTAATCGAGGTAGGAGTGGCGCATCTCCTCCTCAAGGCTGATCGGCAGGGTTTCCTTGGCGAACTGTGTCATGCTGGAAGCGGACTGGCCGCATTTGACCAAAACGGGTCATTTTAGCACGTGCCGGGTACTTCACCCCATACCACGATTGACGGCAAATCAGCTGCGAGCGTCTGCGCAGGCTCGAAGGCAGCGCGGCACGCAAGACACATCCCTACCGATCATGGACCAGCAAGCCGGTGCCCGCCAGAACGCCTCCGCACAGGGGCGGCCCTGGTGGTTGAGCCACAACAGGCCGCCCTGTTTGATCTGGCGCCGGGGCAAGGGCGACCACGAGGGTCGCCCCTACGAGATCTGCGATGACTGGTCTGGCGAAATGCCTGACCGGGCGCTGTGAGGATGCGGTAATTGCCGGCGACGTGATCGCACATGCAGTTGCGCTTCGCTTCGCTTCGTTCGCTGTGATCAACTTACGGTGGGACTTGCACCCACAAGAGTGCGCAAGGGCAGGCCTCGTGCCTGCCCTTGGCCGCATCACCACACACAAGAACCGCTCTTGGCGCTGCTCAATACACGATCTCGACCGCCTCCGCGCTGAGCCACTCGCGCAGACCGTCGAGCAAACCGTCTTCGAGGCGCAGCCGCCAGCTTTCACCCAGGGTCAGCTCGCCGCTGGCTTCCGCGTTGCGGTAGCAGACCCGCACCGGGCTCTCGCCGGCGCGATAGGTTTCGAGCAGCTGCGCCAGCTTCTCGGCAGCTGCCGGGGCATCGCCAGCCAGCTGAGCATCAATCTTCAACTGCAGGCCGCGGGCAAAGCGGGCACGGGCTTCACCCAGGGTCAACAGACGCTCGGCAACCACGCGCAGGCCGCCAGAAAAATCGTCCTTGCTCACCTTGGCTTCGACCACCAGCAATTCATCGGTGACGATCTTGCCGCGGTTGGCATCCAGCACTTCAGCATACACAGCGATTTCTCGTGCAGCGCTGCCATCATCGAGCTGGACAAAAGCCATCTTGCCGCGATTGCCCATCTTGGTGCGCACTTCCATCACCACCCCGGCAAGCATGATCAGCTCCCGCCCCGGCTCCAGCTGGCTCAGATTGCGGCTGATGAAACGGCGCACTTCGCTGCGATAAGTGTTGAACGGATGGCCGGAAAGGAAGAAACCAATGGCGAGCTTTTCTTCCTTGAGACGTTCGCGCTCGGTCCACGGCCGCTCACGGACGAACTCGGGCGCCGCGCCGGCCGCTTCGGGAATATCGTCAAACAGGCCACCTTGCATGGCATTGGCTGCCGCCTGCTCGGCGGCGTCCATCGCCAATGCCACGGTGGCAATGAGCTGGGCGCGGTCAAGGTCCTGATGGCCGCTGAGTGCGTCCATCGCTCCCGCGCGGATGAGCGCTTCCAGCACCCGGCGATTGGCAAGCTTGCGATCGACACGGGCGCAGAAATCGAACAGATCGACAAACTCACCGCCCTGCTCGCGGGCGCGGATCAGCGCACGCACTGCCGGCTCGCCCACCCCTTTCACTGCCCCCAGGCCATAACGGATGGTGCTGCGGTCGACCGGCACGAAACGGTAATCCGACGCATTGACGTCCGGCGGCAAGACCTTGACCTTGTTGGCCAGCGTATCTTCATAGAAGATTTTCACCGTGTCGGTATTGTCGAGATCCGACGACAGGGTGGCAGCCATGAAGGCGGCGCAATGATGCGCTTTCAGCCAGGCGGTGTGGTAAGTGACCACCGCATACGCAGCGGTGTGCGACTTGTTGAAGCCGTATTCGGCAAACTTGGTCATCAGGTCGAACAGCTGTTCGGCCAGCGCCGGATCATAGCCTTTTTCCTTGGCACCATCGGCGATGGTGGCGCGGTGTTGGGCCATTTCCTCGGGCTTTTTCTTACCCATCGCCCGACGCAGCATGTCGGCACCACCCAAGGTGTAGCCGCCGATGATCTGGCTGATCTGCATCACCTGTTCCTGGTACACGATGACGCCGTAAGTCGGCTCCAGGCAGGCGGTCAGATCGGGGTGAAAGTAATCGATTTCCTGCTGGCCTTTCTTGCGCAGGATGAAGTCATCGACCATCCCTGAACCCAGCGGCCCCGGACGGTAGAGGGCGAGCACGGCGATGATGTCTTCGAAACGGTCAGGCGCGAGCTTCTTGAGCAGCTTCTTCATGCCGTCGGATTCAACCTGGAAGATCGCCGTGGTGTTGGCATCCTTGAGAATCTGGTACGCCGCCGGATCTTCAAAACCGAGACTCATCAGATCAGGCCGGCTGCCTTCCAGACGTTCGACATACTCAAGCGCCAGTTCGATAATCGTCAGGTTGCGCAGACCGAGGAAGTCGAACTTCACCAAGCCGACCGCTTCGACGTCATCCTTGTCGAACTGCGACACCGGCGAAGCATCTTCGCCATCGGCAATATAGAGCGGACAGAAATCGGTCAGCTTGCCCGGCGCGATCAACACCCCACCAGCGTGCATGCCGACGTTGCGGCTCAAGCCTTCCAGCGGCTGCGCCAGCCCCCACAGCGTCTGCACCGCTTCGCCGTCATGGCCGTCCTGCATCATCTCGCCGATCTGCGGCTCCGCCTCATAGGCTTTGGCAAGCGACATCGGCTTGGCGCCTTCGATCGGAATCAGCTTGGAGAGACGGTCACACAAGCCGTAAGGCAGATCAAGCACGCGACCGACATCGCGCACCACCGCCTTCGAAGCCATGGTGCCGAAAGTGGCAATCTGGCTCACCGCTTCCTTGCCGTAGCGCTGGCGAACATATTCGATGACGCGATAGCGGTTGTCCTGGCAGAAGTCGATGTCGAAGTCAGGCATCGACACCCGTTCCGGATTGAGGAAGCGCTCGAACAGCAGCGCATAGGCAAGCGGATCAAGGTCGGTGATCTTCAGCGCATAAGCCACCAGCGAACCGGCCCCCGAACCTCGTCCCGGCCCCACCGGCACGCCGTTTTCCTTCGCCCACTGGATGAAGTCGGCAACGATGAGGAAGTAGCCCGGAAAACCCATCTGAATGATGGTATCGGTCTCGAATTTCAGCCGTTCCTCATAGCGCGCGCGCTGCTGCTCGCGCTCACCTGCATCGGGGTAGAGCTGCACCAGACGCTCTTCCAGCCCACGTTTAGCTTCGGCAACCAGGAAGTCGTCAAGCGACATGCCATCTGGGGTGGGAAAATCAGGCAGGAAGTTCTTGCCCAGCTGCACGGTGAGCGAGCAGCGGCGGGCGATTTCAACTGCGTTTTCGAGCGCTTCAGGCAGATCGGCAAACAGCGCGCACATCTCGTCGCTGCTTTTGAAATACTGTTCGGTCGTAAAATCACGCGGCCGACGCTTGTCGGCCAGCACATAGCCTTCGGCAATGCAGACCCGCGCTTCGTGCGCATCGAAATCCTCACGGCGGATGAATTCGACCGGATGAGTGGCGACCAGCGGCAAATCGAGCGCCGCCGCCAGCGCGAGCGACTCGCGCAGCAAAGCTTCCGCGCCGGCATGACCGGCACGTTGCAACTCGATGTAGAAACGTTGCGGAAAACGTGCTGCCCAGTCTGCGGCAACACTCTGAGCCAGTTCAGGATTGCCCGCCAGCAGCGCGCTGCCGACATCGCCATGCTGGGCGCCGGACAGACAGATCAGATCACTGGCACTCTCGGCATCGAACCATTCGCGGCGCATCTCGGCCCGGCCACGATACTTGTTTTCCAGATAAGCCCGCGTCAGCAGCTCGCACAGCTGGCCATAGCCGCGGCGATTCATGCAGATCAGCAATACCCGCGCCGGCTTGTCACGCTCGCTGCTGTTCTCGATCCAGCAGTCGACGCCGATGATCGGCTTCACCCCCTGCTCACGCGCCTGGCGATAGAACTTCACCATGCCGAACAGGTTGGCCAGATCGCTGATGCCCAGCGCCGGCATGCCATCCGCCGCAGCCGCAGCCACCGCCTCGTTGATCGGAGCGATCCCGTCAGTGATCGAATATTCGGTGTGCAGGCGCAAGTGCACAAAACGCGGCGCGAGCGCCGGCTGCGCGGGGGAAACGATGCTGGAGTTCATGCGCTGATTTTACCCTGTCGACGCTGATCGACACGAGCGAACGCAATTCCAGGCAAAAACACCCAGTGGAGAAAACACCCTGCGGGGAAATCGCCCTGCGAGGGAAACACCCTGTAGGCACGGGGCCATGCCCCGTGCAGGACTCAGACCAAACTCAAGCGCAGAGCATGAGCCTCACACCAGCAACACGCTGGCCCCGGTAGTCTGGCGTGCCTCCAGATCGCGGTGCGCTTGCGCCGCTTCACGCAAGGGATAGTGCTGACCGATGTCGATGCGCAACTGCCCACTGCCAACCACTTCGAACAGCGCTGCACTGCGCTGCTCCAGTTCTTCACGGCTGGCGATGTAGTCACCCAGCATCGGACGGGTGACATACAACGAGCCGCCCTGCTGCAGCTGCGCGCAAGTAAACGGCGCCACTGGCCCGGTGGCATTGCCGAAACTCACCATCATCCCGCGCCGGCGCAGGCAAGACAACGAATCCGCAAAAGTGTCATGACCGATGGCGTCATACACCACTGCCACCCCTTCGCCGCCAGTCAATGCCCGCACTCTGGGCGCGAACGCTTCTTCCCGATACTGGATCACTTCATCGCAACCGAGAGCCAGCGCACGTTCAGCTTTCGCCGCACTGCCGACGGTGCCGATGACACGCGCCCCGAGCAGCTTCGCCCACTGCACCAGCAAGGAGCCGACGCCACCGGCTGCCGCATGCACCAGCACATTGTCGCCAGCGCACACCGGATAGCTGTCATGCACCAGATAGTGAGCCGTGATCCCTTGCAGCAGCATCGCCGCCGCCTGCTCAAAACGGATTGCAGACGGCAACTTGAGCACATGGCGAACGTCAAGATTGCGCACTTCAGCGTAAGCCCCGAGCGGGCCACTGGTGTAACCCACCCGGTCGCCGACCGCAAAGCCGCTGACGCCTTCGCCAATCGCCTCGATCACCCCGGCAGCTTCCAGGCCGAGCCCGCTCGGCAGGGCAAGCGGGTAAAGACCGCTGCGGTGATAGGTGTCGATGAAATTGACCCCTACCGCCTGCTGACGAATGCGCACTTCACCGGCAGCAGGCGGCGGCACGTCGACCGCCTCCCAGCGCAACACTTCGGGGCCGCCGTGGCAGTCGATGGCAATGCGATGATTCATGTTCACTCCTCAAAAAGCGTTCACTCACCCAGCAGGCAGCAACAACCCGGCAACGCCGGCAAACCCTCAGCTGCGGTTGCGCAAGGCCTCCGCATCGACCACCGCCAGGGCGGTGATATTCACCAGGCGGCGCACCGTCGCCGAAGGGGTGAGGATGTGCATCGGCTTCGCTGCACCGAGCAGGATCGGCCCCACCGAAACACCGTCGCTGTTGGCCACTTTCATCAGATTGAACGAGATATTGGCGGCATCCACGTTGGGCATCACCAGCAGATTGGCCTCCCCGCGCAGACGGGAGTCAGGATGAACGTTGTCGCGGATCTTGACCGAAAGCGCCGCATCGCCATGCATCTCGCCATCGACGTTGAGTTCAGGTGCGGTACTGTGCAGGATTTCGGTGGCACGACGCATCTTGCGCGCCGAAGCCGAACTGGAGCTGCCGAAGTTGGAACTGGACAACAGCGCAGCGCTCGGCGCGATGCCGAAACTGCGCAAGGCCTCCGCCGCCATCAAAGTGATGTCGGCGAGCTCCTCGGCACTCGGATTTTCGTTGACATGGGTATCGGTCACGGCAAGCAGGCGCTTGGGCAGCAGCAGCAGATTCATCGCTGCCAGCTGAGTGACACCCGGAGCCAGACCGATGACGTCGCGCGCGTGGCCAAGGTGATGCTCGTAGCTGCCGGAAATACCGCACACCATCGCATCGGCTTCACCGCGACGCAGCATCATCGCCGCGATCAGGGTGTTGTCACGACGTACCACGCCCTTGGCCATCTCCGGCGTCACACCATCCCGCCCCATCAACTCGTAATACGCCGACCACAGCTCGCGGAAACGCGGATCAGACTCCGGATTGATCACCCCGAAATCACGGCCGATCACCAGATTGAGTCCAAGCCGCTGGATGCGCTTCTCGATCACCTCGGGACGACCGACCAGGATCGGGCAAGCAAGATTTTCATCGACCACCACCCGCATTGCATGGAGCACGCGCTCGTCTTCACCTTCGGCATAAATCACCCGCTTGCCGCCGGCAACAACTTCCTTGGCCGCCGCAAACACCGGCTTCATCACCATGCCGGACTGGTAGACGAAAGCATTGAGACTGCCGATATAGGCGTCGAAATTCTCGATCGGTCGCGTCGCCACCCCGGAATCCATCGCTGCCTTCGCCACTGCCGGCGCAATCTTGACGATCAGGCGCGGATCAAAAGGTTTCGGGATGATGAACTCGGGACCGAAGCCGAGATCCTGACCACCATACGCCGAGGCGACCACATCGCTCGCTTCGGCCTGGGCCAGTTCGGCAATCGCATGCACACAGGCAAGCTTCATTTCCTCGTTGATCGTGGTCGCGCCAACATCAAGCGCCCCGCGGAAAATGAAGGGGAAGCAAAGGACGTTATTGACTTGATTGGGATAGTCGGAACGGCCGGTGGCAATCACGCAGTCCGGACGAACGGCCTTGGCGTCCTCGGGCAGGATTTCCGGATTGGGATTGGCCAGCGCAAAAATCAGCGGACGCGGCGCCATGCGGGCGACCATCTCCGGCTTGAGCACCCCGGCAGTCGACACGCCAAGGAAAACGTCGGCCCCGTCAATCACATCGCCCAGCGTGCGTGCCGAGGTGCTCTGCGCGTAACGCGCCTTGTTGGGCTCCATGTTGGCTTCACGACCTTCATGAATCACGCCGCGCGAATCGCACACGTAGATGTTCTCGCGCTTCAGGCCCACGCTGACCATCAGATCCAGACAGGCAATCGCCGCCGCACCGGCGCCCGAGCACACCAGCTTGACCTCACCGATGTCCTTGTCCACCACTTTCAGACCATTGATCAGGCCGGCAGCAGAAATGATTGCCGTGCCGTGCTGGTCATCATGGAAAACCGGAATCTTCATCCGTTCGCGCAGCTTCTGCTCAATATAGAAGCACTCGGGCGCCTTGATGTCTTCCAGATTGATCCCACCCAGCGTCGGCTCAAGCGCAGCGATGATCTCGATCAGCTTGTCAGGGTCGTTCTCCGCCAGCTCGATGTCGAACACGTCAATGTTGGCGAACTTCTTGAACAGGCAGCCCTTGCCTTCCATCACCGGCTTGGCGGCCAGCGGACCGATGTTGCCCAGACCCAGCACTGCAGTGCCATTGGTGACCACTGCAACCAGATTGCCCCGGCTGGTGAGCTCGGAAGCCTGCCCCGGATCGGCGACGATCGCATCACAGGCAGCAGCCACCCCCGGCGAGTAGGCCAGGGCAAGGTCATGCTGATTGGTCAGGCTCTTGGTGGGAACGACGGAAATCTTGCCTCGCGTTGGCGAGCGGTGGTAATCAAGCGCGGCGGCGATGAAATCCTGGTCCATGATGGCATCCTTTGTGCTGGGGAATTTGCTGGTCGGGGTGTGAGCAGGAGGCGCCTTTGCCAGCGCCTTCCGGATCGAAAGCCCTTCGCTGAAGGGCAGATCATGCGCGCCGGACGCAATCCCGGAGACAGACTGCGTTCGGCGGCAATACCTGACGATTCTAGCGCAGCCAATCGCACTTGGACACTTGGCGCCCACCCCTCATTCGCACTTTTTGGCAGAATGACGTCATCCGAAGCAAACTCAGCGAAGAGGCTCATCGATGCGACGCGTGGTATTCAATCAGAAAGGCGGCGTGGGCAAATCCACCATCACCTGCAATCTCGCCGCCATCAGCGCCCAGCAGGGCCGGCGCACCCTGGTGATTGACCTCGATCCACAAGGCAACTCCAGCCAGTACCTGCTCGGCAACGACAGCGAAGCGCCGGAAAGCAACCTCGCCGACTTCTTCGATCAGACGCTGAACTTCAAGCTCAATCCACGCGCCACCGCCGACTTCGTCGTGCCTTCGGCTTTCCCCGACCTGCATCTGATGCCTTCGCATCCGGCACTTGAAGAACTGCAGAGCAAGCTCGAATCGCGCTACAAGATCTTCAAACTGCGCGAAGCGCTCGACGAGTTGAGCGAAGACTTCGACGAAATCTTCATCGACACCCCGCCCGCACTCAACTTCTTCACCCGCTCGGCACTGATCGCTGCCGACCGCTGCCTGATTCCTTTTGACTGCGACGAATTCGCCCGCAAAGCCCTCTACGCCCTGCTCGACAACGTCGCCGAAATCCGCGCCGACCACAACCGCGAACTGCGCGTCGAAGGCATCATCGTCAACCAGTTCCA
>JAVEVA010000153.1:0-3351 GCA_034005275.1 Thauera sp. | reverse complement strand
CCGGCATGCTGCGCGACCAGGGCGTGTTCAACGGCATCACGTACACGGCCCTGCTGCCCTGCTGCCTGCTGCTGTTCTGGCTCGGCGCCCTACCCTGGTCGCTGGCAGTGTGGTTTTTCCCGCTACTCGCGCTGGAACACGTGGCTCAGGAACTGAATCGCCTCCTCGTCGCCATCTCCCAGCCGATATGGGCGAGCTGGCCTGCTGCCGGTTTCGTTGACACCTTGTTAAGGTGTTAAACGAGACAGGAGTAGTAGATGAAGACAAGAAGGCAGTTCAGCAGTGAGTTCAAGCAGGAGGCGGTGCGGCTGGTCGTTTCTGGGGGCGTATCGATCCCCCAGGCGGCACGTGATCTGGATGTTCATGAGAACGTCTTGCGCAAGTGGGTTCGTTTGCAACGGCAGGACGGGCCTGAGGCGTTTCCCGGTCAGGGGCAGATGAAGACAGCCGACGCCGAGATTGCGCGGCTTCGCAAGGAAGTGGCCAAGCTCAAGATGGAGCGCGACATCTTGAAAAAAGCCGCGGCCTACTTCGCGAAGGAGTCGATGTGAGATTCGGCTTCGTGGCGAAACACCGAGGAATCTGGCCGGTGAATCTGATGTGCGAGGCGCTCGGTGTCTCACGAGGTGGCTTTTACGCGTGGCTCACGCGCCCGCGCAGCGAGCGCAGCCGGCGCGATGAGCAGCTTGGCGGCCTGATCCGCCAAAGCTTTGTGTTGAGCGACCGTACCTATGGTGCGCGACGCGTCTGGCACGATGTCCTGGCGCAAGGGCAATCGTGCGGACTGCACCGTATCGAACGACTCATGCGAGCGCTCGGGCTGCGTTCCCGCCCGCGCAGGCGCGGCCTGCCCAAGGATCGTGGTGAGCGCAGCGCAGTGGCTGCCAACGTGCTCGACCGTCAGTTCCAGGCCGACGGCCCGAATCAGAAGTGGGTGGCGGACGTCACCTACATTTGGACAGCTGAGGGCTGGCTATACACTGCGGCGGTGCTCGATCTGTACTCACGGCGCATTGTGGGTTGGTCAATGCAGGCGAGCATGACTTCGCAGCTGGTCGTCGACGCGTTGATGATGGCCGTGTGGCGACGGGGCAAGCCGGTATCGCTGCTGCACCACTCGGATCAGGGCAGCCAATACACCAGCGCGCACTTCCAAGGGCTGCTGCAGGAACAGGGCATCACCTGCAGCATGAGCCGAGCGGGCGAGGTCTGGGACAACTCCGCGATGGAAAGCTTCTTCAGTTCATTGAAGACCGAGCGGACTGCACGCAAGGTATATCGGACCCGCGATCAAGCGCGTGCTGATGTGTTCGATTACATCGAGCGCTTCTACAATCCGCGCAGACGCCACTCGACCCTCGGCTACCTCAGCCCGGTACAGTTCGAGGAGGCTCAAAAAGCTTAGGTTCGTGTCAACCGAACCGGCAGCAGGCCAATGCCGCCAAACTTCGCCCGCCAGTTGTAGAACGAGGCATCACTGAAGCCGTACTGTCGGCACAGCTCCTTGATCGGCACTCCGGCTTCTGCCTGCTGCAAAAAACCGATGATCTGCTCTTCTGAAAATCGCTTCTTCAAGTCCATTCTCCTGCTCGAAAACGGACTTTACTAAATTGCCGGTGGCACTGATTAGGGGGAGCACATCAGTTGCAGGAAGCCGCACGCGCCTCCCACAAGACTGTCAGTGAGTTCCTGCTCGACGCGGGCGTGACGGCGGCCGCGCAGACACTGGCGGATCGTCGCCAGTTCGTCCTCGACGAGACGCAGTGGCAGGCCTTCCAAGAAGCGTTGGATCGGCCGGTGCAGAGCAAACCTCGCCTGAAGAAATTGCTGCGTGAACCCGGGGTGCTCGGTTGAGTGATGCCTACGCACCCGTTCGCAAGCTCCTTGCCACGGATCAGGTCGATGCTTTCGACTGCGGCCAAGCCGCGCTGAACCAGTTTCTGCAGCGCTATGCCCTCGTCAATCAGAAGGCAAACAGTGCGCAGACCTACGTTTGCTGCCAGGGTGATGTGGTGGTCGGCTTCTACAGCCTGGCCGTTGGCAGTGTCGTTCCGGAGGTCGCGCCCTCGCGAGTCATGAAGGGGCTGGCACGCCACCCGGTGCCGGTCATGATCCTGGCCCGGCTCGCCGTGGACAAGGCGCATCAGCGTAAAGGGCTGGGACAAGCCTTGCTCAAAGACGCCCTGCTGCGCACCGCGCAGGCCGCCGATATCGCCGGGATTCGCCGCCTGTTGGTCCATGCGAAAGACGATGCTGCCCGTCAGTGGTACGAATCCCGGGAATTCGAACCCAGCCCGACCGATCCGTACCATCTGTTCCTGATGCTCAAGGATCTCAAGGGCATGTTGGGTTGACGTGTTGCTTCACATCAGAACCCGACTCCCTCCCGCTGCTCATCCCACAGTGGTGGCCCTGGCCAGCGACAATGCGCGAGGTGAAGCATGCGCAAACGCAATGACATGCATACCGGCGTCGGCAGCATGGCTTCAGTAAGGAAGCTGCTGGGCCAGGATGATCTGATCAAAAAATCCAGCAAGTATGCCCTGGAATCCGCCTTTGAAGGATAAGCGCACTGAAAGCCTGGCTGTGGAATTTCGCCGGATCATTACACTTCATCCAGCGCTTCCTGTAACTGCCTCACCGCATTTTCCAGGGCCGGACGGATGTCTTTCTCCAACACCAACCCCCTAATTTCCTCATCGAACCGATCAAGCAGCTCTGATAGCAAAAAGTCATCTCCGCCTTCGTGCAACAGCTGCATGTAACGCTCCAACAGCTCTTTTCCAACTTGAGCAATATCATCAAAGTCACCCGATATCAGTTGGTCAGCATGTTCCGCCACGAAGTCGGAGCATTCCCCTGCATCAGAGAGTGCCTTACCAGCCCGCCCGCCGATACTGATTTCCATGGAGATAGCATCGCCTCTATGTGGACCGATGAGCTCGATGTTTCGCCGTGATGCTATCTGATCTACTCGTTCCCGCACGGCAGCGGCAATATTGTCACGACTAATTTCGCCAATGTTGTTGTAGCCGGCATCAGTACCGGCTTCATTTCGGGAATAGATACTCAAAAAAAGCAAGACGTGTTTGGGGATTTTATCCAGCTCGGCCTCCAGGGCCGCATTCAGCACGTCTTCAAAGCCTTCACTTATTGATCCAAATCCATCCAAATCATCGTCATATGGCCCTTCCTGCAGCTGCCAACAATATTCGTCCCACAGGTGGCGGGCTGCAACGTCACCAAACAAATGGGTGGCATCCATTTCGCACATCGACCCGATGACGGCGTGAACCAATTTTTCTAACTCCGGACCGGCTACGTCTCAGGCTGCAGATTTGATGTTTGGGT